>JAGAKZ010000028.1 GCA_017848115.1 Oscillospiraceae bacterium
GTATTTGTTTATTTTATATAACTCAAAGAAATGTATCATAAACTTTTCTGTCAGTACTTCATGACGTTTATGTTCTATCATCTTAAAACACGAATGATAATCTTCACACTTGAATGCGTTGAAACTTGTTATGTTTATGCAAATAGTCTGATTGAGGTTTTCGTAGTCATCCCCCGATTTTAACTGTTCTGCGTATAACTTTGCTCCGTAATAAAGCGAGCGTTCACTGAATCCGGGGACTCTGTTTATCTGCATTTCCACGTCTACTATTCTGTCGTTTACGTTTAGTTTGAGGTCAAGTTTGCTGAACTTCTGATTGGCATATTCGGGAGGTAATTCCACGTTTTCTATTGTCAGTGCTGTTATGCTTTCTTTTGGAATTTCAAGAAGTGCTGATAAAAAGGCTTTTATTATCCGCTCGTTTTTACTGTCGCCGAATATTCTTTTAAAAATTATGTCCAGTTTGAGTTTTATTATCTTTGCGTTTCTGTCGATTACAGGTGTGATTTGTTCGTTATTACGGTTATCCATATTTATTTACCGTTCCTCTCTTTTTATTTTAACACATAAATATTTCTATTTCAATAGTAATATTATGGTTATGTTATCATTATAACACATTAAGAAATTTTTGTAAATATGTAATTTTATATCTTTTTATATTTTTTTACTCACAAAAAATTTCAGATACAAAAATAAAGCAACACACTACAATATTTCACATACTGTACTATGTTGCTTTCATTTTTTACTTTATCACCTTACCTGCACGAACTCTGCGTACATGGTGGGGTTCTTTCTTTTTTTCTTCCTTTGGTTTTTCTATCTCCGGGTCGGGAGCAAGTTCGGGGTTGTACTGTCTGAAAACAGTAACAAACTGTACTGAGAAGATAAGTGCCAGTATCGCTGAACCTATCATAAGCATAATATACGCAACAATCGGTATTCTGTAGCAGACGTAAGAGATACCAAATGAGCATACTACAAGAACAAAACTCACTTTCCAGTGTCTTATCGCCATAAGGAACGCTGTTCTGAGAGTATCATTTATTTTATTTTCGAAAACCGCCAAAACAGGAAATACAAAAAGCAATGTTGCAAAATACATCAATGCCACACCCAGCCCAAGCGCATTCATGACAAATGCTATCTGCTCTTTACTCTGTGCCCAGTAATACAGATAACTAAGTACTACAGCTCCTCCAAAAAGCATTATAAAGAAAATTATCGTAGAATCCTTAAAATTACTCTTAAATGCCTTGAAATAGTTTTTGACAAGACTGCTGTCCCTGCCCCTTACTATCTTTATCGTATTGTAATAGAGTGCTGTTGTCGATGCACCGAGTGTGAAAACCGGTATACTGGTAACAAGCCACAAAAGCGACAGAATAAACATATCACCTATACGTGAAATAAACTTAAAAACAGGATTATCCACACTGAATATACTTCTCATCATTTAAAAATTACACCTCTAAACTTTACTCATAACCGATTCTATATATTCTCTTGCTTTTTCTGAATTTTCCGGAACAGTATTTTCAAGCGTCACATGGATATATGGTTTCTGATATTTTATAAAACGCATAATATCAGTATAATCCATCTCACCTGTACCTGCCGCACACGCTGTCAGTTCATCTCCGTCCACCTTAAAATCCTTTATATGCACACAAGCTATGTCCTTGCCAAGAAGTTCTATAGCTTCATTTATTACCTGTGTTCTGTTCTGATAATTTTCTGTTCCGAGAAGATTTACAGGATCAAAAATTATCTGAAGATTTGGTGAACCTATCTCATCAAGCACTTTTCTTGCTCTCCGAGGTGAGTAAACTATGTGTTTGAGTACAGGTTCTATTGCAACTATAACACCCATTTTTTCGGCATATTCTACTATAGGGCGAAGGTTTTTTATAAAAATATCAAGTGACTTATCACTGCGACATTCCGGTTCATATTTGTATTCCATATTTGGAGCACCGGTTTCAGTTCCGACAACACCACAACCGAGAATGGACGCAAATCTTATGTGTGCCATGTATTTTTCGGTGTTCTGTCTGAGTTTTTCACTGTCGGGTACTGCAAGATTAAGGTAACAGCCTATAACTGCAATATCCATATCATTTTTAAAAAAAAGCTTTTTAAGATACATCGCAAGTCCCGGAGTCATAGCAGATACATCGGTACTGTGATGTGATATTGATTTTGAAAGAGCTATATGACCGCAGAGAAAACCTCTTTTTCTGAGTATCGGAAGAAGTTCTTCAAGCGGTAATTTTTCACCGTCATGTATTCTGATTCCAAGTTGCATTTAGTCCTCCATAAAATCATCTATATTGTAAAGCTCGTACTTATCTCCATTATAACCCTTTACAGTTACATTTTCAAGTAAAAGTTTTTCAATATTATCGGCGTATATTCCTCTTTTACACATTTCTTCAACTCCGCAAAGCATTGCAGGATATCCTTTTGAAGCGTTTTTGTCAAAATCCACATAAATATTTTTCATGGATATCTTTTCGATCTTGCGTTCGGGAAGTCCGTGAAAATATGCCACTGCAAAATGTGTATCCGTACAGTTTATGTCCTCAAAACAAAGTTCCTTTACCGATGGTGTTCTCTCGTCAACAGGTAACGGATCTCTGTTTTGCACATAACTTGTTCTTCCGTCAGGGTCACAAAAATAAAAACAATTTACAACAAAAGGTGTCTTTACGCTATTCATATTTATATGAGAAAACGTTATATTATCTATTACAGCCTTGTCACCTCTGCCACGTCTGGTTTTTATTCTGAGTCCTCTGTCGGTATTTGAAAAAATGCAGGAAGAAACTTTTACATTTCTTACACCTGCCGACATTTCACTGCCTACTGTCACCGCTCCGTGACCATTTTCCATAAGACAATGTGAAATATCGATATTTTCCGATGGGAGTCCGTATTTTCTGCCCATGTATATCTTGCATGATTTAAGTGCTATGCAGTCATCACCAAGAGTAAACTTTATACCTTTAATGTTCACGTTTTTGCATGATTCCACATCTATTCCGTCTGTATTCGGAGAATCGGAAGGATTTTGTATATTTATACCTGCAAAAGTGATATCCTCCGAAAAATACGGGTGTATAGTCCATGAGGGGCTGTTTCTGAAAGTAACGCCACAAACAAATATATTTTCACATGAGCTTAAAAAAAGAAGTCTTGGTCTGAATGCTCCACGCATCGTCTTTTCGTCATACCACCAGTCATCATGAGAGGCATTTCCGTCTATCACGCCTTTACCGCATATCGTGACATTTTCAACATCAAGACCTGTTATTATCCCTGCAAACATAGGGAGAGGATTGCCCTCCCATGTGCCGAGATTGTACTCTGATTTTCCGTCATAGCTTTCTATCATGCCCGGAAATACAGGGTGATTGTAACGCTCATTATCTGCAAGCAGTACTGCGTCCTCGGAAAGTTCTATGGTGATATTGCTTTTTAAGAAAATATTTCTTATCCTGTAGATTCCATTCGGAACAAATATTCTGCTGTTTTTCGGACAAGCCATAACTGCAGACTGAAAATATACAGTATCATCATTTACACCGTCACCGACTGCACCGAATTTTTTTACATTAAGCGTGACAAATTCCATAGGTACAGTAAATGAAATACTTTCTTCAACGTCATTGAATCTTACAGTCAGAGTGATATCTTCGCCCGGCTTTATTTTGTCTATGTAGTTTATAACCAAAGAAGTTTTTTTGTAAAATCTGTCATTTATAAAAATTTCAGCCTGTGATGAGTTTTCATAAAAACCATCATTGTTGATTTTTGCTACTGCAAATCTTGGCATTAATTTTATCAGTTCAATTTGCATCTTATTTTCCCCTTACACGACTTCAAGACAGAAGTAGCTATGACCCCTGTCTTGAATTCTTTTAGTATATTTTTTAACCCTTTACACTTCCTGCGGAAATACCGTCAACGAAGTTTTTCTGAGCACAGAAGAACACTACAAGTGACGGAATGATGGAAATGAGTGATACTGCAAGTACACGATTCCATTCAAATCCTGTATCAGCGTCCATAGAAAGCTTTACAAATATAGTAGCAGGATATCTTTCCGGAGTTGTAACGTAAAGAAGAGGTCCCATAAAGTCGTTTGATGACCACATAAACTGAAAAAGTGCACAACTTACGAGAGCCGGTTTCAACATAGGACAGATAACGAGAACAAGTGTCTGTAAAGCGTTACATCCATCTATTGTTGCTGCCTCATCGAGTTCTCTCGGAATACCTCTGAGGAACTGAACAAGCATAAATACAAAATATGTATCAAAAGCAAACAGTGACGGAAGTATAAGCGGAAGATATACAGGTGAGTCAACCCAGCCGAACTTGTTGTAAAGAATAAACTGAGGAACGTTCATTACAACCTGTGGCAGAAAGAGAGTAGCCATAAGAACTGCAAAGAGAATGTTTCTTCCTTTGAAGTTGAATCTTCCGAAACCATATGCTGTTAATGTTGCTGAAATAAGTGTGAAAAACACCTTTGGCAATACGTACTTATATGTATTGAGCATAGCAGAAAGGAGATTTATCTTTCCGCCGTAGTCATTCATAGCAGCCTTATATCCATCAAAAGTCGGTTTTGTTGTAAATGGTGATATACTGCTGAAAATTTCATTGTTTGTCTTAAAGGTAGCACCTATCATCCATATGAGAGGATATACCATTACGAAGCCTACAGCAATAAGTATCACATATTTTAAAAATGACGCCACCTGCTGTGCCTTTTTATAGCTTTTTATCTGCATCGTATTCCTCCCTTATTTTTCATCGCCGTAGTAAACCCAGTATTTCTGGCTTATAAATGCGATTATACTAAGTATTGTTACTATTGTGAAGAGTACCCATGCCATTGCACTTGCCATACCCATTTCATTCATCTGGAATGCACGCTTGTAAATGAGCAATGAGAACAATGTAGTAGCATTTCTAGGGCCACCCTGTGTAATAATATACGGACCGTTAAATTCCTGGAATGCCTGACAAAGCTGAGTTACAAGATTGTAGAACACAACCGGTGTTATAAGAGGAAGTGTTATACTGAAAAACTGTCTTGGCTTGCTCGCACCGTCAATAGTTGCTGCTTCGTAAAGGTCTGCCGGAACACCCTTGAGAGCTGCAAGGAAGAGAACCATTGCAGAACCGAACTGCCATACACGAAGAAGTGAGATAATGAACAACGCATACTTAGGGTCAGAAAGCCAGTTTATTCCTTCAAGTCCGAAAATACGGAGCATGGAGTTTATAAGACCGTCATCTCTGAAAAGTGCTTTCCACAATACTGCTATAGCAACAGAACCACCAAGAATAGACGGAATATAGTATGCTGTTCTGAAAAGATTTACGCCCTTTACCTTATAGTTAAGTATCATGGCAATAAAGAGAGCAAATGCAAGTTTGAGCGGTACTGTTATAAATGTATATTTAAAAGTAACGCTCAGTGACTTCATGATCTTATCGTCTTCAAAAATTTCCTTATAGTTCATAAGGCCATATTCAGTTGTACCGTTAAAAAGATGGAAATCTGAAAAACTGTATATAAGCGAAGAAATAAAAGGATAAAGTCGGAACACAAGAAAACCTATAAGCCAGACTAATATAAATAGAAAACCTAAATTATGTCTGAAAAACATATACAGCTTTCCCGGAGATCTTCGATTTGAAACATTATTCACTGTTGTTTACCTCCCGGATTTAGTTACGATTTTGTTTTTCGGCATCAAGCATGATCTTCTGAGCATATGCCATTATAAAAGGACCTGTTCCCTTTGAATCATCTGACACTCTCGGTTCTGAAAGATAATACCCGATACTTCCGTCTCGTTGTTCTCCCGGTCCAAGACCTGCAACTTTACATATGTCACACAAACAGATCTCATCATTGTCTTCACTCTTTACAAGTTTTTCTTTTACCAGACAATCAAATATATCTGCTCCCAGATCAGCATATTTTTCAAAACTTATAACTTCAAGTCTTGCTGCTTTCATTACAGCATATGCTATCATTGCACTGCCCGAAGTTTCAGTGTAATTATCCTTGTTGTCATGACAGTCAACAACCTGATAAAACAATCCGCTTTCTTTGTCACGATAACTCAGTATACCGTCAATTGCCTCTCTGAAAATGTCACATAATTCACGATAATGTTCATACATCTCCTGCGACATATTATCAATGGTATCAATAAGCGCAATAAGATACCAGCCTATTGAACGAAGCCAGAAGTTCGCAGAAAGTCCTGTCTTTTTATCTGCCCAGCTCTGAATTTTATCAGAGTCATATCCATGATAATATAATTTTTTATTATTGTCAAACATATACTTACGTACATTTCTGAACTGACTTAATATGTCATTATAATTTTCTTTTTTGTTAAAAACCGTTTCATACTGCATATAAAACGGCTGTGCCATATACAATCCGTCAAGCCATACCTGAGCCGGATAAACCGCCTTGTGTATAAAATTCCCGTCAGATGTACGTGGCTGTTTCATAAGCCAATGTATAGAATAATCTATAGCTTTTTTATATTTTTCATCTTTGGTTTCTTTATAAGCAAAAAAAAGAATCTTGCTACAGTTAAAACTATCTATGCTGTATTTTTCAGCAGGAAAATTATTGATAGTACCGTCTTCTTCTATAAACGGAGCAAGATAATCTAAAATGAATTTACGATATTTTTCGTCACCTGTAGCTTCATACAACTGCTGACAACCGACTAAAACACAACCGTCCTCGTAATTCCAGTACTCTTTGTAATTTGTATACTTATCAAGAAAACTGTTTATATACTTTTGTACCATATTACTTCAACTCCCACCGTTCTTAAATTCATCTCCGCAAAAACGGAGATGAATCTGACGGTTTTCAGTTTATATTTTATTAACCTTCGAGAACTTCTGTTACACCTTCAACAAGGATCTCAGCAGCTTTTTCAACACTGTATTCATCATAGCTCAAACCACCGAATACATCGTAATATACGCCATCAGGGTTGCCTTTGAGTTTTGAATTTTCAAACTGTGTATCGAGCGGGAACTTAGCCCATTCAAGAACCTTTGAGTTAGCTTCTGCAACAACTTCGTTAAGGAGACCGCCGTCTGTACAAGTCTTGAGAGCTGACTTGCTGAGCGGGATACCTCTTTCAGCAGCCATTATAGCTGTACCTTCTTCGCTGTTGAGAAGGAATTCAAGAAGCTTTGCACATTCTTCAGGGTGCTTTGTATTTTCAGAGATAGCAAATGCAAGTGAAACCTTTGTAAATCCACCCTGATGCTTACCGAAGTCCTTGAAGTAGTCACCTACTACAAATTCCTGACCTTCGTTAAGAGCTGAAGCAAACTTTGTTGCTGAGGAATCCCATTCGAAAATACCTGCATACTTGCCTTCCATCCACTTAGGATTCTTATCGAGTGAAGCAGCACCATCACCGATGATCGTAGGAATTGAAGGAATAACGTGCTTATCTTCAAGTTCGTTCATAAACTCAAGACCTGTAGCAATTTCTTCAGCTGTATAGTTGAGTTTACCGTCTTCTACCCATGCTTTGCCATATACAGATTCAAGGTAGTAAATGAAAAGAATAGTTCTGTCATATTCGCCGAGTGCGAGCGGATAATAATCATCGCCAAGAACTTCCTTGAATGTCTGACCTGCTGCATAGAGTTCTTCAAGTGATGTAGGAACACTTATTCCTGCATTTTCAAAAGCTGTCTTGTTCCAGTAGAATATACGGCCTGTCATAGCTACAGGAATAGCCTGAAGTTCATCGGCTACTACACACTGGTTAAGAGCTTCTTCACTGTAGTTTGAAAGATCAAAGTGTTCAGACATTGTATTCATATCAAGGAACTTGCTTCCGTCTGCACTGTAGTTTGAGATCCAGTTCCAGTTGATCTGGTTTATGTCAGGAGCAGTACCGGCATACAATGATGTTGACATAGCGTCTTCCCAGCCGTCCCATGCACCAAACTGTACTTCAACGTTGATATTTTCATTTTCTTCCATAAATGCATTTATAGCATTTTGTGTAGCTTCATGTCTTGCGTCTCCGCCCCACCATGAAATCTTTATTGTAACGTCTTCGCCTGAATTTTCTTCTTTTTCTCCGCCTTTATTTTCGCTGTCAGAAACACTTGTGTTTCCTGATTTGCTTTCTGATGAAGCGCCTTCATCTCCACTGCATGATGTAAATGCACCTACAAGAGCTATGCTGAGAACAGCTGCCATTATCTTCTTAATCTTAATCATCTTAATTTTCCTCCTGATACTATTTCGGTTGTTTACCTATATATGCGAGTATACCGCCGTCAACGTAGAGAATATGTCCGTTTACAAAGTTTGACGCATCTGATGCAAGGAAAACTGCAGGACCTGCAAGGTCTTCAGGTGTTCCCCAGCGTGCAGCAGGTGTCTTTGCAATAATAAAACTGTTGAACGGGTGACCATCTTCTCTGAGAGGAGCAGTCTGAGGCGTTGCTATATATCCCGGACCTATGCCGTTACACTGTATATTGAACTCACCGTATTCAGACGCTATATTTTTAGTAAGCATTTTGAGACCACCCTTGGCAGCCGCATATGCTGAAACTGTTTCACGTCCGAGTTCTGACATCATAGAGCATATGTTTATTATCTTTCCATGACCTTTTTTTATCATGGAAGGAATGACAGCCTTTGATACGATGAATGGTGCATTCAGGTCAACATCTATAACCTGTCTAAATTCATCAGCTGACATTTCACACATAGGTATTCTCTTGATTATACCTGCATTATTAACTAATATATCGACAATTCCCACTTTTTTTTCTATATCAGCTATCATTTCTGATACCTGTTTTTCATTTGTTACGTCACATACGTAACCTGTTGCATCTATACCGATTTTCTTGTATTCTTCTATTCCCTTGTTTACAAGCTCTTCTTTGATATCGTTAAAAACGATTTTTGCTCCGTTTTGTGCAAGTGCCGAAGCAATTGCAAAACCGATACCATATGAAGCACCTGTTACAAGAGCTACTTTTCCTTCAAGTGAAAAACAATTCATTTTTATACCTGCCTTATCTCAGATCAGTCATTGCTACTGCATCCATATCATCAAAAGCCTGATTTTCTCCTGCCATGCCCCAGATAAATGTGTATGCCTGTGTACCTGACGCACTGTGGATAGACCAGCTCGGTGAAATAACAGCCTCTTCGTTTCTCATAACAAGATGTCTTGTTTCCTGAGGCTCACCCATATAATGAAATACTACTGCATCATCACTGAGTTCAAAATACAGATACACTTCCATTCTTCTGTCATGAGTATGGCAAGGCATAGTATTCCATACGCTTCCCGGTTTAAGTGAAGTCATACCCATAACGAGCTGACAGCTTTCTACCTGACCGGGAAGAATGTATTTATTTATAACACGATGATTTGAACCTTCGAGTGAACCAAGTTCAACCTTGTTTTCCGGCTTTATATCGTCAAGTGTAATAAGTACTGTCGGATATGATTTGTGTGCCGGTGTGCTGTTGAAGTAAAACTTTGCAGGCTTACTCTCATCGTCACTTTCAAATATTATTTCCTTTGAACCCATACCGATGTATATACCGTCTTTGTATCCTAACTTATACTCGGTACCGTCAACCACGATCTTACCGCTTCCGCCTATATTGATAACGCCCATTTCTCTTCTCTGAAGAAAATATTCCGCACGTATCTCTTCTCCGGCTGTAAGTTCAAGTTTCTGTCTTACCGGAACAGCAGAACCGGTTATGATCCTGTCAATATGACTATAAACAGTCTTTATCTCATCTTCCTTAAAAAGATCCTGAATGAGGAATTCTTCACGCAGTCTTGATGTATCATAATTTTTAACATCTTTTGGTGAAGCAGCTGTTCTTATTTCCATTACACACACACATTCCTTTCGATTAATCAGCGCTGTACTCTTCCTGAGCCATCGCCACCGGCAAGTTTTAATACTTCATCGGCAACTATCATATTGAAATCGCCCTCAACACTGTGCTTGAGACAACTTGCTGCTGCTGCAAACTCTATTATCTTCTGTGAATCAAAACCTTCGAGACACGCATAAATAAGTCCGCCTCCGAAGCTGTCACCGCCACCTACTCTGTCTACTATATGCATAAGATAACTCTTGCTGAAGAAGCAGTCATTTCCGTCATAGAGCATAGCTGCCCATTTGTTATCATTTGCTGAGATAGAGCTTCTGAGAGTTATAGCAACCTTTGAAAATCCGAATCTGTCTGCAAGCTGTTTTGCAACATCTTTATAACCTTCGTGATTTACTGCACCTGCTGTAACATCTGTACCTTTTGATTTTATACCGAATACATCACTGGCATCTTCTTCGTTTGCGATACAAACATCAACATATTTGCAAAGTTCACTCATAACTTCATTTGCTTTTTCTTTACTCCAGAGTTTATTTCTGTAGTTTAAGTCACAACTTACTGTGATTCCTTTTTCTCTTGCCTTTTTGCAGGCTTCAAGACAGATCTTTGCAACGTTGTCACCAAGTGCAGGTGTTATACCTGTAAAGTGGAACCAGTCTGCATCTTCAAAAATAGCATCCCAGTCAAAATCAGAACTGTCAGCAGTAGCGATAGATGAACCTGCTCTGTCATATATAACTGTAGAAGGTCTCTGTGATGCGCCTTTTTCAAGATAATAGATGCCTACACGATCGCCTCCTCTTGAAATAAACGAAGTATCTACTCCGTACTTTCTAAGGGAATTTACTGCACACTGACCGATATTATGTTTCGGAAGCTTTGTAACAAACTTAGCGTCATATCCGTAATTTGCAAGTGATACCGCCACGTTCGCCTCGCCACCGCCATAAGTTGCACCAAATTTTTCAGCCTGAACAAATCTGAGATAGCCTTCGGGTGCAAGTCTGAGCATAATTTCGCCAAACGTAATAACTTTCTTCATTTTTCATACAACCCTTTCAATTTATTTCTGAAGCAGGTGAAGTGCAAAACTTCCTACACTGTCTTTCAGATATACAGCTTTAAGATTTCCCTTATTATCATACTTGGCGGTAGTATTGTCAAATTCAAATCCCCTTTTTTGCAAATGATATACCGCTCTGTCTATATAATTTGTCTTAATTCCGAGATGACCGCATTCACCAAGATATCTGCTTTTCATAACTTCAACAGCACTTCCGGCAAATACAGAAGATTTTCCTGATTTTTTTGCAAAACCAAAAAGTTTTTCAAATGTATCAGCTGTTTTTTCAGCGTCTTCTTCACTGTCTGTGTTTATACCTATATGTGCAAGTTCAAAACCAAGCATCTTTGTAACAGCTTGTGAGGTAAGTGATTCTATCTTATCAAATTCTCCGTTTGAAACCATATCCTTGCTTACCATCCATGAACCACCGCAAGCAACTATCTTTCCAAAATCAAGATATTCGATTATATTTTTTTCAGTAATGCCTCCTGTAGGCATAAACTTCATTGAACCGTAAGGAGCGCTCATAGCCTTTATCATTTTAAGACCGCCTGCCGCTTCAGCAGGGAAAAACTTTACAACATCAAGTCCGAGTTCAATAGCCTGTTCGATATCGCTTGGATTTGTACAGCCAGGAATAACAGGAATGTTTTTGCTTACGCAATAAGCTACAGTCTTTGGATTAAGACCCGGGCTTACTATAAACTTTGCACCTGCATTTACTGCTTTGTCAACCTGTTCTTCGTTAAGTACAGTTCCAGCACCTATAAGCATCTGAGGAAATTTTTCAGACATTATTCTGATACTTTCTTCAGCGGCCGCTGTTCTGAAAGTAATTTCCGCACATGGAAGGCCACCATTGCAAAGAGCCTGAGCAAGAGGCTCTGCATCTTTTGCATCATCCAATGCAACAACAGGTACTATACCTATTTTTGATATTTCTTCTATAACAGAATTCATTATAAAGTAACTCCTTTTTTAAATATTGTCATATCACGATAACCTGATAACTCACTTTTTAACTTCTTACCTGACGCTACATCAAGTATAAAATCGAACAATTTATCCGCTGTTTCTTCAATGCCTGAATTTTCTACTATCGGTCCTGCATTGAAATCTATCCAGTTATTTTTCTTTTCATAGAGTGCTGAATTGCTTGAAATTTTTATGGTAGGAACAGGGCAGGCAAAAGGTGTTCCTCTTCCTGTAGTAAAAAGCACAATATGTGCCCCTGATGCTGCAAGAGCTGTTGACGCTACCAGATCATTTCCGGGAGCGCAAAGGAGATTAAGACCTTTTTGTGAAACGCTCTCACCATATTTCATTACGCCACACACACGAGAATCACCTGATTTTTGTGTACAACCAAGTGATTTGTCTTCAAGCGTAGAAATTCCGCCTGCTTTGTTTCCGGGTGAAGGATTTTCGTATATGGGCAATCCCTCTTTTTCATAGTAGAGTTTAAAATCATTTATAAGATCTACTATCTCTTCAAAAGTAGCTTTATCTTTTGCCCTGTTCATAAGTATAGTTTCCGCACCGAACATTTCAGGAACTTCTGTAAGTATAGCCGTACCTCCGAGTGAAACTAACATATCGGAAAAACGTCCGCACAACGGATTTGCTGTTATTCCCGAAAATCCGTCTGATCCTCCGCACTTAAGCCCTATTACAAGTTCGCCAGCATCGATTTCCTCACGCTGTGATGAAGATGCATATTCCACAAGTTCTCTGAGCATCTGTAAGCCATCACTTATTTCGTCCTCGTGATCCTGACACTTTAAAAAACGAACTCTGTTTTCATCATAATCTCCGATATAATTTTTCAAAATCTCTATACTGCTGTTTTCACAGCCAAGACCGACAACAAGTACACCGCCGGCATTCTGATGATTTACAAGATCAGCAAGTATATGACGCGTATTTTCCTGATCGGCATCAAGTTGTGAACAACCATACGGATGAGGAAATGCCACTACTGCATCAATATTTTCAGTTATAAATTTTTGCGCTTCTTTTTCAAGTGATTTTACTATTCCGTTTACGCAACCTACTGTAGGAATTATCCACACTTCGTTTCTTATGCCGACTTTACCGTCTTTTCTTCTGTATCCCTGAAAAGTACGGGCTTTAGGTGCTTTAAGACTGCGTATCTCTGTGGGAGCATATGTATAATCGAGTATTCCGTCAAGTGCGGTCTTTATGTTGTGTGTATGGATCCACTGACCTGCTTTTATATCCTGCAGAGCATTTCCTATGGTATAACCATACTTTACAACAGGCGTACCGCATTCTATATCTTTAAGAGCAACTTTGTGACCTGCTGAAATTTCATCAACAACTTCTACAGTATTCTCACCACAATTTATAACAGTACCTTTTGCAAGTTTTTCTATAGCTACCGCTACATTATCATTTTCATTTATTTTTATAAATTTCATGACCGTACCTCACAAAAAATACTTTTCCATCACTGCTCTCATACCGTCTTTTCTTATTTCAAAAAGAAAATCAGCAACAGTTTTTTCAAGTCCTGAAACTTCTGTAAGATCTCTTCCCCAGAAATCTTCTTCCTTGAGTACGAGTCTTGTAAGTTCTGCTGTATTTTCTGATGATTTATCAGCGAAAAATCTTAGCACTTTTGCATCATCTTTTATCAGATATTCTTCACCGTTTCTTTTACCGACAAGAACACCGTCACGAAGATCATCACTGCTGTAAAATGCTATAAGTGCCGCAAGAGAAAACGCCAGACCTTTCGGAATTTCATTTTTTATCTGAACATATCCGAGAAGACTCGGCATACATCTTGCTCTCCATTTTGAAACACTGTTGAGCGAAATAGAGAGAAGAGCGTGCTTTATAAAAGGATTTTTAAATCTTTCCTTAACAGAATCCGCAAACTCTGTAAGCGCTTTCTTTGAAAGCTCAAGTGTAGGGATTATTTCATTAAAAATAACCCTGTCCATATAATTATATATTACTTTGTCATCCATAGACTGTCCGACATAATCATTTCCTGCAAGATATGACGCAAGTGAAAATGACGTATGAGCTCCGTTTAGTATACGTACTTTTCTCTGCTTATACGGCTTATGATCGTCTGTAAAAATAACAGGCAGACCTGCTTTGTCAAAAGGAATTTCATCTTTTATCTCTTTGTCTGACTCGATGACCCAAAGAGCAAAAAGTTCACCTGTTACAAGAAGTTTATCTTCATATCCAAACTTCTCAAACATTTCCTTATCCTCTCCGTGAGGATAACCTGTAACTATTCTGTCAACCAGTGTACTTGCAAACACACACGCTTCGTCAAGCCACTGTATAAATTCTGCTCCGAGCTTCCAGCACTCAGAAAGTTTCTTTACACATCTTTTAAGTTCTTTTCCGTTTTCGTCTATGAGTTCTACCGGAAGAATAATAAGTCCTTTTGTGGTATCACCATCAAAGTGTTTGTATCTCTCATATAAAAACTTTGTAAGTTTTCCGGGATAACTTGACGGAGGACACATCTCATACTTATCGTTTTCGTCAAAAACTATACCAGCCTCTGTAGTATTTGAAACTACAAATCTGAGCGTATCAAGCTTTGCCAGTTCTGCATATTCATTATAATCTGCACCGCAGGCAATAGTTTTGCTGATACTGGTAATAATTCTTGTCCTGGTTTTCTCTTCTCCGTTTTCAAGACCTCTGAGACAAACCGTATAAATACTGTCCTGTTTTGTAAAAGCTTCAACCGAACCGTATTCTATCGGCTTTACAATAGCGATACTCCCATTGAAATCAGTCTTTTCGTTGAGAATATCAAACATATAGTCTACAAACGCTCTGAGAAAGTTACCTTCTCCGAACTGTACGACTTTTACCGGTCTTTCCGGCTTCTTTATGCCGGTTTCAATAATACTTAACACAATACAACCTTCTTTGCCTCTTACCATTTTTACGTTAGTCAATCCGTTTTGTAAGCACTTACACAAAATGCTGAAATCAAATGCGCAATATCCTAACCTATTTTTATTGCGCATTTGTTACAACGTTGGATTGAGCTTGAGGAAAATTTTAATAATCAGCCACAGCATCTGTAACCGCTTACATAAGAGATTATACACATATTTTTGTGATAAGTCAATAATTTTTCTGATTTTTATATATAATCACAACATAGAAAATAAAAAACAATATATTTTGCACAATTTTTTATTTTACGGTTGATTTTACGCAAATTATATTATATAATAATTTTCGGGAGTTGTAAGCACTTACACTCCTCGCACTATAATCTGAGTTATATAATTGAAAAAACTCAGAAAACAAAGAAGTTAATTTAATAGTTTTAAGATAATTTAAGGTATTTTCATTTTTTAGAAAGGGCATGAGATATATGAATATATATGACATATCAAAAATTGCCGGAGTATCGATCGCTACTGTATCACGCGTTATAAACAACAACCCGAACGTAAGTGAAAAAAATCGTGTCAAAGTTATGGCTGCCATAGAAGAAAGCGGTTACACTCCAAATGTTTTTGCAAGAGGTCTTGGACTCAATACTATGAAAACTATTGGTGTAATGTGCGCCGATTCTTCAGATCCGTATCTTGCTCAGGCTGTATACTACATAGAACAGAATCTCAGAAAAAACAACTATGATTCCCTGCTGTCATGTACCGGATACGATCACGAAACCAAAAAGAAATGTATGGATCTTCTGCTTTCAAAAAGAGTTGACGCTATAATACTTGTCGGCTCAAATTATGTTGAAAGCGATGACCGTATGAATGACTATATACGCAATGCGGCAAAGTCAGTTCCTGTAATGCTCATAAATGCGGCACTGAATGCGCCAAACGTTTACAGTACATTATGTGATGATTTTTCTGCAACATATGAAATAACCGAACGCTTTATAAAACAAGGCAAACGTGAGATATTGTACCTTTACAATTCAAATTCGTACAGTGCCATAAGAAAACTTGACGGTTTCAGAAGTGCTATGAAAGCTAACAAACTTCATATAGATGAAAAACTTATTCATTTTATAAGCTCGCACAGCAAATCCGTTCACGAAGTAAAACAGTCCATAAAAAGTCTTTGCGACAAGGGAATTACATTTGACGGTGTTATAGCTTCCGATGATGTACTTGCAATAGGTGCTATAAAATACGCCAAGGAAACAGGTATATCGGTTCCCGACAATCTTTTTATCGCAGGTTACAACAACTTTGATATAACAGAATACTGCGATCCGACACTTACATCGGTAGACAACAAACTGCCGTCTCTGTGTACACACTGTGTTGCAACACTTATGAGTGTATTTTCAAATGATACGTCCACTCCAAAACAGACAATATTTTCTGCTGAAATAATCGAAAGACAAACTACTAAACTAAATCAAAAATGAAATGAGGTTCAAGAAAACTTATGAGAAAATTTATGGATAAAGACTTTCTTTTATCAACAAAAACTGCATCGGAGCTTTTTCACAACTATGCTGAAAAAATGCCTGTAATCGACTACCACTGTCACATAAACCCGCGTGAGATAGCCGAGAACAGAAAATTTGACAACATAACACAAGTATGGCTCGGCGGAGACCACTACAAATGGCGTCTTATGCGTTCTGCAGGTGTTGATGAAAAATATATAACCGGTGACGCAAGTGACAAAGAAAAATTTATGCACTGGGCAAAGACACTTTCAAGAGCTATAGGAAATCCGCTCTACCACTGGAGTCATCTCGAATTACAGAGATTTTTCGGCTATGACGGTGTGTTAAATGAAAAAACTGCTGAAGAAGTATGGAACCTGTGTAACGAAAAACTTGCTTCTTCTGATATGCGTGTAAGAGATCTCATAAAGAAATCAAACGTAACAGTTATATGCACTACCGATGACCCTGTTGATTCACTTGAATGGCACAAGGTACTTGCAGAAGACAGTACATTTGAAACAAAGGTATTTCCTGCATGGCGTCCTGACAAGGCCATGAATATAGAAAAAGATGAATTTTCCGAATACATTTCAAAACTTGGTTTGCTTTGCAAAAAAGAAATAAAAAGCTTTGCTGATTTAAAAGAGGCTCTCTCACAGAGAATGGACTTCTTTGCTTCAATGAAATGCTGTGTTTCCGATCATGCACTTGAATATGTTTACTATTTACCTGCAACTGAAGAAGAAACCGAAAATATTTTCAGAAAAAAAATAAATAATGAAAAACTCACAGAAGATGAAATAGTAAAGTACAAGACAATGTTTATGCTCTTCTGTGGCAAAGAATACGCAAAAAGAGGCTGGGTAATGCAGCTTCACTATGGCGCAAAGCGTGACAATAACTATAAGCAATTTTCAAAATTAGGTCCTGATACGGGCTATGACTGTATAAATAATTTTGCTCCTTCATCTAATATTGCTGACTTTCTGAATTCTCTGGAGGCAGAACAATCCCTTCCCAAAACAATTATATACAGTCTGAATCCGAATGACAATCAGGCTATAGACACTATACTCGGCTGTTTCCAGAGTTCAGAAGTTGCAGGCAAAATCCAGCATGGTTCGGCATGGTGGTTCAACGACCACAAAACCGGTATGAGAGATCAGCTTATTTCTCTCGGAAATCTCGGTTATCTTGCCGGATTTGTAGGTATGCTTACAGATTCACGCAGTTTCTTATCATATCCAAGACACGAATATTTCAGACGCATTCTCTGCGACCTGTTCGGCGAACTTGTTGAAAATGGTGAATATCCATATGATATAGAAACTCTTGGACAGATTGTAAGTGATATCTCATATAACAATGCTGTAAATTACTTTGATTTTTTCTAACATTCCATACAATCCGAAATAAATATACCGGATTTTAAAATTTCTCTTAACCAAAACAATAAACCGTCTGAAGTGTGAGCTTCGGACGGTTTATTGTTTTATTGTTTATTAAGCATTTCACTAAGATATAATCCTACTTTGCTTTGAATATTGCTTGCAGTTTCTTCTGCTGTTTGTTTGGTTTCAATATACAGGTCAATATTTTCCTTTATAATTGATTCAATCTTTGAACCGGCTAAATTTAAGTGTGATGCTGATTCTATAAGCTCTATAATAAACTCTTTATCATTTTCTGATATATCAAGGATAAAATCAATCGGTTCTGATAAATCAGGAGTATATATACTCCCACTATGCCCATTATACTTGATTTCCTCTGAAAATTTATTTTCAAAGGACTTTCTCAAAATCGGAAACTCCTGAATCTGATTCTGATATTCTTCCGATAAAAACATTTTAATAAATGACCATGCACCATCAGGATCATCAGAAACAGATGAAACGGCAAATCCAAAGCTATTGCTTGTATCAATTGCAGACCTGCTTTTACCGGTGGCGGATACATCTGTTATCATATAATCGTTGTTATAAAGAGCAGATAAGTATCCTTTTGAAGAAAAGTCATAAATTTCGTGTATTCCTGCTGTACCGTTATCGTTTATTGCATCGGGTATGTATTTAAGAAGGTTTATAAAATCATCAGATGTAAAATCGCATTTTGCATTTTCAAAATCAATAAATTCATGTGCTTTTGATATAACCATATACCCCCATAACGATTTCTCGTTTGCATATTTAAAATGAATATCATCGGTTTTAATTTTTTCAAGAAATGCAGAATAATCATAAGGAATATTTTCATCAGTATTTCCAAGTACTATTCCTTTTAGATTAAATGATGTCATTATTCCATAAATTTTATTATCACTCGAATACATATCAAGCACTGAACTGAATAAATCATTTAAGTTCAGAGTTGAATCACTTTCAATAAGTGTTGTCAGATCAAGTAGAGCATTCTTTTCTGATAACAACATAAAATCAAAATCCTTATCCAGAATATACAGATCAGGAATTTCAGAGTTAGCAACATCATGTCCAATATTACTTATCATTTTATCATCTGTTGAATAATCTCTTACTGTTATATAATAATCCAGATTTTCACGATTAAACTGTATGATTTTCTCGGATAAACCGATATTTTCTTTTATGTTATTACCTGCTACTATTATCTTTTTACGGTTATTAAATCTTTCTAATTCGTCATCACCAGCTTTTGTAAGTTTTAAATATACCCTATCTGTATCTGATACCATACGGCAGAAATAATTGTCCTCAGATATTTTTGAGAAAGATTCAATTTTATATATTAATCCGCTGTCAACAAGGTCGATTATTTTATCACTTTTTTCTTCCTTGTCATCATAACCATATATAGCTGACCCTGATTCGTAATAAAAATCATACTGATCATCGCCATGAAAAACATTGGATATTCTGATATCTTTTAATGCATTAAGTTCATAAACTGCATCTTCTGATAATTTCATTATTTTTATTTCAGTTCTATTTTCTATGCAGGAAAAGTAAACAGTATCTTTTGATTTAAATAATTGTGTAATGTAACTACCATCACTACAAGAGTATATACATTCCTCAGATGCACCGTTTATATCATATCTGACTAACTTGTTATTATTGTCTGTATCAAACAAAGATAATAACAACATATTATCTGTAATAATAAATGATGAATATTTATCATCAAAATCTTTTTCTATTTTTATAGATTTAACTTGTTTTTCGTCATTATACAAACTTAATTCATACTCTGTCTGGTCATAGTTTGACAATGCATATACCATATTATCCTCTGTAATTCCACACGCAATAACAGATGAACCCAAATCAATTTCGCCTTTTTTATTATGATTGCTGTCAAATTTCTGGCATACAGAATGAATTTCAAAACGCATGTTAGGGAATATAATATAACTCTTTCCTGACTGATAACAATAATTTTCATATGATAAACAATCCGGAACATCAACATTTTCTTTACGGTTTTCTTCTATATTATAGTAGAAACAATCCACATTTGTTCTGCACAACTTAACTTCACTTGAATATCCGCTATATATTTCTGCATCAGGTATTTCATATCTGTCTTTTACCGTACCATCTGACATTTCCATGTGGTTAATATACTTACCTGAATCATCATAAGAACAAAGTACAAGATAATCATCTTCAACAAATATATCAGATGCCCTTCCGGGCATATCATTTAGTTCTCTTGAATACAATATATCCATATCTTCATTCATACAATACAAGTAAAGACTACCACTTCTGTTTGTTCCAAAAAAGAAAATCATTCCCTGACTATAACACATTCTGAAACAATTTCCTGCAAATCCTTCCTTATCCGTTATATTACTCAGATTTATAGTTTGTAAGGGTTCAAGGTTCAAATCATATCTATACAAGAGTACTTCTCGTGAATTGATATCATCAGACAAAACAAGAATCATATTATCTGTACATACTATAGTTTGAGGAAAATATTCAAGGGATATTGTTTTTTCAGTTTTTTCGGATTTTATATCTACATATGACAAATAAAAAATACTGTCATACATATATAACATATATAATCTGTCATTACTTATCTCTGCATCCATCATTTCATCATATGGTATATGTGTATTAATATTCAATTCTGAATTATTTTCTAGTGAGTAGATAGTGCATTTACCATCATCTTCACTTAAATTTTTCAATCCAAACTCATACAGAAAATCATTTCTTTTTATCACGTCTTCAATAAATGTAAAATCATCTGAAGGATATTCTTCTGTTTTGTAAAACAAAGAAATATAATTTTCATGATTTTTATCTGAATTTATAGTACTGCTACTCGTCTTACTGCAACCTGATATAAAAAAAATAATAGTTAATAATATCAGGAATATTTTTTTGTTTTTCATAATTTAAGTTTACCTCTCTGTATAATAAAAACATTCAACAATAAAAGCTTTTAGCCTATATTGCTGAATGTTTTATTTTCAACCATTACATAACATTATATGAATTATTTAACCAATCTGCAACATATACATTTTTATTTCATAAGCTAATGATTGCCTTAATGTTATATACAACACAACTATCAAAACACCCTAAAATAATCGCTCATACAAAACTCCAAGTATAATGTTACACATCATTTTTACAAACATAGTTAAATACACCATTTTTATTTACGTTAAAATTTAATTTTTTAAGCTTCTCTAAGTGTATATTATTTACTTCTCAAACATCTTCCCACATATTATTGACTGCGTTCATTATTTCGGATATTTCTTTATAATGATTGTTTATAATCGTTTCTTTACTTTCTATTTCAGCTGAAAGTTCACTGTCATTTGGAACATAATTAAGTTCTTTATCAATTGCAAGCATATAAATTTCATCATCTTCAAATACAGATACTCCATATTTCGTTTCCTTCATAATCTGTGGCCATATAAATAAAGAACAACTTGGATATTGAATTTGTGCACCATTTTCTGTATGCTGTGATATTTTATTGTTTGAAGCAACATTTATAAATCCTCCTTGAAAAGAAAGATATGAAGGCATTTTGATTAAATATGTATAATCAGCATCACTATAAGAATATCTCTGCCCTCGTAAACCTTCATCACTTTTCTCTAAGCTTGCGCATAATTTGTGATATGGCTGATATTTAAGAAAATACCATGTTAAATTATATACCGCAAATATAAGTAAAATTATAATAAGCATTATAATAAGTTTTTTGAAACTAATATTTTTGCTTTTATTTTGTTTCATAATCTTATAACATCCTTTTCTTCAGAAATAATTTTTTCATCATGTGTCACCATTATAACAGTTTTTCCTTGATTATTAAAATCATGTAAAATTTTCATAACTATTTCGGTGTTTTCAAAATCTAGCGATCCTGTCGGTTCATCGGCAAGAATTATGTCACATTTTTTATACATTAATCGTGCAAGAGCCGTTCTTTGTTGTTCTCCACCTGATAGCTTGTACACTTCAGTATTTTTTTTATCAAGCAATCCTAATGAATTCAATATTTCATCAATAGATCTGCCTGAACGATGCTTTTTTTGAACATAGTTAAGATTTTCTTCAATAGTTTCTTCTTCTATCAACGCAAAATTCTGAAATAAAAATCCTACCTGTTCAGAAAAATACTTTCTCATATTTGATTTCTTATGTATATTAACTCCATTTACTGTTATAACACCGCTGTCCGGAAATTCGATTGCACCTATCATATTCAGAAGTGTAGTTTTTCCGCACCCACTTTTTCCGGCAAATACCTTAAAAGCTTTATCAGGAATCACTATACTGAAATCATTAAAGATTTTGTTATCACCAAATGATTTTGTGATACTCTTTATTTCAATCATAGACTACCACCTTTCAGAATTTTCATAGTATTGACTCTCTCAAATTTTTGTATATACCAAAGTGAAACAAAAATTTCAATAATCAGAAGTGATATAGTAGTAATAATAACCATATACCATACCGAAATATTAAACATAAGACAACTAATGAAATTTGTTATCATTCCAATAAATGCTGTAAACAAATTCAACCCAAAGATTGTTGAATTTCTTTTCAATAAAGAATATCCTAATATCTTTTTTACAGACAGTGTTTTAGCGTTTATTGTATATTCAAGTTTTATTATTACTATAGTAAGAAAGAATTCAAGAGCTATCATAACAACACTTATTATTGTATTTAACAACATTATACGTGTCAAACTATTTTTTATAGTTATAAATTGTTCTGAAACAACAGTAGCAATTGAATCAACAAATTTATTTTCTTCATTTAACTTATTTTCATCGACCAAAAACCTTGTTGTACACAGCTCAAAACCAAAATATTTTATTGCCGGTACATCAAACTTATTGTGTATTTCTCTTATTCTCTCACCATCTATATTACAAAAAATTATTGCCGGACGTTCTATTATATCAAACCCATAATCTGACTCTGTTCCGTTTTCCTGAATATTCATATAAATAACTTTAGCATTAAAGTCATAAGTATCAAAATAATATGAATATGTATCTTCTGGAATTAGAATCCGCCCTCCAAGTTTATCAGAAATTTTTTCTGAACACAACTCCTGTGGAAACCCTTCCGGAATCAAAACTGTAAAATCATAATCTGTTCTGATTCTTTCTTTTAATTTATCATCTGTAATCATAGAAGCATCATTGGTGAATAATACCTTATTCCCGTCATCATCACATACGTATATCTCTGAATATCTGATTTTATCTTTGTATAAGTAGTCAAGACAGATTTTATTTTTCAACAAATTATATATATCATATTTATTGGTTATCTCATCAGTTTCACCTAATTCTTTTCTTCCGTTCTTACTTTTATAATAGCTGTAATCAGGAGTAAAATCTATAAAATACTGATCATTACACGTTTCAATTACAGGATAGTATTGAAGATATTTAATACTACCCATTACGAGATATAAATTTATAGAAATAGATGCTATCGTTATAATCAACGTCAAAGCTTTCATAAGATAACAGTTTGACAAAAGCGACTGATTTAAATTTGCTCCATAAATAATTTCCTTATAATCGTTCTTTAAAATCGATAATGGCAATACACCATTAATAATCAAAAAAACAGCAAAAGATATTTTTAAATCATCTACATGATAATCAATATATATATATCGTTTTAATATCAAATATAAAAGAAAAAATATCAACATCAATATCAATGTATCCCAAACAACAAATCTGAGTATAATACTGCCCTTTGAAGCTCCAAGCGAAATCCTCAGAAAGTTTCTTTTCTTGTCAAACTGAACCGAAAACCATGTCAGCATAAGTAAAAAAAGAAATGGTATAATCCAGATACAATCCAATATCCATTCTAAACCTGATTTATCTTCCTGATGAACATACGATGTCGGCAAATAACGATTAATCAAATAGTAAATCTGTTCTATTTCTTCTGCTGATGCATCAAAATAAAATCTTATTATATCAGATCGTCCAATTATTTCAGAAAAATCTTTTCTTATTACAATGGTACTTCCTGAAAAGAAACTGTTGTATATTCCTTCTTTGATATCACACTGTTCACTTATTGATTCAAATTGTTCGCTATCTGAAAATATGCTTACTGATACTGATTTATAATTTCCAATATTAACATCAACTGCAAAAGCCTTTGGAAAACCTTTTTCTGCAACTTCATTTAATACATCATATAACTCTTCTCTTTTATCTGTGTCAATATCAATATAATAAAACCGACCTGTAAACGTACACAAATAATTCTGAAACAATTCATTACTAAGAATAAAACATAAAAAAAATACTATTAAACATGATAGATACTTTATTTTTCTCATATAATTTTCACCATTATTATAAACCATACTATGAAAATTATTTTATTCATAGTATGGTTTATAAAGATTTATATTATTTGTAGGAACTTCCTCTACTTATTCCATTTACTGCACCTACATAGTCATTATCAAAATTCATACAATAACTAACATTATCATCTTTATGAGTCAATTCCTTTTTGCTCCATTCATTATTGTTCTTAGAGAAACCCCAAAGATATCCACTATCATGTCCATTTCTGCAAACTCCAGCCTTACAGCTATAATCAGAACTTCTTGCCCAGGTATAATCTTCATTTACAAGAGTCATATCGTACCCATAGCAAAATTCCCCAATATGATTTCCACTGCCATTAAGAACCTCACAAGTAAATTCCCATTCACCACCACCAAAATAAACTGCATTAATTCCGGTAGTTTGTTCTGCGTTTACATTAACACTTGTCATACCTGTCACAATAGTAAAAGCTACTATAGCACTAATACCAACTGTCTTAAATTTCTTCATAATAGACTACCTCTCATCTTTTAATAAATTTTGCACCTATAATCTTTCATCTGGTATATCTCCTAGATGAAACCTGACCCTTTGTTTTTTCTGCCCATCACCAGCATAACCGCTACCAATCCAAGCGACAAACTAACACATTCAGCTATTGTATTCCATTTCGTTAAAATACTGACCACAAATAAAAGAACTTCTATCGCAAGAATTTGTCTTGACCTTCTCTTAAAAACCTTATATTCTATTTTTTCAAGAGGTTTATTTTTATCCGGTACTGGCGAAACCAAAAAAATAATTATTCCACTCATTATACATATGATGAAACAGATAGTGTTTCCAAGTTTGAAAAACTTTATCACTGAGAGAAGTAAAAACATCATAACTAATGAGTAAACAAAACATCTAAATGATGTCTTAGCATGAAAACCACCGGCATAACTTCTTAATGGTATATACAATGCAACTATCAATATACTCTCAAATAACCGCTCATACAAAACTCCAAGTATGATGGTACATATCAGGTTTACAAGCATTGTCAAAAGTTGTTGTATACCATATTGGCAAATAGCTTCATCATCACTGATTATTATTTTGTTATCAGTCATATATCCAGTGATTTTACATGACAATCTGTAAAACATCAAATTTTTCGAAGTTTTCTTGCGTTTTCAGGAAGTGTCGGCTGATATGTAAGCCATGTACAAGTAGTATTAACTGCCATCGTTGTTATCATCACCGCAAGTGTAGCCAAAAATCCGGCATATTTGTAAATTAATTTTGTCATTACATTTCCCCACCTTTCATATTTTTTCTCAGCACCCACATTATATCATATATTTTGCTGATTTTCGGGGAAATGGTACGAATTACACGCTATAATGGTACGAATTGATTTTATACATATAACATTGCTGTAACAGTAAACAAATTATTTTCATGTGAAACTTTTATATTTCCTCCATACTTTTTTACTGTATGTTCTACACTCTTTAATCCTATCCCATGACCCGATATATTATGTGTTTCGGGCATTCCATTAACAATTCTGAGATTTTGTGAACATGTATTCTGCATTGAGATAAACAACATATTTTTTTCATACTTGATACCGATAAATACATTTGGTGATTTTTCATCTTTTATTGCATTAATAACATTATCAGCCAGATTTCCTAAAATCACATTTATATCAAACGAATCGATGTTTAAATTTTCAGGAATTAATATTTCAGATTTTATATTTGTATTAGTGTTCTGCAACCGAGATAACTTATAGTTAAGCAAACTATCAATTTCATAATTTCCCGAATTTATAATTTTTTCAGAAATTGTAAGTTCATCAAACGAACGGTTCAGATATTTTCCTAATTCTTCGTATTTTCCGCTTTCAAAAAGTGAATTCATTTTTATGATATGATTTTTTAAATCATGTCTGAAATACCTCTCCTGCTCCTGAAGCTGATAAACAATATCAAGTTGGTTAGAATAAGCCTTTACCTGTTGTTCTATCATTTCCTGTTCGTAAATTTTAGTATAAGCCTTATCAAGAGAGCCAAACATATAAAATACAACTACATTAATAAAAATAAGCAGTGAAGCTATCAACAGCATCTGTACATTATATTCAGACATCGTAATTATCGTAATACATATACTTGATAATGGTATAATAATCACAAATAACATATTGCCACCACTTATTTTGTTAAACCTACGTCCTCTGAATACATAATCTATCGCAAGAGCTACCCCATAAAAACCTAACGCTGTCATAAATCCTGAATCAATAACAACCGATCTTCCTACAAAGAAATAAAAACCACAGTCAATCAAAATATTAAGAGCATAGCAAAGTGAACCTATACCAATGTTGTACAATACTTTTTTTCCATAACAAAATGTAGCTAAATATATAAACAATAAGTTTGAACACAAATTTAACAACGGAATATTTATGGTTAAATAGACACCGCTATTGACTATAAAAAAAAGAATCATTATAACAATATTCAATAATTTTATGTTACTGTCTTTATAAAAACATCGGAATAGTTTCATATATGCATATATTCTCAGACCATTTGATAAAAGATATATTGCATTTTCCAAAGTCAACATATTACTTTTCACCACCTGATAAAACTTTATCGTGCACCGATTCAATAAGTTTCTGATTGATTTTATCCTGAAAAGTTTTACTTATTGAAAATTTTTCATCATTTATAAGAGTAATCTCTCCGGGAGAAAATCCGGAAACATAATCAATATTAATTGCATAACATCTATGTATCCTCAGAAAAAGATTTTCAGGTAACTTCTTGATTTCATCACTCAGTTTTCCGTATATTTCTATAGTTTCTTTTTTTGTCTTTATCAGTAGTTTTTTTCTGTTACTCTGCAAGTAAATTATATCCTTGACCCAGATACTGTACTCTTTTCGATTCAGTGTATATTTATAATATGATTTAGTAGTAACAAATCCGGTAATATAATCTTTTAGTGTAGACCATACCTTTTCTTCCTTAACCGGCTTAACTATAAAATCAAAAGGTCTGTTTTGAAACAACTCCATGGCATATGTTTTCAGAGCAGAAATATACACTATCTGCACTTTATAATCCTCTTTTATCTTTCTAAGAATATTTCCCACCTTTATGCCGTTTAACTCATATAATTCAATGTCAAGAAAAACCAGATCAAACTGACACTGATTATCCCAGTATTCAAGAAACTTTTCTCCACTTTGAAAAATTTCTACCTCAAACTTTTCCAAGCTAAAATCCGAATAATTAAGCACATATTTCTCTATATCAAAACACACCCTGATATCGTCATCAACTATTGCAATTTTTATCATGATGTCATTATCACCATTTTCTATAACATTTCTCTAAAAAACCGCCGACACCCGATATCCACGATGCCAGCGGTTTCTCTTACATCACACCACAGCCTCAACAATAATCTTATCGTCACGCTGTACAATATGAACTCCTGATTTTTTATTATGATAAAAATATCTTCTAATTCAAAATATCAGAACATCATAGAATCACTTATAGTCTGTGACAATTCATTTTTATCTGTTGAAGCTTCCAGTGCTGCTTCTTTTGTGATCTTATTCTCTCTTACAAGTCTTGCAAGGTCGGAATTAAGTGTATGCATTCCAAGCGCTTTACCCATCTGCATAGTTGAAACAAGCTGGTGACACTTGCCTGTACGTACAAGGTTCATAGCAGCATCTGTACCTATAAGTATCTCTGTTGCGGCAACTCGTCCGTTTCCTTCGGCAAGCGGGATAAGACACTGAGAAATAACACCTCTGAGTGTAGTTGAAAGCATTGTTCTTACCTGTGCCTGTGCATGAGGAGGACAAGCATCGATAATACGGTCTATTGTCTGAGGCGCACTTGTTGTATGAAGTGTACCCATAACAAGATGTCCTGTTTCAGCTGCTGTAAGAGCAAGTGAGATAGTTTCATAGTCACGCATTTCACCGATGAGAATAACATCAGGGTCCTCACGAAGTGCAGAACGAAGTGCGGCATTGAAGTCCTTTACGTCAGCTCCGACTTCACGCTGTCTTATAGTAGCCTTGTTCTGTTTGTAAACATATTCTATCGGGTCTTCGATAGTGAGAATATGTACCGGTTTGTTATCATTTACTTCATTTATCATAGCGGCAAGAGTTGTTGATTTACCGCTTCCTGTAGGTCCTGTAACAAGAATAAGACCTCTTGGTTCATTTACAAGTGTCTTGAGTACAGAAGGGAGTCCCATCTGGTCAAGTGAAGGTGCATTTGTGTTGAGAAGTCTTAAAACTGCACCAAGCTGTCCCTGTGCTCTGAAAACATTTACTCTGCATCGTGAACCGTCAGGTGACTGTATAGCAAAGTCAAGGTCTTCTCCGCTCTCAAGAAGTTCTTTCTGTTCTTTGTTTAACATAGAAAGTATCAGATCAGATATATCCGAATCTGTAAGCGGTATCTCGCACGGTGTAAGTGAACCGTGAATTCTGAAAACTGTCGGAAGTCCTACTGTGAAATGTATATCCGATGTTTTCTTCTGTCTTGCCTCGTTGATAATGTCATATAAATTGTTGATATCCATTTTAAAATACGCCCCTTTTTATTATTAATAATAATATAGTAGTACAATGTAAAGTATATGATGTATCGAATGTTACATAATCCCCAAATCGCATACACTACAATTGTTAGAGTTATTATAACATATTTACCGTATAGTTTCAATACATTTTTGAAAATACAATTTTTATTATTTTTCACACAATTATATATGCTCAAATTTGCTTGACAAAAGCAGTATTTAATGAGATAATTTAAGTAGCGGATTTACATATTTTTATGTAAAAGTCAGTTAATTTTCTTATATTTTTAGGAGGAATTAAAAATGAAAAGTAAAAAGCTGTTAGCCTCTTTACTTGCATGCTCAATGCTTGCTGTATCAGCAACAAACTCATTAAACGTTTCAAGCCCGGTAACAAATACCACTGTAAACGCTGCTGCTGATATCAACTATGCAGAAGCACTTCAGAAATCACTTTACTTCTATGAATGCCAGCAGGCAAACGAACTCCCTGAATGGAATCGTGTAGAATGGCGTGGCGACTCAACACTCGGAGATAAAGTTTACAAGGGCTGGTACGATGCCGGCGACCACGTAAAATTCAATCTCCCTATGGCTTATTCGGCAGCTACTCTTGCATGGGGACTCTATATGTACGGCGATGCTGTAGAAAAAGTCGGACAGTATGAAATATATCAGAACAACCTTGAATACGCACTCGACTATTTTGTTGACTGCGACCTCGGTGACGAAGTAGTATTTCAGGTAGGTAACGGTACAGAAGACCACACATGGTGGGGTCCTGTTGAACTTCTCGAATACGGTATGGTTGAAGGTTCAACATATGAAAGACCTTACTACACAGGTACAGGTTCAGCTGTATGCGGTGGCATGGCAGCAGCTCTCGCAGCAGGTGCGGCAGCTCTCAAGGGCAAATCAGACAAGTGTGACACATACATAGAACACGCTGAAAATATATTCAAAATAGCTGATAAGGCAAAAAGCGATGATGACTACAACGATAGTAACGCTTCAGGCTTCTACAGATCAAGCCACTTCTATGATGAACTTTTCTACGCTGCAAACTGGCTCTATATAGCTACAGGCAACAAGGATTATCTTGACAAGGCTACAAGTTACATCCCAAATCTCGGAACAGAGCTTGGCTCAAATGAACTCAAATACTCATGGAGTCACTGCTGGGATGACGCACAGCAGGGCGGTATGCTCCTCTATGCTATAAATACACAGGAAGACAAATATATCAAACAGATCGAAAAACATATCAGCTACTGGACAAATGATGTACAGGAACTTCCGGGCGGTTTAAGATGGCTTACAACATGGGGCTGTCTGAGATACGCTACTACAGCAGGATTTATAGCAGCCGTTGCTTGTGACACTGTTCTCAAGGATTCTCCAAATGTAGAAAGCTATAAAACATTCTATAAAGAACAGGCTGACTACTGTCTTGGTAACAACCCTGACGGCAGAGCGTATGTTGTAGGATATAATGAAACATCACCGACAAGACCACACCACAGAACAGCTCATGGTTCATGGAACAACAGTGTATTTGATCCGGAAGATTCACGTCATATCCTCTACGGAGCTCTTGTAGGCGGACCTACTGAAGCAGGTGTATATGAAGATGACCGTAACAACTACATAAACAACGAAGTTGCTACTGACTATAACGCAGGTTTTACAGCACTTATGTGTAAACTTATTGGCGAATACGGCGGTAAGACAGATCCTAACTTCCCTGAACCTGAAGTAAGAACACCTGAATATTTCGTTGAATCCAGACTCAAAGGTCTTGATGACAGCGGTATTACAGTAAGCTTCAAGTTTACAAACCACACTGCATGGCCGGCAAGAACTCAGGACAATATGTCATTCCGTTACTATATGGATATATCAGAAGTTCTTGATGCAGGTTTCTCCGCTTCAGATATAGCAATAAGATGTGACAGAAACCAGAGTACTATGTATGGTGAATGCAAGCCGGCTACTATATCAGAAATGAAACAGTATGACGGAAATATCTACTACGTTGAAGTAGAAATACCTGACGGAAAAATAGCTATGCCTATCTCCGAAGGAAGACATCAGTGTGAATTCCTTATCTCATTTGTATTCCCTAACTATGGAAGTGGCTGGGACGCAACAAATGACTTCTCAAATCTCGACGGTATACTTGACACAGGTGAAACTTCATCATGTATAGCTCAGAACGTACCTGTTTACTACAACGGTGAACTTGTTTTCGGTGCAGAACCTGACGGAACAAAAGCTCCTGATCCAAGTACTCCTGTAAAACCTGAACCACCGACAACAACTGTAACTACAGTAACTACTCCGGCACCTACAACAACATCAAAAACAGAACCAACTACTACAACTTCCAAACCGGTTGAAACAACTACAAATAAACCAAATGGTTCTGACACTGTTATATATGGTGACATCAACGATGATGGTGAAACAGACCTCAGCGATCTCACAAGATTATCGCTTTATCTCCTTAAAGACATAACATTTACTGATTCACAGATAAAGGTTGCTGATGTAAACGGCGACGGTTCAGTAAATCTTTCTGACCTTGCTCATTACAAACAGTATATCTGCAAAGATCCTGTTATACTTGGACCACAGTGATACGTTAAGTAAATAAATCATTATACCGCTGTACATTTATAAATGCAGCGGTATAAGTTTTATAACAATAAAAAATCAGTTATCAACACAAACGGATAACTGATTTTTTTATTTAGCATATTAAGATATATGATTTTTTATCAATATGAATACTCTGATGTAATACCGAGATATTCTTCAAGACAAAGACCGCTCTCATATACGGCTGTAGCAGTTTCAACTCCAAGATATCTCAGATGCCACGGCTCATACTTATATCCTGTAATATGTTCCTTAGACTTAGGATAACGAACTATAAAGCCGTACTTGTGACAGTTTTCTGCAACCCACTGTCCTTCAGCAGTATCTGCAAAACTGTCGCTTATGGAATTAAGATCGAAAGCCAATCCTGATTGATGTTCTGAATGACCCGGTCTTGCGGAATAAGTATCAGCTGCTGCTTGCCCGTCACTTGCAACGTAACGATTGTACAGATCCTTCTGAAGAGAATAACTTCTGTAACCTGACTGTACCCACAGATTAAGACCTTCCGCATACGCATCTGCCGCCATTTTTTTGAAAGCTGAATATGTGTCAGATGTAAGCTCGCCGGGAGCATATGATTCAGGAAGCGGATATGTTTTATTTACAACAAGTATACCGTTTATATAAGTCGGTTCTACTTCCTGCTCATAAAAAACTTCTGTCTGCTGCTCCTGTGGCGCCTGAGTCTCAGTAACAACCGGCGGCTCTGTAACTTTCTCCGTAACAGGAGCCTCTGTTTCAGGTTTTTCTGTTTGTTCAGTAACAACTTCCTGTGTCACTTCTTCTGTCAGAACAGTAGTTTCTTCTGTTGTAACAACCTGTTCAGTTACGATTTCCTGTGTAACATCAACTTTTTCTTCAACAACCTCCTGCTGATTTGCTGTGTCCTCAGGAGTTTTTTCAGATGTTTCAGGACTGTTTCCCGGAGTAACTTTTACTTCAAGATTTTCAGTTCCACAACCACCCAAAACAACAGCAAAAGATAATAAAGCTGCAAGCATTGCTGATACTTTTTTACTCATTTAAAAATCATTCTCCTTCCGAAGGTAACCCTAATAATATTTTATCCTGTGAAATAAACTGTTTATAATATGCAAGGTCGGCAAGATTTACTTCGCCATCCTTTAAAACATCTGCATTTGTCTTGGCATTTTCATCAGTTATATCATAATCCCCGATGATATCAAGTGACAGCAATGTCATATCTGTCAGATCAGCTACGCCGTCTCCGTTTATATCTCCCGGATTTTCATTTTCATCTATCCAGATAGCTTTAAACTTAAGTGACTCGCCCGCTTTTTTTATTTTTACCTGATACTCTGCTTCAGGTCCGTAGTATTCATCTCTTAACTGCCAGCCAAGAAGTTTTTGACCTTCTTTTTCAAAAAGACACTTTGAGATATTTATAACTGTATCATGCTCGTACTTTTCTCTTTCCATTGTGCCTGTTCCGCCGTTTGCATCAAAAGACATACCGATTATTATAGGTGACCATATGATCTCAAAGATCGTATCCTTGTCAGGAATAATGTATGATTCATTTACTCCATAATAATCTTCTGTACCTGACATATGCCAACCGGTAACTTTGTATCCGAGTCTTGCTATAACAGGTGTATCTGCTGTATTGAACTGTGCTCCGGGATACTTTGTTGTATATATTATTGATTCGCCTACAACACCGTCAACATCGCCTGCGCTGTAAGCAAATGATATAGGAGAAAGCCAGTCAGCCGCTACATGAACATCTTCTTCCGGCATTACAAATGATGTCTGTGGTGCGTAGTATTCACCATTCACACGCCATCCGTTGAACATAGCATCGCCGTTGAACATAGCAAGGTTCGGAAGATAAATTTCTGTTCCCGGAACAACTGTTCCATCCGAGAGTGGTACATCATAACCTATCTCACTGAAATCTTCGTAAGTGAGCGTATAAAGTTTCTTATATACAGCTGTCAACTTCAGGTCATGATCGGGCATTATAATAGTTTCGCCTCTCTCATAAGTTTTTTCTCCGTCTGTCCAGCCTATATGTGAATAACCTTCTATTCTGAGTGCCCATATCGAAAGTTTTACTTCCGCTCCCGCTTTTGCAGGCAGTGCATTTGTGATAGTTCCTACTCCACCGTTTGCATCGTATTCTATTGAATAAAGAGTTTCTTTAGTATCAGAAACAACCGCATCTTCTACTACAGTTTCCTCCGCATTTACAGCAACTGCCGCATACATATTTACACTGAGAACCGCCGCACAAAGTGCAGCAATAAATTTAAATTTGCACATCTTTTCCTAAATCCTTTCGTATTTAAATTTATTTCCCTAATTTTACTGAATCTTTCGAAATATATTGTTTAAAGTGACTCAGATCTGCAAGATTGAGTTCATCATCACCTGTAACGTCTGCTGCTACAAGTTTATCTTCAGACAAATTTACATCACCAAGAAGATAAAGTGACAGGAGTGTAAGGTCTGTGATATCAATATCTCCATCACCATTAAGGTCACCATAGATAACATCTTTACTATCATTATTTTCCGGTATCTGTGGAGTTGTTCCGTCAGGTTCAGTTCCACCCACCAGAACACCGTCTACATATACGCAAATATTATCGTTTCTCTCAACTGTTCCGAGAAATGGATTTTCCTCGATTTTTATACCCTGATGACTCCAGTCGTCCGATACATCCCATGAATTTCCCCATGCATACGTACCGACAGCAAACTGATATTTTTTATTTGAATTTGCAATAGCATAATCTTCCCATTTAACTTCAACATAGTATATATCATCTTTATAATGATGAGGTCCGCTGATAACACCTTCATGACCTTCTGTTTCCTTCTCTGCCTGGTCGTAGAGTTCTTCTACTGTCATATCTTCGGGTGCTACCGATGACATTCCTTCGGCATTGAAGAAATATCTTATAGATGTATTTTTTGAAGGTTTTGCAGCATTTGTATTCACAAAAAGCGTTATTTCAGATGCCTTTGGACCTGAATGTTGCACTATCTCAACACTGAATGCATCTACCCAGTATGTTTCAGGACCTGTTTCCTCATTTACAGGATCAGGCGGAAAATCCGGAGTTACCTGCATGGTATCGTCTTTATAAAAATGGTAAAGTCCTGCACAAGCACCGACAAATGCGGCATTGTAGTCAATAGTTACTTCATTATATATCCAGTCAGATGTTATATCATTATGCTCATCTTTTGAATCCGGCCCTCCTACGAGTGCGCCATAAAGAACATATCTGTGTTCTCTCGGGTCTTCACAAGTTGAAAGTCCCGATGCCGCTCTGTGATGCGGATATTTTACAGCATTTTCACTGTAGCCTACCACATAACATCTGTTGAGCGGATTTTCACCAAGAAGATAATCCATCTGTGATTTTGCCCACTGACTGTATTCACCCGGCTTATCGCCATTATGCTTGTCATATACAAGAGCCGCAAACTGAGTCGCAGTATTGTAACGAGCCGAACCCCATACACTAAGGAATGCATATCCTGTAGGAGAAATAGCAGCTACACTTCCTGCTTTCCATTTTCTCGGAAGGTCACCTGCCGCATTCCAGAAGTTACAACCCTCATATTCGGTTTTTCCCTGAACTTCAAGAAACTGCTTCATGAAACTGCCGTCCTGACCATAAAGATCTTCTGCTTCGGCAAGAAGAAACATTGTTCCTGCCCATACGTCATTCCAGCAGTGAGTCCAGCACGAACCGGCATAATAATCTATATTTTCAAGTACGATATCAAGATAATGCTTGTCCTGAGTACACATATACAGCCATATTGACGCCCAACAATAGTCATCTTCCCACTTTGAAGAAGAATAATAAACTTTCGGACCATCATCATTGCAAGACTTTTCTTCTGTTTTTTCCGCAAAATCAAAAAGTGCCTTTGCATATCTGAGATTTTCCTCTGCGTACTCAGGGTCTTCATCTTTAAAATTCATATAGTTTACCGCAAGAGATGCCGCCGCTGCTGAAACGCAGTCAGTAGACGGCAGTTCTTTTGTAGCAAACCAGCCACGTCTGAACATTTCATCAGCTTCAGGAGCATTCCAGTAAGCGTGGTCGATATCGCCGTCACCTACCTGATAACAGAAAGCTACCACTTCTCCGTTGTCATCGAGAAATGTACATCTCATAAAATAATCATTAAAATATCTGAGTATGGTTTCTATATGATCGTCCTGTCCGGTCTCTTCATACTCTTCACGAAATTCATAATACCCCCAGCCTAATGTAGAACCTGAATAGGCCTCAGGCATTCCAAATTTTACATGGTCTCCGGCATCATGAAATCCACCGGAAACATCGACACAACCATCACCATCAGGATCAAGAAATGCCATATTTTCTTTTATAAAACTGTCAGACATATTTGTATTTTCCGGATCAAGCGGCAAAGCCGAATCATATGTGTGACAATCTGCACGCCATTTGTAGCGGTTATTTTCGTCCACATCAGTACCGCACATATTGGCATCATAAAAATACATTGAATACTGCAGAGCTTTTGCATAATTTTTTTCTACTTCTGTATCAGCTGAAACCTCAGTCAGACCAATACCATTACCTGAAAACACACTTGCTGCTGTTATAGATATTGCTGCCGCAAATGCACATACTTTTTTCATCAACATTTTTTATCGTTCCTTCCGTAACTCAAAGAGGAAACTGACTTTTTCCTTCTACTGTTTCATCAAGTACAAGCGGTATATCATAATCAACTATTACCTGTCCGTATATATCGGTAGCTCTGAAAGTAAACGGGCCCGGACCCATTTCCATACTTTCAAAGTAATTATACGGTCTGCGGTTAATTTCCACAAATTCTCCGTTTTCATTAAGATATTCAAGCTTTGATATAGGGTATCTGTGATTGAGCAATTGAACACCGCACCAATACGGACTGCTTCCCTCTTTAAAACGATAACTTACCGGCGCACTGTCAGCTGTATCAAGGGGAACTATCTTCCAGCTTACCGGAACTCTGCCTTTTTCAGCAGGTGCTATGAGGGGAAATGCATCAACATAAAGATCAAGGTCACCTTTTTTTCCTTCAGGCAATAAATCTGTCACAAGAACGTTTATAGTGCCAAGCTCACCTGTAACTTCAAGATATGCTCCTGCCAGACGTGCATCTGCATAATCTTCAAGATTCATTGCTGTTATCCAGTAATCAGTAGACACAGGATCAAGCATAGCACATCCTCCGGTATAACCACCACCGTAAAACGTTGCTTCTCCTGTATGTATCGTTCCTTTTGGTTCCAGAATTTCTGCTTCGTCAATCGGATATCCGGTCTGTGGCGGATCATCAGGAGCAGTATAACTATTCAGAAGTATACTTTTGAGCATAACAAGATCACTCGCAGTTACGTTACCATCAGAATCAACATCATTATTTCCCTTGTCAAAATCGCTTTTTTCAAGTACAAAACTTTTCAGACGTATCATATCAATAACATTTACACGATTATCAAGATTTACATCTCCAACCAGATTTCCTGCACTGCTCTTGGCCTGAATCTGTGTATGTGGCAAAACAAACACACCGCACATCAGCATGACACAAACTTTTTTGTAAAAATTCAATTTTAATCTCCGTCCTCTCTTAAAATACATCTGTAAAATGTATAACAGAACAAAAGACTCCCACGACTCAATTATACCATAAACTTCACTGACTTGTAAATAATATTTTCATCTATTATATCAATACTCACCGACAAAACCTTTTCTTTCAAGTACATCACATAACTCTATATACGAATTGAAATATGCATTTTGCTTCTGATACACACCATATCCTGTATATTCACCAAAATAATATTTATATTTTTTACCTCTGTATCTGAAATTTACTTTGCGATGAGCATGGTATTCAAATGGCGTTAAAAAGCAATTGCTCAATTCAGAAAAAAGAAATGTTTTTCCGTCTATAACGAGTCTGTCATTATGCACTCCAAATTCAGAACAGGTATGCATAAGCCTAAAAAATTTTCCTCCAAAAAAAATGACTATCATTATAGCAATAACAAATACAAGCTGTACAAACGCCATAATTATATGTTTTAGATAGTTGCTGTTTATCCCGTTTACAAAAGCTATGTATAACTCTGCCGCCATATATATAACCGGTATTGTCATCATAATAATAAACAGTATAGCTATATCTTTTTTTAAAGCTTTTGCATGAGCTTTCCTGTTATACATAAATACCACAGAACCTGATCGTTGCTTATGAAATACTCCGCTTTTCTGCCTTTCCATTTGTCACTCCTTCTGAAATCTATAAAAAAGATGCAGTTTTCAGGCTGCATCTCTTTTTTATTGTCAACTAAAAAATTTATTACTGTTTTCCAAGTACTACATCGTCTTTACAAATGTACTGCTTGTAGTGAGCAAGGTCTGAAAGATTTACACTACCGTCACCCGTTACATCTGCTGCTTCTAACTGATCTGCAGTAAATGTAAGGTCCTTGAGCAGATAAAGTGAAAGTCTTGTAAGATCGCTGAGATCTGTTTCACCGTCACCGTTAAGATCACCGTATATTATCTTATCGCTACCGCCTGAATTACTGCTTGCTGTAGTAGTTGCAGAAGTTGTAACAGGTGGCTTGTCTGCCGGCTTTGTTGTAGTTGTAGGTTCTGTTACAGTACCTGCACCGTGATCAGGAGTTGTTCCGTCAGGTTCAGTACCGCCTACAAGAACGCCGTTATCATATACGCAGATATATTCTGTCTTTTCAACAGTACCCTTGAAAGCATCTTCTTCCTGCTTGAGATCCTGATGGCTCCAGTCATCTGACGGATCCCATGAGTTGCCCCATGCGTATGTACCGAGAGCAAACTGGAACTTCTTGTTTGAGTTTGCAATTACATAATCATCCCATGAAACTTCAACATAGTAGATATTATCCTTATATTTTTTCGGTGCAGAAAGTGTGCCCGGTTTCTGAGCTTCTGTAAATGCCTGATCATAAAGAGTTCTGAGTTCGATTGAATTTTCATCAAGTGAGGACATTCCTGTAGCATCAAAGTAGTATCTTACAGAAATATTTTTTGATGTCTTTGTTACGTTTGAGCAAACATAGAAAGTAACTTCTGTAGCCTTAGGTCCGTCGCTCTGAGCAATGTCAACACAGAATGCTTCTACCCAGTACTTGCTTGTAGGTGTAAGCTGTCCCGGATCTTCGGAATCACCGCCACCCTCTGCCGGCGGAGGTGGGAAGTCAGGTGTTACCTGCATGGAAGAATCACCAAAGAAATGATAGTGACCTGCACAAGCGCCTACAAACGCAGCGTTATAGTCAATAGTAACTTCGTTATAGATATAGTCGGATGTAACGTCAATATGCTCATCGCTTGAACCCGGACCGCCTACGAGAGCGCCGTAAAGAACATACTTGTGTTCATCAGGATCTTCACACTTTGAAAGACCTGAAGCAGCTCTGTGGTGCGGGAATTTTACTGAGCTTTCGTTATAACCTACGATATAGCATTTGTTTATCGGGTTTTCACCAAGGAGGTAATCCATCTGAGATTTAGCCCATTCACCGTATTTTGATGGCTTATCACCATTATACTTGTCATATACAAGAGCGATAAACTGTGCTGCTGTATTGTATCTTGCAGAACCCCACTGATTAAGGAATGAATATCCGCCCGGTGTGATCGACGGTGTTTTACCGCTCATCCAGTTATCAGTTTTCTTTGCGATCTCACCCCACCAGCTGATATTTTCGTAAGGGCTCTTGTTCTGATATTCTATAAACTTATCTATAAATTCTGTACTTGCTTTTCCTTCAACACCTGTTGTAGGAGTACCATAAAGATCATCTGCTACTGCAAGCATAGTTACTACACCTGCCCATACGTCATTCCAGCAGAATGTCCAGCATGAAGGAGCATAATAGTCAACGTTCTTTAAAACTATATCAACATAATCTTCTTCCTGTGTAGCCATATAGAGCCATATAGCTGCAAAACAGTAGTCATCTACCCATTTTGATGAACCGTAATATCCCTTAGGGCCGTCATCGTTACAAGCCTTTGCGTCTGCACGATCTGCAAATTCAAAAAGTGCCTTTGCATACTTTAAGTTTTCTGCTGCATATTCCGGATCTTCATCCTTAAAGTTCAGGTAATTTATTGCAAGTGAAGCTGCTGCGATAGATAAACAGTCTGTTGAAACCATTTCATCTGTAGCAAACCAGCCACGTCTGAACATTTCGTCAACTTCAGGCGCATTCCAGTAAGCGTGGTCTATATCACCGTCACCTACCTGATAACAGAAAGCAATAGCTTTTCCGCTGTCATCAAGATATGTACATTTCATAAAATAATCGTTGAAATATCTGAGAATAGTTTCAACGTGATCGTCCTGACCTGTAGCTTCATAAGCATCTCTGAATTCATAATAGCCCCAGCCCACAGCTGCACCTGAATATCCTTCAGGCATACCGAACTTAACGTGGTCACCTGCGTCATGATATCCGCCTGCAACGTCAACACAACCGTCACCGTCAGGGTCGAGAACATCAAGATTTGCTTTGATAAAGCTGTCTGTCATATTTGTATTTTCCGAATCAAGAGGAAGCTTTGCGTCATAAGTATGACAATCACTTCTCCATGTGTACTGAGTGTTTTCGCTTACTTCCGTACCACACATATTTGCATCATAAAAGTACATTGAATACTGAAGTGCCTTTGCATAGTTAATTTCTGCACCTGCAGCATTTACTGTCTGTGTAAATGAATCTGACGCCGGAAAAACAACTGCACTTGAAGCAAGAACCACAGCACTTACAGCTGCAGCTTTTACTCTGTTTAAAAATTTGCCGTCTTTCATTTTCAAGTTCCTTTCTGTAAAAGATATTTTTTTCAAATCACTTAAAATCCCTTATACAAAAATAAATCCTTCCTAAAATATTATACCATAGTTTACACAGATTGTAAATGAATATGTACACTTAATTTTAAACACATTTTTTATATAAAAAATATAAAAGAGTATAAAACATAGATAATTACTAAGTCAGACAAAAATTAAAATCCCATTAAAAAGACTTAAAAAAGACACATCTTGATTTTTAAGATGTGTCTTTTTTGAAATTTTTACTTATTGGGTTTCCCAGTCATCATTTACTACTCCGTGATGATCATGGTCATGTTCTTCGGTCTGAGTTTCAAGCTGTTTTCCGGCAATCTCTGCCACTTTTATTTCAAGCTTGTCAGACTGAAGTGATAATACCGATAGTCTTTCCTGTAGTTCGGTTATACGTGTTTTCTGTTCTTCTGTGAGATTTTCAGCATCTTTTGCTATTTCCAGATATTCTTTCTGAAGACTTAGTTTTTCCTTTTCATTTTCGCAGTAGCCTGCTATATCTTCATGTTCATCTTTGAAAGCTGTCGGAGGAGCAAGTTCTATCATTGCATCCATAATTTCCGTTGCCTCATCACAAAGTTTACCTGCTGTAACTCTCTGTCCTTTTTGTAGTGCAACGGATATTTCATCAAACTTGTCACAATAATCTCCGTATATTGTAACAACTGCCGAAGCATAATCATCCTTTGACAATGTTTCTTCACCGCAACTGCAAAAAACAGATGATATCAGCAAAAGACATACAGAAAAAACTATACTTTTAAAAGTTCTCATGATCATTCACCTTCTGCTTCTGAAAGAATATCCATAAGTTCATTATAGTATTTTACAATACCGTTTTCAAACATATATCTTCTTACAAGTACATTTTTATACTTGCCGTTTTCAAGTGCATAGAACATATTTGAATCATCAGGTGTCTGTACAAATTCAAGTTTGTATTCCTTGCCGTCAGCAAGAGTATAGACAACTGTAACATCAGGAGCATTTTTAAGAGCTTCCTTGTCAGGTTCAAGACATATCTCCTCAAACGAGATACCTCTTGTAGCATTTACCAATGAGTTGAAAGCTGCTATTATGGTTTCATTTTTTACATCTATATCTTTTCCGTTTATTGAATGAGCTTCTGTAGAAAGATTTTCAGGATCATAGTTATGATCTATATCTATCTTAGTACCAAATACATCGATATCAAATCCTTTTATATCACCAAGATAATCATGTGTCAGATTTAACTTCTTTACGATCATATCTTCAGTTTTTGTTCCTATACAACCTACGCCCTGTGTTTCAAATACATAAACCTGATCAAGTGCCTTGTTGAGTGCATAGATATATGTTTCATTATCTTCGTAATAATTTCCGAAAAGTACTTCAACTGATTTATCTTTTGTCTTTGCTTCTATGATGTAGCGTGGTTTGTCAAATCCATATTTTGAAAGATCTCCGTCAAAGTCTTCAAGCATCATACTTGTTGCACGTATAAGCTCAGCACCTATAGAATTTATCTTTGAAGCATCGACAACGCCCCAGTCATAAGGAGATGCTATAGTCCAACCGCCATCTTCGTACTCAACTTCATAGATAACTTCATCATTTTCGGTATATTTAAGATAAGTAATTTCACTTGAACTCTGGACATCGAACATATAGGCATTTTTAAGATCTTTCTTTTCAGCCATTATGTTATCCATATAGTTAGAACTTATAATATATATAGTATCTTCACCCGAAACTCTTACATAGTAAGAAGAAGCTCCGGGAACTTTTTTACCTACCTCAACGCCCTTTTCTTTTCCGTCTTTTAGAACAGCAGTAACTATCATAGGTTTATCAAGACCATATGTCGGATAATCTTCAGCAGTGGCATTTTCTTTAAGTATACTTTCTGCTTTAAGCTCGCATATATTATTTGATATGGCATTAAGTTTTACGGTGTTTACCTGAACAGGTTCTCCTGAAAGCTGTTCCCACTCACCATCATCAAGTTCAAACTCATAGTCACCTGTACTATTTGTGATTTTTATTTTTGTAATGTTCTGTACAGCAAAATTGTTGATATTAAGCTTGTTTGCTTCCTTAGCAAGTTCTTTTTGTTGCTTGTTCTTATATGCAGTAACTCCAAAATAAGAACCTATAGCTACTATAGCAGCAATTATAAGACCTATCAGTATTCTTATATAGCGTTTCGTCATGCGTTACGCCTCCTCATCCAGATCACTACACCTGAAGCAGATATGATTATCGGGAAAGCTATCATTATAACAAGTATTATATCGCCTGTCTTTTTATCAGGAATAGTGATATAATCTGTTGCCTGTACTCTTGTCGGATACACTGTTTCGTTACTTCCCTGATCCATCCAACTTATCGTAGTAAGGAACTGGTATATACACGGCATTGTATAAGGCATCTCTGTTATAGTATCATCTGTAGCAAAATCAGATGAACCTATAATATAAAGTTTACTATCGTTTCTTGTAGGGTCTTCAACCTTTGCAGCCAGATAAAGAATACCTGAAAGTTCCTTGGCATCTTCGGCAAAACCTCCGCAAAGCTCACTCTGTGCAGTGTTTATTGTCTGAATAAGCGGTTCAGCTTTAAGCTTACTGTCATCTCCGCTTGTACTATATATACTTCTTGAATTGAGTATATACACAGGGATATCACCCTGCTCATTTATAAGTGCCTTGTTAAAGTCAACATCGGAAAGTTCACACATAAAGAGATATTTGTCATCAGTAACCATGTAGTTACTGTCACCTTCATACACCTTATTGTAGTCAATAGCTATTTCATAGGTAGCAAGAAGCTTTTCTATATTCTTATAAACTACCTTTTCACTGTTTGGTGCCATAAACATTGTAACATTTCCGCCGTTTGCCATGTATTCCTGTAATATCTGAAGTTCATTGTCGCTTATATCCTTCTTAGGACCTGCAAACAGTACAGTTGTTGCATCTTCAGGAATTTTACCCTCTTTTTCAATATCAAGAAGTTCAGAATTATAGTTCTGCATCTTGAGCTGAGTTGTAAGCTGGCTGTACTTTGAAATATCTGTTTCGTTATGACCTGTTGCAAAATATATGGTAGGTGTCAGACCTTTCTGAAGATAATCGATAGCACCTATTATGCTGTTTTCACCATAAAATTCGATACTTCCTGTTTCTCCATTTACAACGAAGAGCGTTCTGAAAGAAATATCACGCTTATTATCTCCGCATTCAAGAAGAATATCAAGTTCTGAAAGATTCATATAACCTTCTGGATCTTTTTCTTCAACGAACTCCGGATCCTTCATTATATCAACTTCGTGAAGAGTAATATTGTCATACTCTGCTATAGCCTGAACAGTATTCATATACATATCAGCCATCATATAGTATTGATCTCCCGGAGATGAGTTATCATGAAGATGATCAAGATCGTAAAGAACATACATATCTATCGGTTCTGTTATAGATTCAAGAGTACTTTTTGCTTTTTCACTGAGAGAAAAAGCCTTATGCGGAGTCATATCGAAACTGACATCTACTTTTGAAAAAATCATATTTATCGGAACAGCAGCAAGAAGAACCACAGCCGCAGCGATCCAGGCAAACATATTTACTTTTATACTTTTGTTCATATCGATTACCCCCTGTTCCAGCGTCTTTTTTCAACTGAGATCATTGTCCAGGCAAGGAATACAGTTATAAACAATATGTAAAATACCATATCTGAAAGGCGGAATACTCCTGTAGCAAATCCTTCAAAACGAACCTTAGGAGATACAGCAGACAGGAGTGACGATAAAACAGGTTTGTTCTGCATCCACTGAATCTGGCTGAAACCGTCCATAAAGAAAAGTAAAAGCATAGCAGCTTCACCAAAAATAGCAGCAATGATCTGATTTTCAGTAAATGATGAAACGAGCATTCCTACTGCAACACACCCCATACCCCAAAGGAAAAATCCGAGATATCCGCATATGAGAGAACCCCATCTTACTTCACCGTACATTGTAGTTATCAGCGGATAAAGGAATGTAAGAGCCATTATCATAAAAAATACAAGTCCGATAGCAAGGAACTTACCCATTACTATCTTAAAAACATTCAGAGGCGTGGACATAAGAAGAACTTCCGTATTTGCCCTTCTTTCTTCAGCAAATGTTTTCATCGTGAGCATAGGAATAAGGAAGATGAAGTAGAAAAACTGATCATAGAATATAGCCGCAAATGAAAACTGAAGATTGAGCTTTTCAAGACTTGTTATCCATGTTATAAAACTCAGCGAATAAATAAGTACGAAAAGAGCACTTATTACATAAGCGAGAGGAGAATAGAAATACGACTGTACTTCTTTTTTAAATAATGCAAACATACTTTTTAACGTTCCTTTCGTTATTTTTTATCGTCATCGATTTCCTCTGTCGCAAGTCCGGAATATGACCTTCCTCTTGTATAGCTTGCAAATACATCTTCAAGCGACATAGTCATTTTCTTTATCTCGATGATAGACATATCATTTTCAAGCATTTCGGAAATGATTTCTTTACGTACATCTTCTGCTTCGAGTTCTATCTTGAATTCACTTGTTTTTTCATCAACATAGTTTACTTCCATTATATTCTTGATACCGCTTATCTTTTTGAGAACAGCCTCAACAGACTTACATTCACCTTCAACTTTAAGAATATATACGATATCACCTTCGGCGGCACCTGTAAGGTTTTCTTTTGTATCAACAGCCTTTATCTGTCCCTTGTCTATAATAACTATACGGTCACAGACTGCACTTACTTCCTGAAGTATGTGTGAACTGAATATAATAGTATGATCTTTTCTGAGCATATTTATAAGGTTACGTACTTCCATAGTCTGATTCGGGTCAAGACCAACTGTAGGTTCGTCAAGTATGAGCACCTGGGGATCGCCTATAAGCGCCTGTGCAAAACCTACTCTCTGTCTGTAACCTTTTGAAAGGTTTTTGATAACACGTTTTCTCATATCTGTTATCTTAAGTCTTGAAAGAGCTCTTGCAACCTGATGTTCTCTTTCTGACTTCGGTACTTCTTTTATACCGGCAACAAATTTAAGGTACTCGATAACCTTCATATCGAGATAGAGCGGTGGCAACTCCGGAAGATAACCTATTTTCTTCTTTACTTCTTTAGGATTTTCATTCATACTCATACCATCAATAAGTATCTGACCCGAAGTCGGAGGAAGATATCCTACTATCATATTCATGGTAGTTGATTTTCCTGCACCGTTAGGTCCGAGAAATCCCAATATCTCGTTCTTGTTTGCAGTAAAACTGATATTGTTTACAGCAGTGATCTGACCGTACTGTTTTGTCAGATTTTTGATTTCAACCATTTTATTTCTTCACGCCTTTCAATAAATAAATACCTTAATTTTTTCAGGATTTTTTTAAATGTTCTCAGTTGCACAAGGTATACACAACCTGAAAACAAAAAAGACATACACACTATATATTATCGCAAAAAAATTTTATAAAACTGTGAACAATTTATTACAATTCAGACAATGCTATTTACCGTGCTGTATTATACATGATATATGTGTGCATTGTGTGTATATTTACAATTTACAACATGAAATTTTTTATTTAAGAATAACAAAGAAAACAAAAAATTTTTTTCAATTTTTTTTAAAAATTTCTTTGTCAGCTATAACTTTTAGGTTATAGCTGAATAATAGGGTATAATTATTTTTTGGTTAAAAAGTATTTTTCAAGACGTAAATACGCACTTTTGTTGACACGTATATAAAAATCGAGAAAAAATCATTTCGTTTTGATACTTATTTTTTACAATAATTTGTGATGTATATAAAATATTTTTCACAAGTTTGTTTATTTATCAGGGGTTGACAAACATATTTTTGTGTATTACAATAATATCATGAAGTGATTATGAAATATCGGTGTAAAGTTTGTGGGAATTTTATATCACAGTTTTTGCATGTTTTATTTCATGTCTCTGAATTTTAGTCCGCATTATTTATCACAAAATAATTTTTAATTATTGAGAGGAGAATTCAGAAATGGTTCTTAAGAAGAAAACCCAGAAGACAGTTGCTTTCGCTTTGTCACTTTCACTTCTCGCAGCTGCAGCAGTTCCAATGACTGCATCAGCAAAAGTAAATGGTAAAGCAGGCAGAACAGTAGCAGAAGCTTTCGGCAGTGATACATACAAGAACATGTATCTTTCACTCTACGATGACGTTGTAACAAAGGGTACAGCAAACGGTTACCTTTCAGACGAAGGTGTTCCTTACCACGCAGTTGAAGAAGTTATCGTTGAAGCTCCTGACTACGGTCATGAGACAACATCAGAAGCTATGTCATACCTCGTATGGGTAGCTGCTATGAGAGATCACCTTACAGGCGAAAAGGGTGAACTCGCTAAGGCTTGGAAAGTTCTCGAAGTTATGATCCCTGAAGTTCAGACAGGCTTTATGGATAAGACTGAACCATCAGCTACATACAGTGATGAATGGCAGGATCCTTCAAAGTATCCTACAGACATGGCTACAGGTAACAACGGTCTTAACCCAATTCACAAATATATGTGCTCTGCATACAGCAGTGACGATGGTCTCTACCTCCTCCACTGGCTCGCAGACGTTGATGACTGGTATGGATACGGCGGCGACAGCGGCAACTTCACATTCATCAACACATTCCAGCGTGGTGAACAGGAATCCTGTTTCGAAACAGTTCCTCACGGCTGTATAGAAGAACTCAAGTACGGTATGGACGGCAGAGGTGTTAAGGGTGTATTCACAACTGAAGATAAGGTTGCTGAACAGTGGGCTTACACAAACGCTCCTGACGCTGAAGGTCGTGCTATCCAGGCTGTATACTGGGCTAACAGATGGGGCGTGGGCGATTCTTCTGTAACTGCTAAGGCAGGTAAGATGGCTGACCAGCTCAGAAACGACATGTTCGATAAGTACTACAAGAAGATCAGCAAGACTACAACAAAGAATGACACATCTGCAGGTTACGATGGTGCTCATTACCTCATGGCTTGGTACACATCATGGGGCGGTGCTATAGACGGTATGTGGACATGGCAGATCGGTTGTAGCCATTCACACATGTTCTATCAGAATGTATTACAGGCTTATGCTGTACTTAACGATGCTGACCTCAAGAGCGCAATGAAGGCTGAAGGTGCTGTTAAGGACTGGACAGAATCACTCGAAAGACAGCTCCAGATGTACGAATGGCTCCAGACTCCGGAAGGCCCATTCGCCGGTGGTTGTACAAACAGCTGGAACGGTAGATATGAAGAATACCCAAGCGGTGTTGCTACATTCTACGACATGGCTTTCGTTGCTCACCCTGTATATGCTGACCCAGGTTCAAACGGCTGGATCGGTAACCAGGTATGGGCTACACAGCGTATAGCTGAACTTTACTATGTTGCTAAGGAAGATGGTAATACAGCTATAGCTGAAAGATGTAAGACAATGCTTGACAAGTGGTGTAACTGGTTCTGTGAAAACGTTCAGTGGAACTACACAGACGACAAGGGCAACACAATGCCATTTGCTATCCCGGCAACACTCACATGGGGTTCAAACGCTCAGCCTGATGACTGGTCTAACCCTAAGACAAACACAAGCGGTCCTGCAGCTAACAAGAACCTTACATTTATTATCGCTAACTACGGTTCTTCAGACGTTGGTTGTATCAGCTCACTTGCAAACACACTTCTCTACTACGCAGCTGCTGAAGGCGTAAAGCCGGGCACATCTGAAGGTAGCGAACTCGGTATCCTTTCTTACAATACAGCTAAGACACTTATCGACTGTATGTGGGCTTGCTACCGTGACGATATCGGTATTTCCTGGTCTGAAGACAACGGAAGCCTTACAAGAATCTTTGAAGAGAAAGTTCACGTTCCTTCAACTTATAAGGGTACAATGCCAAGCGGTGACGCTATCGAACCAGGCATCAAGTTTATCGATATCAGAACAGAATACAGAGAGATTCCTATGTTCCAGGAACTCGAAGCTCACTACAAAGCAAACAAAACAACTGCTGGTTTCGAACTCAACTACCACAGATTCTGGCATGCAGGTGACGCTCTCATGGCTATCGGTGCTATGGCTTCACTCTTCCCAGATGCTGTTCCTGATAACACAGCTGATAACTACCAGATCGGTAAGGAAGTTGAAGCACCAACAAGCGATAAAGCTATGTTAGGCGGAGGTGGCGGTAACAATGATGTAACAACAACACCAGGCGACACTCCTACTGACTTCACCTACGGTGATATCAATGCCGATGGCGCAGTTGATCTTACAGACCTCACATACCTCAGCCTCTACCTCATGAAGGACAGAACTCTTACAGGTAATGCCCTCAAGGCTGCTGACGTATATGGTGATGGCGATGTAAACCTTGCTGACCTCGCTCACTTCAAACAGTATATCTGCCAGGATCCAGTAATACTTGGTCCACAGTAATATAACTGTTTAAGTTTACTTAAAAAATCAAAAAATTTACCCTTTCCGGTTTTTCCGGGAAGGGTATTTTTGATTTATATAAAAAAAGTAAAAAACCAAAGAGCCTTACTTTGACTCTTTGTTTTTTTATATCATATTATTTTAATCATCTGAAGATGTGTCATCAAAATATCCGTCTGCACACATTTCTTCAATAACATCGGCAATTGCGACTGCATACTCTTTATAATGTTTATCAAAAAGTCTGTTGTCTTCATCGTTTGAAATAAACCCAAGCTCTACTATGCACGCTGTCATATCTGTATATTCTATTATCTGAAAATTGTTCTGCTTGTCGCTTGTATAGCCTGCCTGAGTACCTCTGTCGCTTTGTATACCAACTTCCTTGAGAGCTTCCCTGATCTTATATCCAAGAACTTCATCAACTACCTCGGCCTCTTTTTGTACCCATACTTCAACACCGTTCGCCGTTGAATCTTCCGACTGATTTCGATGGAGCGCAAGGTGAAGATCTGCGCCTGCTCTGTTTGATATTTCTGCTCTTTCCTTATTTTCTATGTGTACATCATTTGTAGTACGTGTAATTATTGCTTCTATGCCCTCTCGCTTGTTAAGCTCTTCATACACGATGGTAGCATACTTGAGATTATCTACAACCTCTGTTCTGTCACCATAGTTACTACCCGGATCACTTCCGCCATGTCCCGGATCGACACAGATTATGTAATTATTATTTTCTACCGGCACTGTGGTCTGCTGGGTTACCTGTACATCAGTCTTCGTCGTCTTTTCTTTGTCTTTGTTTTTAGCTTTTTTACTGCATCCGGAAATAAGAGAACTGATGCCGACTATCACAATTACTAAAACAGCAAGACACGCAAAAAGTCTGTCTTTTCTCAAGCGCCTCTTAACGGGGCGTGAACCTGATTTATTATATTCCATTTATAACCTCCGAATAAATCATTACATCTATCTATATAAATTATATCATGTTTCAACGAAAATGTCACTATAAATAAGAGCTATTTCCGATTTTGCATTAAATGAAATAGTTTTTTTGTGTGTTTTTACACTTGATAAACAAATAAAAAAGTTTGACTTTTATGAAATTTCTGATATAATTAAGATATATGTTATTTTTTTAGGAGTTGAATTTTTATATGGGGAAAAATAAATTTAAACACAATTTACTGATAGTTCTTACATCAACAATTATAGGTGCTGCTGCAGGCAGTGTAATAGGAAATTTTGCTTTTGAGCCCGTATATACTACCACATCACGATACTATATAAAAAACGAAAGTACAGATTATAATGAAAAAGAAAATGCAAAAGATTATATCTGCTTTTTTTCATCAGATGAGCTATTCGGCAAAATTGCGCTAAACAGTGGCCTTACATATACTTCAAAAGAAGTAGAAAAAATGATTGATATTGATTCTGTAAAGAAAACATATTTTTTTGATATATCTGTTACCTGCAAAAGTGCTTCGGATGCATATCAGTTACAACAAGCCGTATTTAAATCACAAAAGGAATATATAAAAGAAAACGTAAGTAAAATAACAAATGCGGACTTCTCAATTGATCTGGTAGATGAAGCTGATTTCCCCGAAAATCCTTCATCCAAAAATATAATAAAAATTACTTTGTTATGTGCGGTACTGGGGCTTATTTTCGGAACTGCTATTTTTATTTCAAGACTTAAGGATTGTCTTTTTGAAACCGAATATCCAATAAACGATGAAGATGAAAAAGAATTGTCCGGACACAATATTCTTGCAAAAATACCACAGTGTAACCAGATTCAAAAAAATGAAACTGTTATAGTAAATACAGGCGATAATAACTTTGATACAACATTTTTGCAACTCTACGGAGAAGTCAAGTACGAATCTGACAATCCCTGCAACGTCATAATAGTTTGCAGTCCTGAAAAAAACGAAGGTACAACCACTACTGCAGTAAACCTTGCAATATCTGCGGCTGCCGACAGTATGCGTGTACTTCTTCTTGACTGCAATTTCAGAAACAGCGATATAAAAAAATATTTCCGAACTCAACAAAATCAATCAGGATTTTCTGATATAATAAAAAAAGAGATCATACCAGAAAATGCTATAATAACCACACCGTATGATTCTCTGTTTCTTCTCACAACAGGGGCTATACCCGAAAACCCGCTAACTATTCTCACAAGCCCTCAGATGCCCGATACAATGCAGAAACTTCGTTCAATGTTCGACTATATCATCATTGACACACCTGCCATCAATGACTTTTCTGACGTTCTCACGATGTCTGAGTTTGCCGATACACTTTTACTTGTAACAAGTACAACAAATACAGACTCTTCAGCTTTTGAAAAAGCAATAAAAAGTTTTGAACTTTCTTCAAAAAAATCAATTACCGGTATAGTTTACAATCATGGATCTGAAAACGACTTTTCCCAAAAGAAAAACAAAAAAAATCGTTTTATAAATTATAAAATATAACTAAAAAACCTCGCTTGTTTCCAAGCGAGGTTTTTATTTTAAGTATTTTTGAACTAATTAATTTAATTAGCCAACAACCTTACCGAGATCATCCTGAGCGATATCTTCGAGGAGGAATAATTTAAGACGTGTAAGGTCAGCAGCTTCACAAGCTACACCGTTCTTAGCTACGTCACCAGCAGCTATTGTGTAACCCTTAGCTTCAATAACCTCTTCATCAAGAAGTTCAAGACCATACTGGAGCATGATAACGAGGTCAACAGCCTTAACCTTACCATCGTTATTAAGGTCACCGTATGTATATTCAACTGCAGGCTGTGCAACTTCTACTGCACTGATTATGTCAGCCTTAGCTTCAGCCTGTTCTTCAAATACGTCAATGAGTGTGTTAGCAACATCTATACCGTCAGCGAGGTCAGCAGTTGTGATCTTTGTTGCAGGTTCGATATCTTTAACTTCAGCAACTGTAGCACCAGCTTCCTTAGCAACAGCTGCAAGCTTAGCGTTTACTTCATCAACGTAAACCTGTACAGCAGCCTTAGCAGCTTCAACTGTAGCACCGCCCTGGATGTAGTTGATTGGGTTGTAAACGTTACTTACTACGAAATCAGCATCAACATCTGCACCGTTAGCAAGTGTCTTCTTAACGCCTTCAACAGCATTATCTACAGCAGCCTTTAATGTTTTATTAGCTTCCATAGCAGCTGTTGTGTTTTCCATAGCAGCCTTAACTTCTTCTTTGCTCATCTTAGCAACTGCATCGAGGATAGCATCCTGATCAGCTCTTGCTGCACCAACCTGATCCTTGAGGATTTCGAGAGCAGCCTTTTCCATTTCAGCTGTAGCTGAAGTGATTACGAATGCATCAGCGTTTACCTTTGTGAAATCAGTGTTTTCTGTAGCTGTAGCTGTGTTTACATCCTTGATAGGATTCTTAGCATAAACGTCAGCAGCAGAAGCAACTGCAGCTGTTGTGGATAACATAGCGATTGCAGATACGAGACTAACTATGCTTTTAACAGATTTTTTCATTTCCAAAAACTCCTTTTTCATTTTTAAATATTTGAAACACTCTTGCGATTTGCAAGGTGATTTCGTCTTATAGGTAAGATTATAACATATATTCTCAAACAAAACAATTGGTAAAACAGTTGAAAAACTGAACTGAATTATAGTTATTTTCAACAATATAAATAATTTTCAAAATTTCAAGAGCTGTTTTCAGGATTTTATTTCCTTGTTTTTGAATAATTTGAAATATATTTCAATCTATTTCATCAGATTTTCTGATTAATCCATCATAAGTTCACATACCATGTTTGAAAATTCGACAGGATTTTCAATTGATATACCTTCTATAAGAAGTGACTGCATATATAAAAGCTGTGAATACTTTTTGAGTTTTTCCTTGTCTGTACTGTACAATGACTGAAGCTTTGCAAAGATACCGTGTTCTGAGTTTATCTCAAGCACCTTTTCTGCCTTCACCTTGTTATCGCTTGGCATTGCGTTAAGCACCTTTTCCATTTCAAGTGAAAGTTCACCGTCACTTGTAAGACAGAACGGATGGGATTTGAGTCTCTGAGAAAGTCTTACTTCCTTTACCTTGCCATCGAGAGCTTCTTTCATAAACTCAAACATTTCCTTATTTTCTTCTGACTTTGCTTTTATTTCTTCTTTTTCCTCAGGTGTTTCTATATCAAGATCGCCTGCTGAAACTGACTTAAATTCTTTTTCGTTGTAGTTTGCAAGCATTTTTATAGCAAACTCATCTATGTTTTCTGTAAGATAAAGTATCTCATAACCCTTATCAGCCACCATTTCTGTCTGAGGGAGACTCTTTATTCTTGCAACGCTTTCACCTGTTGCATAGTAAATATACTTCTGGTCTTCTCTCATTCTTGAAACGTATTCTTCAAGAGTTGTAAGCTTATCTTCATTTGAGGACGTAAACATAAGGAGGTCTTTGAGTGTATCCTTATTCATTCCGTATGATGAATACACACCTGCTTTAAGCTGCAATCCAAAAGCCTTATAAAATTCCTCATATTTTTCACGCTCGTTCTTAAGGAGCTTTGTGAGTTCATTTTTTATAGTCTTCTCTATACTCTTTGCAATGAGCTTGAGCTGTCTGTCATGCTGAAGCATTTCTCTTGAAATATTGAGTGAAAGATCTTCAGAGTCAACAAGACCCTTTACAAAGCTGAAATAATCAGGAAGAAGGTCTGAACACTTGTCCATTATAAGAACACCGCTTGCATAGAGCTGGAGACCTTTTTCAAATTCCTTTGTATAATAATCATAAGGTGCTTTTGCAGGAATGTACATAAGTGCATTGTAAGTTGCTGTACCTTCTGTCTTTGCATGGATATGCTTTATCGGATCTGTATAATCAAAGAACTTTTCCTTATAGAAGCTATTGTAATCTTCATCCTTAAGCTCTGACTTATTCTTTTTCCAGATAGGCACCATGCTGTTTATTGTTTCTCTTTCGATAAACTTTTCATATTCGTTTTCTGTTCCCTCTTTTTTACGCTGATGTTCAACATCCATTTTTATAGGGAATCTGATATAATCTGAGTACTTTCTTATTATAGACTGCAATCTGTACTGTTCAAGATATTCGTCATACTTTTCGTCTTCTGTATTATCCTTTATCTTCAGAATAATCTCTGTACCTGACTTACTCTTTTCACATTCTTCTATTGTGTAACCGTCAACACCTTCTGACTGCCACTCATATGCTGTATCACTGCCATATGCTTTACTGCGTACAGTAACGAGCTTTGACACCATAAATGCTGAGTAAAAACCTACACCAAACTGACCTATTATATCAACTTCTTCTCCAAGGTCATTTTTAGTTTTAAAATCAAGAGAACCACTCTTTGCTATAGTACCGAGATTGTTCTCGAGTTCATCTTTTGTCATACCTATACCATTGTCACTGATAGTAATGGTTCTGTTGTCCTTGTCAAGGCTGATAAGAATTTCAAAATCATCTTTATTCATACCCACACTGTCATCTGTGAGAGATTTGAAGTATAACTTGTCAATAGCGTCACTGGCATTTGAAATCAATTCTCTTAAAAATATTTCCTTGTGCGTATAAATAGAATTAATCATCATTTCCAAAAGTTTTTTGGATTCGGCTTTAAACTGTTTTGTTTCCATTTTTTCAAATTCACTCCATACTGACTTTTCTATTAGCACTCTAAGAGGTCGAGTGCTAATATTAAGTATAGTACACTTTTATGAAAAAATCAAGTATTTATTTAAAAAAATATTTTTTTATTCTTCAAGACCTTTTAATGCCTTTATCTCTTCCTTGTTTACCTTGATAACTGAATCCTTTATAATTTCTACTTCAGAGCGATCAATCAGAACAGGTACAGCGCTGTCATTTTCAGGTTTCACCTTAAGTTTTCCTGTAATAAGATTGGCTTCTTCAACATATCCGTTGACATTGTTCGGCATACGTACATAAGCTCCAACTTTAGGTGTTATCTTAAGAAATTCTTCATAACAGTTCTGCTCGTATTTAAGACAACACATCAGTCTTCCGCACGTACCTGAAATCTTTGTAGGATTTAAGGATAATCCCTGTTCCTTCGCCATTTTTATCGACACAGGCTGAAACTCTCCAAGGCATCCTTTACAGCAAAATTCTCTGCCGCATATGCCAAGACCTCCGAGTATCTTTGCTTCATCACGTACTCCTATCTGACGAAGCTCTATTCTTGTTCTGAAAACCGCCGCAAGATCCTTTACAAGTTCACGAAAGTCAACACGTGATTCTGCTGTAAAGTAAAAAAGGATCTTGTTGTTGTCAAAAGTAAACTCGACATCTATTAAATTCATATCAAGTCCACGATTTTTTATTTTCTGCTGACATATCTCAAAAGCTTCTTTTTGCTTTTTAAGATTTTTTTCAACAACAGCAATGTCTTCAGGCGTAGCAAGACGTATAACAGCCTTTAACTCAGAAGATATTTCCGAATCTTCTATCATACGGTTTGCTATAACTGCTTCTCCGCATTCAACCCCTCTGGATGTTTCAACGATAACTTTATCCCCGACATTTACAGTTATTCCTCCGGGTGAAAAATAATATACTTTTCCGACTTTTTTAAATCTTATTCCTACTATCTCTACCATAATTTTTATTCCTCATTGGTTTTAAAATATATTTTTATCTGCAATTCATGATGCCGCCACACAGTGACGAAACCACGAGTTTCAGGTTTACATTTCTGTCTATAAGTTTGTATGAATCTGTCACACATCTGTGAAGATTTCCGCACGACCTTACTGTAAGTGTTTCAGAAAGCTTTAAAGCACCGCCACGATAACAGCCAATAAAACTCTCCTCCTGATATTTTAGAGCAAGAGAATCACGTATTATCCTGTCAAGCATAGACAGAATATTTTTCAGAAACGCTTTTTCTGATGCCGCCTCTGTAAGTGCATACAAAAGTGAATATTCATCTCTGTTTATTATACAGTCTGTTATTCTCTTTGTCAATTGCACCGCATTTTTAAGTTCATCCTGATTTATATAATCAAGACACATACCTATATTTCCGCCAAAACATCCTACAGCATCATTTGCCTGTTCTTCTGTTATGCCATAATCGTTAAGAGCCGTCAAAGCCGTTGATATATCGGTCTGTGACACACTCAGTGACACTGCTCTGGAAATAATCGTTTCAAGAAAAACACTTTTTGAATGTGCTGTAAATATAAAATATGCATATGAAGGCGGTTCTTCTATAAGTTTAAGAAGAGAATTTTGTGCCTGAACCGTTATATTATCAGCATCCGTAAAAATATAAATCTTTACATTTGAATTGTTAGGATGAATATATGCATCAGTACTGATATTTCTTATTGTATCTACAGAAAATCCTCCAAGTTTTCCTGAATGTTCCGCATATATGATATCCGGATGCGTATTGTTCCCGGCATTTATACACGCTCTGCATCTTCCGCAAGGTTTTTCTTCATTTTCACAAACAAGGAGCTGGGCAAGATAACCTGCTACCATTTTCTTTCCAAGGCCCTTTTCGCCATATATCAGAAAGGAATGTGCCATTCGTCCTGTTCTCAGCATATTCTGAAAAGTTGAAATCAAATGTTCATTTCCATATATTTTCATATAATATCATCCCGTTCAAATTATGTTATTTTACAACCTTGATTGTCGTCAATCCGAATCTTCTCATTATATCAATACATTCGGCAGTTATGATCTCTCCGCTTACCGATATAGGAATAGCAGGAGGAAACGGAACATTTATATTTGCACATATTTTCCCCACTGATTTTTCAATCGGTAATTCTTCATAAGGTGAAAGTGCCGCTTCTCTTACACTCATATGCTTTTGAGGAAGTGGAAAATGCAACTTTTTTTCTGAAAATGTTTTCTTCTCAAAATCAATATTCATAAGTGCATCTCCTACTTTTTGGTACGCTTCTTCTGTATCAGACGGAGAAAACAGCATAACCAAATGTGTATCACAATAAAATTCACATTCGATTTTGTTTTCCTGCAATTTTTTCATCAGCATACTTCCGTCTATGCCGCTAGAATGCGCATTTATTGTAAAGTGCAAAGGTTCCTGAGCAAACGTACCTTTTTGTACAGAAAATTTTCCGCTCACCCTATCCCGAAGTCCCGATACAGCATCCTGGGCAAACACAAGTTTTTCTCTTATTTCTTTTTCAAGAAAAAGATTGCAGAGATCGAGTGAACAGATTATCAGATATGACGGACTTGTCGATGCAAATAAAAGCATAGAATCCTTTATATAAGGTATATACTTTTTTTCTCTCAGATGAAGATATGCAGCACCTGTAAGAGCAGGCAACATTTTATGCGCTGAATCGCAACACATATCTGCTCCGAGTGATATCGGATGAAGATTTTGTCTGTAAAAATGAAGACACGCACCATGTGCATTGTCAACAAGCAGAACCGCACCATATTTGTGACATATACGTGCAAGAGTTTCTATATCGGCTATACATCCGAGATAATCCGGAGATGTCACATACAGACAAGCATTTTTTGTTTTTTTCAGTTTTTCTTCTACTTCACTTTCTGAAATAGTTCCTGATATTATAGTATCATCATAATGCGGACAAATCCACTGCGGATCTATATCAAGAAGTACACAGGCACTTAAAAATGCTCTGTGAGCATTTCGCACTGCTATAACATTTCTGTTTTCATATTTCATCAGTGCAAGCATCGTCTGTATGCATTGTGTCGAACCATGCACAGAATAAAATGTTGCAGCAGTTCCAAAAATACGTGAAGCATTTTTTTCGCTCTGAGCAATTATTCCTTCTGTTTCAAAAAGATTTCCGGCATCTGTTATCTCAGTTATATCAAGCGGAAAAATTTTTGACAGTTCATTTTCCATGCAGATTCCCTTATGTCCGGGCATATGCATACGTGTTATACCGCTACCGGCATATTTTATCAGATAATCATATATAGGTGTATTCATCTTTCTTCCCTGCTTTATAAATGTATCTTTATAATTATACCACAAATTTGTTGTCTGTTCAACAATCAAGTATTTCTCAGAATTAACAGTTATTAGCTTTATTTGATGTATTTATTTTTTGTTTATATCACATAAAAAATAAAAAAATTATTGTTTTTTATTTTAATATGGTGTATAATTAGTATATAGTTTTATTATTAGGGGGTTTTAACATGAGATTAGTTACCAGATCGGATTTTGACGGACTTGCTTGCGGTGCATTGTTACTGGAAATAGGTCTTATAGACAATTGGAAATTTGTTCACCCGAAAGATCTTCAGGACGGACTTATTCCTATAGATGAAAATGATGTTCTTGCAAATGTTCCGTTTGTTGAAGGGTGTGGTTTGTGGTTTGACCATCATTCAAGCGAATTTGAAAGAAATCAGCTTGAAGGCAAGTATAAGGGAGAAAGCAGAATAACACCTTCATGCGCCCGCATCATATATGACTATTACGGGGGAAAAGAAAGATTTTCACACTTTGACGATATGATGGTTGCGGTTGACAAAGTTGATTCGGGAAATCTTACAATTGATGAAATACTTGATCCTAAAGGCTGGATTATGGTTGGATACCTTATGGATCCACGTACAGGACTCGGAAGATTCAGAAATTTCACTATAAGCAACTATCAGCTTATGGAAAAACTGCTCAACTGTTGCCGTACTATGACTACAGATGAGATTCTGAGTATGCCTGATATTATCGAAAGAATAGAAGTTTACAACGAACAGAACGAACTATTCACAAAGATGATAAAAGAACATACAGAAATAAGAAAAGATGTTATCATAACCGATCTCAGAGGTGTAAATCCGATCTATACCGGAAACAGATTTACTATATACAGCCTCTATCCCGAACAGAACATATCTGTATGGATAGTAAACGGAAAAGGCGGACTCGGTTGTTCATGTGCTGTAGGACACAGTATACTTAACAGAACTTCACCTGTAAATGTCGGCAGTCTTATGCTCAAATACGGCGGAGGCGGTCACAGAGTAGTCGGTACTTGTCAGTTCCAGGACGAAGTAATGAACGAAAAAGTTCCTGCATTGCTTGATGAAATAGTAAATTACGCAGAAATCTATAAATAAATATCTTAAGCGGAGAAATGTAAAAGACTCATTTCTCCGCTCTTTTCGTTTATAATCTTTTATTGTAACAAAAAAATACTACTGACTGCCGTTTGATAATATTTTGCAAATAACACCTTGCCAAACTAAAATTATCATTGTATAATATTATAGAATATCGAAATAAAAGGAGCATCAAAAATGGCAAATAAAAACACAAATGAATCTATTGATACAATGAAATTTTCGGTACCGAAAACCGATAAAAATATAGAAAAAACACAGGTATACCGTATACCTAAAAAAAATTCCGAAGTCAAAAACACGGCTGGTAAAACCGATGCTATAAAACAGGCAGTTGCCCTGAAAACATCAGCACCATCTTCCCAAAATAATAAACCAAAACAACCATCACCGATAATACCAGAACCTATAATACCCGAAACACCACCAAAACCTGTTACCCCAAAAACAGCACCTGAACCCACCATACCGCCACCGACTCAAAAAAACAGATCTGCCTCGCAAACTACAAATCAGACAAAAACATCTGCACCAAAAGCCAAAAATAAAAAGAAGGAAAAATCACCTTTTCTTAAATTTTTAAAAATATCCGCTATCGTAATAGTTGCATTATTTCTCATATATTCGGGTGCAGCACTATACTATGCATCATGTCTTACACCTATCGAAAAAACAAATCAGTACATAAACGATGACTCAACCATGCTGTATTCATCAGAAGTAAAAAATATACTCATAATAGGTGCCGATGCCAGAGACAGTGCAACAAGAGGATTGTCAGATTCAATGATACTTCTTTCGGTAAACAAGAAAAATAAAAAATTGCAGATGACTTCGTTTATGAGGGATATGTATGTCGAAATCGAAGGATATGGCTCTGACAAATTAAATGCCGCATACTCATATGGCGGTGCAGAACTTCTTGAAAATACAATAGAAGATAATTTTAAAATAAGAATAGACAGCTGTGTCACAGTAAACTTTATAGCTGTAGCACATATCGTAGATTCTGTAGGAGGAATTGAAATAACTCTTTCTGACTCCGAAGCACAGGCTGTAAACGACATACTTTACAGTGAAGTAAACGGAATAATGGGAGACGATCCGTACTCTGACTTCCTTTCGGGTGGCGGAACACATAAACTCAACGGCAAACAGGCTCTTTCATACAGCCGTATACGATATGTAGGTGATGCTGACTTTGAGAGAACACAGCGACAGCGTACTGTAATAACACAGCTCTTTGCAAATATGAAATCAATAAATCCTTTTACCTTCCATAAAAACATCACAAAAGCCCTCCCTTATATATCTACAGACCTCGACCTTGATGATATGTATGTATATTGTCTGCGACTTCCGTCACTGCTTATAGGATACGATACCGAACAGATGCGTGTTCCTGCAGAAAATACCTGGTGGTACGATCAGACATGGGACGGTCAGTCAATAATAGGCGTTGACTTTAATGCCAATATCGAATACTTAAAAAATAATATTTATCTTGTAGGCTAAGACAAAACAGGGAAATCACAAAAATCAAGTGTGATTTCCCTGTTGTTTTTTATTCTAAAAAAATTTATTTATCAGTGTTTCCCTAAAACAACGTCATCTTTTGAAATGTACTGTTTAAGATATGCAAGGTCTGCTATATCAACGGAACTGTCATACCATACATCTGCTCTTTCAAGCTGTGCGTCATCAAATGTTTTGTCATTGAGAAGATAAAGACTAAGATAAGTAAGATCTGTAAGGTCAACTACATTATCGGCATTTATATCACCGTATTTCATTTCAGGAACTACAGGTGCTGTCGTAGTAGCTGATGTGGTAGTAGTGTCAGTGTCATTATTATCGTTATTGCCACCGTTTTCATACATGGGAAGCGGAGTTGCCTTTTGCTGTGCAAACTTGCTCATGTCTGCACCTTTTCCTGACAATGCAGATGATTTTACTTCAAGAAATCCCTGTGTATTTATAGAACCGTCAGAGTTTCTCCAGAGTTTATGAAAATCAGAACCCATCTTCGGTGCTGATACACTTACAAAATCACTGTCCGAAGGAGCAGTAGTCTGACTTCCTGCTTTACTGTTTGAAACAGCTGTCGAAGAATCTATTTTCCAGTATGCATTGCTGTTGTATATTACCGAGTTTGATATAGTACCGTTAAATTTGTCATTATTACAGCTGTTTCCACCCGTGTATGAAAGAAGATTTTTAAAAGTACCTGCACTGCATCTGTCAAGCTGGAAATTGGCTTTTGAACCGCCTACAGCATTTTTGTATGATGTACAGCCTGAAAGCAACGCAAATAACGGATTGTTATTATCAGTAAATCCATGATGAAGATTTTCAAAAGCAATACTGTTTTCAACTGTGTGAGCAGTTCCAACTCCTGCACCACCAAGCTTAAATCCGTTTCCGTCACAGTCACCGTATCCTCTTCCGTCTTCAGTATAACCGTTTCTGAATGAAACACAATTTTTTATAGTAACGACTCCTATAGGACCTGTTTCAGTCTTGGCATAGAGATCCCAACCGTCATCGCTGTTGTTGTATGCCATGCAACCGTCAAATACATTCTGCTCACCGCAAGTAAGCTTTGCTGCAAATCCGTCTGCATTTTCCATAGTCTCGTCATCGCAGTTATTCATAGATGTACAGTTTTTGATATAGTTATTTGTAGGCCACTCGCTTATAGAATTGTAGGCCGAATTATAACGGCTCAGTTGCAGACCTGTATCCTGGTTTCCTGAAAAAATGCACATCTCTACTATATTGTTGTCACCCGAAAGCAACATTCCGTTGTCGCCTGCATTTTGCACAGTTACTCCGTACCAGTGCCACCAGCTTGCATCAAGTACAACACCTCTGTTACTTCCGCTCACTGAAAGTGCCGAAAAATCAAATACCGCACTCTCTCCCGGAACTGAGGCAACTGTTCTGTATGCACCTGATTTTCCGCTCATAGCTTCTGTTATAACTATAGTCTTATCAAAATTATAAACTCCGCCTTTAAGCCAGATCACTCCTCCGTCTTCGAGTTTTGAAAGCGCATTTTCAAAACTTGTCGGATCGTCATATGTTCCGCTACCGTTTGACGATGCTGAAGGTGAACAATATATCTGCATTGTTGCCTTGTTATTGTCATTGTTTTGAGTATTATCCGTACTTGTAACCGGTGGCTGTGTATCCTGAGTATCCTGAATATTTCCGCCGTACATGGAATTCATAACAGATATCACATCGTAATTATCGTTTGTTCCTTTTGAAAATACATTTTTGATATTACAATCATTTGCCTGCGAATCGCTTAGCTGTCTTCTGCTGTCATTTACAACTGCGCCTGCTCCGAATGAATGATATTCAAAAAAACGTGCGTTTTTATATGAGTTACCGCTCATATCGCCGTATCCCTCAGACTTGACACATTCGGACATATAGCAGTTTAAAAATGTTGCAGATGCATCAGCTCCCCATGGTCTTGCAAGTCTGTAAGCACCGTCACCTATTCCTTTTTCAGCAGTAAAACGACAGTTATTGAAAACATAACCATACGCATTTGATGAAGCTGTACGTGGTGCTGTAAAGCAACCGTCTTTTTTATACTGAGTATATCTGCCGACTATATCACAATCTTCAAAGTATGAACGTCCGTCGCCGTATATAAAGTCAACGTTTCCTGTTATATAGCATTTGTAAAAATATTGTCTTGCTATCTTTGAAGAAGATGCATGAGCCAGAAGTGTGTCCTGATATCCGACAAGAGCAACATTTGCAAATACTGCCTTATCACATATTACGCACAGAGCGTCTGCCTGCTCATTTGAACCGTTTGTATACGGATAAGTATTTTCAACAGTTATATTTTCAAGAGTGAATCCTGTTGCAGATGATTCTATCTTCATACAGTTTCTTTCACTCATTCCGTTTACATCTTTTGACGCTATGGAATAATAAACTCTTGTTTTAAGTCTGTCCTGACCTATTATGCTTATACCTTCTTTTTTTACAACTACTCTCTCGTTATAGTCTCCGTTTTTTACAAATATCACATCACCTGCATTTGTGCTGTCAACAGCTGACTGAAGAGTGGTGTATACCTTACAGCCCGAACTGTCTGCTTTTCCGGATCTGTCAACGACTGCATCATATTCTTTAAGATAAACATAGTTAAAGGTTTTTCTTGTTGTTTTACCAGAAGTATCGGTAAAATATATATTTACATCATTTCTTCCTCTTTTGAGCGTCCCGTTAAAATCAAATGAACCACCTGCCTGTACATCAGAAGAAGCTGTAGTATTTCCGTTTACCTCAAGTTTTATTTTTCCTGCTTTATTTACAGTACCTGACATATAAAATCCGTTTGATGTAAGTGTATCATCTGACTTTGAAATGATATTTATATCAGCAGAATCATTTCCATATGCAAATGAACTTATTGATGTAACCGCCAGAACATCGTGATCGTTTTCAAAGCTCTGACAAACAGAAGAAGCAAGACACAATGCGCATACAAATGCAGTTATTTTTTTGGAAATCGTTTTCATAAATTATTAAACCTCACACTTCTTTTTTAATTTCTTTTAAAAATTTCCTAACACCCTTTTTAACCTTGCAACAGGAAGCCCCATTACAGTAAAGAAATCCCCTTCTATTCCCTCTACCAGAACACATCCCTCTCCCTGAATACCATAAGCTCCTGCCTTATCCATAGGATCTCCTGTTTTTATGTAGCCAAGTATCTCACTCTCATCAAGTTCGTAAAATCTGACTTTTGTTTCCTGAGAAAAACTTTCCTTCCTGTCACCTTGTACCAGACAAACGCCTGTAATGACCTTGTGAACCTTACCCGAAAGTTTTGAAAGCATATCATATGCCTCTTTTTCGTCAGAAGGTTTACCAAGAATCTCATCGCCGACAACTACAACAGTATCACTGCCTATAACCAGACTGTCAGGATAAATCTTTCCGATATGCTCCGCTTTTTTACACGCAAGATACTGTGCAACATCTGATACATCAATATTTTCCGGAATACTTTCGTCAACATCAGCCGGAATCACTTTAAAATCAGGGACTATATATCTTAAAAGCTCCTGTCTCCTCGGTGAAGCAGATGCCAGAATAACATCCATAAAAACATTCCTTTCTTAAAACAAAGTGGTCTTGTAACAAGTTTAACATATCTCCATAACTTTTTCAAGTACATTTTATGCAAAAATTCAATTATTTTTCGATTTATATATGTAATACATCACCATCATTTTCATGTAAACTTTAAGTTGCACATACAGGAAAATAAAAATGAAAAAATTTTTCTATGATTTTTTTGCAATGTATACCTATGGTTGATTGTCATTTATACAGATATGTGATATCATAAATAATGATAAACAGCCGTATCAGAAAGGAGAACAAATCATGTCGTTTGCAAAAAAACTACAGAAACTTCGTCAGAATCGTGAACTTTCTCAGGAAAATCTTGCTGAGATACTCAATGTATCACGCCAGTCGGTTTCAAAGTGGGAACGTGGCAAAGGTTATCCCGAAATGGACAAACTTATTTTTTTAAGTGACTACTTTGATGTTTCACTTGACGAACTTCTTAAAGACTCATACCCTGCATCTGAAAGCCGTATAGACAGACGTCCTATAAATCTGACAAAACCATCTGAAGAAAATCCAAAAGAAAGCTCATCAATAAGAAAAGCATACCCTGAAACCGTTTCGGAAGAAGAAATCTATCCCGAAGCCGGTCAACAACGATCCCGAATCATTACTGCACAAAATGTTGATATAGCAAAGTACGGAAACTACAGCTGTGCCCCACAAAGTTCATACAGTTCCCAGAGCATCGGAATACCCAAAAAAAGAAGAAAGCTGAAAATGTCAAGGATTTTATTTGCATTGGTAATGCTGATTGGTGCAATTATTATAAGTCTTATTATAACTATGAGTGCAATGCCCGATCATTTCTTTCCTGAGGAAAATACACCTATATATTATGATCATGATGTAACAAGCGTAAATCTTTCAGATTATCCTGAGTATAACATAAAATGTTGCATTGACAAGGCTACGGATATAAGATATATATTCAATGCCGACAGTGATGATGGCATAGCAACAGTTCTGTATCAGGAAGAATTTGATACATATATAGAACTTGTTGATGTACTTTCAAATGAACCTGTTTACTGTTATCCGTCATATCCTGACGAAAATATTACGGTTATCATAGATGATAATAAGTATGTCATTCCTCCTTATATGACAGAGCATTCTATAACTACATACGAGATTGAAAATTATGTAGTTGCATCTGATGATGACAGTAACAAATATTTTATTCCAAAATATATTTTTGAAAAATTTGAATTTTTAACATTTTCAGAAACGCCGGAATCTGAAATATCAGCAGAAGTGATTGAAGTGACCGTATTACCTGAGATAATGAATCCTTGATAAGTCAAAACAAGTGTGATATACTATATTTAGCGGTATATCACACTTATTTAAATTTTAAAGCAGAAACATAAAGCGAGGCGATATAATGGGTTTTAAAACTATTCCTATAGGACATGAGAATTTTAAAAGAATTATTGATGAAAATCATTACTATATTGATAAAACACTTATGATAAAAGACCTTATTGACAATAATTGTGCTGTCAATCTTTTCACGCGTCCGAGGAGATTCGGAAAAACACTTAATATGAGTATGCTCAGATATTTTTTTGAAAACACCGATGAAGACAATTCATATCTTTTTAAAAACTTGAATATCTCAAAAGCTGGTGATAAATATCTTAGTCATATGGGACAATATCCGGTTATCTCTATATCACTTAAAAGCATGAAGCAAAATAATTATGAAGATGCTTTCAAAATTTTCAAACAAAATATAGCAGACGAATTTGAAAGGCACAGCAAAGTTTATGAAAAACTTTCTACTTCAAAGCAAAAACAGTTTCTTGATTTTTGTAAGAAAACTGCAGATGATTCGGAATATCTTAACTCTCTGAAAACTCTTTCTCAACACCTTGAAAGTGCATACGAAAAAAGAGTTATCATTCTCATAGACGAATATGATGTTCCGCTTGAAAGTGCATATTTTAACGGATATTATGATGAAATGGTAAATCTTATACGTTCAGTTTTTGAAAGTGCTTTAAAAACAAATGATTCTATTGAATTTGCTGTACTTACAGGTTGTCTGCGTATTTCTAAAGAAAGCATTTTTACAGGGCTTAATAATTTTGACGTTTATCCTATTACAGAAAATGCCTTCTCTCAGTATTTTGGGTTTACCGAAGATGAAGTAAAACAAGCTGTTGAATTTTATAATCTGGAAAAATATTTTCCTAAAATAAAACAATGGTATAACGGTTACAAATTTGGCAGTACAGAGATTTACAATCCATGGAGCGTGCTCAAATATCTGCAGTCTGCTCTCAACAATGATACAGCCAGACCCGAACCATACTGGAGCAATACAAGCTCAAATGATATCATTCGCCAGATAATTTTTGAAGGTGACGAAAATATAAAATACAAAATCGAAGAACTTATAAACGGCGGTCATGTTACAGCTCCGATATATGAAGACATAACATACAGAAATGTAAAAATAAACAGCGACTATATATGGTCTTTTCTCCTGTTCACAGGATATCTCAAACCTATCGATTTTTTTAAGAACGAGCATCATATCACCTGTTTCAAAGGCGTTATACCAAACATTGAGATCAGTACTATTTACCGAAGCACTATCATGCAGTGGTTTGAAGAAAAGTTAAATTCCACTCCGAGAAACGAACTCTTTGACGCACTTTTAAACGAAGATACCGAAACAATAGAAGACACTCTCTCCGACTGGCTTGACGAAACTATAAGTTACTACGACAGCAAAGAAAACTATTATCATGGATTTCTGACAGGTATGCTTACAGGTTTCAAAGGCTATACTGTAAAGTCAAACCGTGAAAGCGGTGACGGCAGACCCGATATTCTTATCATGGAAAGAAAAAAACATCTTGTGGCAATAATTATTGAAATAAAAGTCGCCGACAGATTTCCGCATCTTTCTTCAAAATGCGATGAAGCTCTCTTACAAATCAATGAAAAACGTTATGATGCAGAACTTATAGAAGACGGATTTAAGAAAATTATAAAATACGGTATCTCATTTAACGGTAAAGCCTGTATGGTAAAAAAAGAAACTTAAGGTTTCCGTGTCAAATTACAGCTCAAATTTTTTCTTTTATTTATGCGTATTTCACCTTGACTTTTGAAATCATAATGATATAATATATATTAAAAATAAAAAACTAAAAACAGGAGACTAAAATTATGAATGCACAAAAGTTCACTCAAAAATCAATTCAGGCAGTGCAGGAAGCACAGAACATCGCTATATCAAACCAAAATATGAATATCGAACAGATTCATATTTTTCTTGCTCTTTTAAAGCAGGAAAACGGTCTTATCCCACAGCTTCTCAATAAAATGTCGATAAATCTTTCTTCGATTACTGCCTCTGCAGAAGGCCTTGTAAAAAATATACCTCAGGTATCAGGTTCGGGAAGACAGCCTGACACGGTATATATTGCCCAGAGTGCAGACAGAGCGCTTATAGAAGCTGAAAATCAGGCAAAACAGATGGGTGACGAATATGTTTCAGTCGAACACATCATACTCGCCTTTTTTGAAATGCCCGATGATGCAATAACCAGACTTTTCAAACAGTATGGCTTTGAGAAAAATACATTTATGACGGCACTTGCCCAGACGAGAGGAAGTTCAAAAGTGACAAATCAAAATCCCGAAGAAACTTATGACGTTCTTGTAAAATACGGTCAGGACCTTACCGAACTTGCAAAAAACAACAAACTTGACCCTGTTATCGGACGTGATAATGAAATAAGAAACATCATACGCATACTTTCAAGAAAAACAAAAAACAACCCTGTTGTAATAGGTGAACCGGGCGTAGGTAAAACCGCCATTGCTGAAGGACTCGCTCTCAGAATAATACGTGGCGACGTTCCGACAAGCTTAAAAGACAAACATATCTTTTCACTTGATATGGGTTCACTCGTAGCAGGTGCAAAATACAGAGGCGAATTTGAAGAAAGATTCAAAGCTGTCCTTACAGAGATAAAAAACTCAAACGGAAAAATCATTCTTTTTATTGACGAACTCCATACAATAGTAGGTGCCGGAAAATCTGACGGTGCAATGGACGCCGGAAATCTCCTCAAACCTATGCTTGCACGAGGCGAAATAGATTGTATAGGTGCTACCACACTCAATGAATACAGAATGTATATTGAAAAAGACAAGGCTCTCGAAAGAAGATTTCAGCCGGTATATGTAGCTGAACCTACAGTGGAAGATACTATTTCAATTCTCAGAGGTCTCAAAGAACGCTACGAAGTATTCCACGGTGTAAAAATTCAGGATCAGGCTATTATTTCGGCTGCTGTCTTATCAAACAGATATATCACAGACAGATTTTTACCTGATAAGGCAATAGACCTTGTTGATGAAGCCTGCGCAATGATAAGAACCGAAATTGATTCAATGCCAACAGAGCTTGATGAGATCTCACGCCATATTATGAGGCTTGAAATAGAAGAAACTGCTCTCAAAAAAGAAGAAGACAAGCTTTCTGCAGAACAGCTCAGAGAGATCCAGAAAGAACTCGCAGATCTGCGTGAAAAGTTTGATGCTATGAAAGCACAGTGGGAAAACGAAAAGAATGCTATAACAGCAGTAAAAAAACTGCGTGAAGAACTTGAAGAAGTAAACGGTCTTATAGAAAAAGCAGAACGTGAATATGACCTTAACAAAGCTGCCGAATTAAAATACGGAAGACTTCCTGAACTTCAGAAAAAAATAGCCGAAGAAGAAGCAAAAGCCGAAGAAAGCAAAAGTGAAAATTCACTTCTCAGAAACAAAGTAACCGAAGAAGAAATAGCAAAAATAATCGGCAGATGGACAGGTATTCCTGTTGCAAAGCTTATGGAAAGCGAACGTGAAAAACTTATTAATATGGAAGCTACTCTCCACAAACGTGTTATCGGTCAGGACGAAGCCGTAAAGAAAGTTACTGAAGCTATCTTACGTTCAAGAGCCGGTATACAAAATCCGAACCAGCCACTCGGTTCGTTCCTCTTCCTCGGCCCTACAGGTGTAGGTAAAACAGAACTTGCCAAAGCTCTCGCACAGTGCCTTTTCGATGACGAACACAACATCGTCAGAATAGACATGAGCGAATATATGGAAAAACACGCTGTAAGCAGACTCATAGGAGCGCCTCCCGGATACGTAGGTTACGAAGAAGGCGGACAGCTTACGGAAGCTGTAAGAAGAAGACCTTATTCTGTTGTTCTTTTTGACGAAGTAGAAAAGGCTCACCCTGATGTATTCAACACACTTCTCCAGGTACTCGATGACGGTCATATAACAGATTCACAGGGACGTACAGTTGACTTTAAAAATACTATCATCATTCTTACTTCAAATCTCGGTTCACATTTCATTCTCGATGGAATAAAAGACGGAGAAATAACCGAAAGTGCAAGACAGCAGGTAGACAAACTCTTAAAACAGAGTTTCCGTCCGGAATTTTTAAACCGACTCGATGAAATAGTATTCTACAAACCGCTCATGAAAGAACAGATAATTCATATCGTTGATCTCATGCTGACAGATGTTCAGAAACGTCTTATGGACAAACAGCTCATCATAACAGTTACCGACAACGCTAAAAACTTCGTTATAGAAGACGGTTTCGACCCTGAATTCGGTGCAAGACCACTGAAAAGATATATTCAGAGAACTATCGAAACACTTATTGCAAAGACTATAATTTCAACCGACCTTGAACCCGGCACCGAACTTGTAGTTGACTATGCAGGTGATGATTTTATATGCAAAGTAAATCCACCGTTTGATAAGAAATAAAAATATAACCGGAACTATCAGAAATTAAATCGGTAGTTCCGGTTTTTTTTATTTGTAATCAAATTTTTCGATTTCTACAAGCTAATTAAACCATATTGACTATAAATTTTTGTACGGTTTACTTTCTTTTCAGTCTCACAGCCTGCCCTTCGTACAACTCTTTATTAGTATAAACTATCTTATCCTTGCTGTTCAGACCTGAATCAAGAACTGCAGCATAACTATCATTTTGCCTTACAATAGAGATATTACGAATGGCAATATGGTACTCTGTTCCGAGAAATCCTTCTGATTCCTCTGCAATATAGACAAAGTGCTGATTATTATTTTCAAAAACTGCCTCAAGCGGAATACATTCATATCGTTCATCTGATACCAATTTTACTGACATCGTACCTATTTCACCAATAGTTACTTCACAAGGTTCAAGAAGTACTTCAACCTCATATGCATCATAAGTGGTTTTACTTACAGAGCGTACTTCACAATCCTGTAGCATAATTTCTCCGCAGCGAAAATTTATATTGACTAAATCTCCTGCACAAAGCATTTCGCTCTCTTTTTCTGTAATTTCAGTTGTGTAGTACAGTTCCTGTGACAAATCTGCAATCATAAAGCCTGCTGTTTCTCCGGTAAAATTGCCGGCTGTCACATTTACACTACAAATCTTACCATTTAAAGCACTTGTCATTACTGCACCTAAATCAAGTAAATTTTGATAATATTCAAGTTTCTTTTGTTCATCTTCAATCTGAAATGTAAGGATCTTTGCACTGTTCCATGCCTGTGCAGTATAATAATCAGCTCTTGTCAACGTATCAATTTCGATTTGCCTTGATAATTTTTCTATGTACTCCTCAAGATAAACAGTATCATATTTTAAAAGAACATCTCCTATACTGACCGTATCTCCATCTCTTACACAAACTTCAGCAACTCTCAGTTCAGGAACTGCGTACAAAGGAATTTCCCTGTCTGTATGAACCGTACCGGTTGTTTTTATCATATAATTCAGATTTGTATTTTTCATATTTGTAACAGAAACTCTTGGTAAATAATACGAATAAATTGCTCTTGAAACAAAAGTCAATATCAGCATTACTGCAAGAAATTTCAGAAAATATCTTAATGCTTTGGTTTTTAGTGTAATTTGTTTCTTATCCATGTTTCTACTCCTTTAGTGAAGAAGATATAATACCCTGTTCAAGATAATCCTGTCCTGTTATAAACACAAATACCGCAGGAACAAGCGTTATAACTGATGATGTCAGCATCAGTTCAGCATTGCTCATATCCAGCATAGGCAGATACAGCGATAAAGGAAATTTACTTTTATCATTGATAAATGCCAGTGGCTGTTCTACCATATTCCAGTAATCCAGAAAACTTAGTACCAGACATGAAAGAATACCATGCTTACCAAGCGGTAAACCTATATACCGCAAAACCTGCCATTCATTTGCTCCGTCTGTACGTGCCGAATCTGCAATATCACGAGGAATATCTGCAAATCCACGATAAATCAGAAAAACTGAAAATGTTGAGAATATCGCCGGCAGTATAACTGACCACCTTGTATTCATCAACTGAATCTTATCAAGTACAATGTACTGTGAAAGCATAGTCACCTGAAAAGGCATCAACATAAAAATTACATACATATTGAATAATAGTTTCTTACCTTTAAAACGAAAAGAAGCAAATGCCCATGCAGACGGTACTGCCACCAAAAGCTGAAATACAAGAATAATTCCAGTCATCAACAGTGAATTCCAGAATACAGTATAAAACTCCGGTGTAAAAATGAGCAGATCTATAAAATGACTAAGTGTAGGATACTGAGGAATATAATGAATATCCACATATTCACCTGTAAATTGTATCAGCGAAGAAGTCATTTCTGCCAGCTCATCTGAATCCTGCACCGACAGCAGAATAACAAGAATTACAGGATAAACTGTCACAAAAGAAATCAGCATAAATATAAAATATAAAATAACTGTCCTTAATTTTTTCATATTCAGCTCTCCTTGTCCCACACACGCTGCAATAATACGATAGCAAGAAAAACCACCCCAAATACACATACTGCTGCTGCAGCCATTTTATCAAGTTCCATATTAACAAACCAGTTATTGAACAGATGTTGTAAAAGATATATACTGTCATGAGGATATGAACCGGCAACAAGATAAGCTTCACGAAACACCTTAAATGAATTCAGAAAAGAAATAATCGTAATAGTATACAGTGTAGGTTTAAGGTTCGGAAGAATAATGCAAAACAAACATTGCCGTTCATTTGCTCCGTCAACCTTTGCAGCATCTGTCAGTGATACAGAAATATTCATTATCCCTGTCAGCCACAAAAGCACCGTATAGCCAAGATTTTTCCAGATATAACTTCCTGTAAGCACCCAGAATGCTGCCATACTATGCAGAAAACTTATTTTTTCACCACCACATCCGATGATAACAGAGTTAATATATCCCGCATCATCAAAAAGGATATACCACACAAACACAAGTGTCGCTGTAGGTACTGCAAGCGGAAACAGGAGTATTGATTTAATAAGCCTGATATATTTTAGTTTGCATAAAGCATAGGAAATAAAAAATGATATTATTATTAATAACGGTAAACATACAACTGTAAACAATACTGTATTTTTCACTGCCAGTGTGAAAGCTTCATTTTCAAAAATTATACTGAAATTATGAAATCCTATAAACTCCCCTGTAATTGCTGCACAAAAAGAACGTCTTACAGAATCAATAAAAGGTATCAAAATAAAAATCAAAACACCGGCCAGACCGGGCATAAGAAATGGTATATGCTTAAGATTTTGTTTATGTAAAGTAAAATGTTTCATTGTGTTATTCCTTCATTCTCAGGTCAAGTTGTCTTGTAATCTCCTCAACAGCTTCTTCCGGGGTAAGATGACCTTCAATACATTTTGTTCCGGTATCAATGATGATCTGCTTTGTAATCATATCAATATATATCGGTGTGTCAAGGCTTCCAAGCAATTTTTTAAATTCACTTACCTCACTCTCATCCATCCATTTACTATAAACTGTCGATCCCCGTGTAACATCAGTGTTCCAATACGAAAAAAAAATTTCTTTATTGTATTTAATTTTGTTTTTTTCATAGAAATTATCAAGTGTATTACGATTTACCGGAAATCCGTCTCCCAGCTCTGTCTTTTGAACATTATCTGACACGGCACACGCAATAAAATCAAATGCCTCTTCCCTATTCTCTGTTGAAGCCATTATGCCAAGATTACATACCGGTAAAAATGCAGTACTTCCATTTTTTAAACCAAATCGAAATTCTGTTGAATTTGGATTTTCATAACCATCAAATGAAGTTACTATATTTAAGGCATACTCAAATCCATTAACCATACCAATAGTCATACTAACAGATGGATCATACAACGTCATTAACGCATAATCGGAACAAAAACCAAGATATTTTCGTGGTAAACTAGAACTCATAATAAGTGTTCCTTCAGTACCAAGATCATTATTTTCACATATCCGACAGCATGATTCCAAAAAAATGGTAAGATATTCTGTATTAATTCCATCATCCGTAAAAATCCGTTCACTCTCACCAATTAAAGCTGTATCCAAAATCCTCCCCATATCAGCCATCAGAATCGGATATAGTTTTCCTTGTTCCTTTCTGACGCTTTCGGTAAAGTCTGCAATATCTGCTATATTATCTGTATTTGCAAGAATTTCACCGTCACCTACTATTCCGAACAATTCAAATTTAGCAGCAACTGAATATAGTTTATCACTTTGACTCCACCTTGCAACATTATCAAGTAAAATATTATCCGGATTCCAACTGCTTTCATTTTCACTTAGGTCAAGGAGCATATTTTTTTCAATATAACTTTCAATATCAAGTCCATCAAGCAACAGAACATCCGGAGCATCTCCTGAAAGAACTGCTGTTGTCAGATTTTTTAGTGCATCATCATAAGTAATTCCTTTTCTCATACCAACTTCATAATCAACACGTACATTCGGATTTTTCATTTTATACTCCAAAATAATCTGAGATAAAGTATCATTATTATTAAGACTATACACTTTAAGTGTAGATGTAATTTCATTAACAGCATCAGCGTCATAACGATAATGCATAATTGTATTGTCATCGTAAGAAACGAAAAAACCGTTATCTGTACTGCAAATTACTGAACAGGCTCTGTATGCAGGATTAGCCATTTTACACGAATAACCATCTATAAGCTGTTCAACTATATTTCCTCCCATCACATATCGGTATAAACCTTTATCAGAAAGAATATAAAAAGCCCCTTTCTCTCCACTGCAAATATCCCTTACAACTTCCCCCTGTTCATTAATAAAATCCTGTATTGCCTCTGGAGTTTCTATAACCATTTCATTTTTATAATCATAGAAAAAAATTTCCTTATCGCTTATTGCAATAACATAATCTTCGACTACGTCTAATGTCTGTATCAGATTTTCAGAAGAAAAAAGCAAATTTACTTTTTGTCTTTTTGCATCAATTTCATAGATACCATAACCTTGAGTTTCATATTTGTAGGCAAATAGACGTCCATCACATGAGTATTCATAATCGTAAAAATAATGATCAAATGAAAGTTTTGAAAACTGTCCTTCTTCCGTAATCAAAGCGTATTTCATATCATTATAACCCTCTGAATAATCAAAATAACTAATAAAATACTCTCCCATAGGTGAAGACACCATACTACTTAATTCAATATTTTCCAAGTTAGAAGAGAGATAATTTATAGGATCACTCACTGTAAATCTATTATTTTCAATGTCTTCTGTATATTTTTCAAAATTTAATGTATCCAAAAAAACAGGAATATTATTTTCCGTATAAAATTCACTTATATTTCCGTTATGAGATATTTCCTCCTCCACATATCTTCCTTTGTATACAATATTTCCTTCATCTTTTGATCCACTGCAACCTGTAATATTAAAAACAACCATAACTGCCATCACTAATGCAATCATTTTCTTACCCATGGCAATATTCCTCCTTCTTTTATGTGTTCTTATCATAACACATAAATCTCTAAAGAATCTCTAAAATTATCTCTAATTTATCTCTAAATCTTCCGCAAAGCTGATTTTCGTGCTATAATAAAAATTGTGAGGTGAGTTTTTTGCGAATTTTAATTATAGAAGATGATAAGAAACAATGCTATCTTCTGCAGTTTTGTCTTGAAAAAGAAGGTTATGCAGTTGATACTTGCTTTGACGGTGCAGAAGCAGGCTACTATCTTGATCAGAATGCATACGACATCGTCCTCCTTGACCGTATGCTTCCGAATAAAGATGGTGTCACTATACTTCAGGAAATGCGTACCAAACAGAATATGACACCTGTTATCATGATCACTGCACTCGGAGAACTTTCAGATAAAATCAGTGGACTTGACAACGGTGCAGATGATTATATTGTAAAACCTTTTGAGTTTGAAGAGCTTATGGCAAGAATCCGCTGTCTGCTTCGTCGTCCGCCAAATCTTGAAAACCTTAACCAACTTAAAATCGGTGATGTGATTTACAGTCAGGATACAAATGTACTCACAAGCACCAAAGACAGCTGTACACTTTCCCAGAAAGAAGGAGAACTCTTACTTTTGTTTCTGAGAAATCCGAATCAGACTTTACAGAGAAGTACAATTCTTTCAAGAATATGGGGTGCAGACTACGAAATAGAAGACGGAAATCTTGATAACTATATATATTTTATCCGCAGACGGCTAAAAAACGCAGGAAGCTCATTAAACATCAAAACAATCCGTGGCATTGGTTATCGGTTAGAATCAGAAAGCGGGAACTAGACTATGTTCAAAAAAGTACATCTTAGGCTGACTATGCTTTTTACTTCTGTCACAACTATGATCATGATTATCATGTCAGCTTTCCACCTGTACACAAGCCATCGAAGCTTATATAAGAATGCACTTCTGAGTTTTCAGAATGATATCAATACTTTTACAATGAGCTTTGAAAAAAATAATTCTGTATCTTATGACTGGCTTTTAAATCTGCAAATCAATTATGAATACTTATTTTATATCTATGACAACGGTATCCCATTCAGATTTATGCATGACACTAAAAACCAGTCCGAACAGAAATTGATCGAAGATATCCGTTATTATTATCATAACAATATCACACCACTTACATCGCCCTATAAGGCTGTACATCAGGAATTTCTCTATAAGACTGACAGAAATAATTTTCATGTAAGTATTATCACTATTCCCGGTGAAAACAGTATAAGCGAAATATTTGTGGTACACTCTCTCGATATGATAAAAGAACAACTACGTATGCTTTATTTGAGATTTGGCATTATAATTATTATAAGCGTTGCTGTTCTGTTTGCATTTTCATGGATATATACAAAAAAACTTTTGATGCCAATTAAGGAATCACAAGAAAAGCAATCACAATTTATCGCAGCAGCATCACATGAGATCAGAAACCCTGTCAATACAATTCTGTCAGCCCTCGGAGCAATGGAAAAAGGCTCTCTGAAACAACAAAAAGAATTTGCCTCCATAGCAGAAAAAGAAGGCAAAAGACTCGCTTGTCTGACAAATGACCTGCTTACACTTGCAAGAAGTGACAGTCACAATTTTCAGACAACTTTTAGCAGAACAGAACTTGACACCCTTGTACTCGAATGTTATGAAGCCTTTTTGGCTCCTGCAAAAGAAAGGAAAATCAAACTTTCCATAGAACTTCCGGAAGATAGTATTGTTGCTGATAATGTAGACAGTGAACGTATAAAACAAGTTGTTGCTATACTTCTTGACAACGCCATAAGCTATACACAAGAAGGAGGAACTGTAATTATAAGATGTATTCAAACCATAAAATCATATTGTATCGAAGTTGCAGACAACGGAAACGGCATTGATGACACATCAAAAAAACAAATTTTTGACCGTTTTTACAGGGCAGATAAATCACGAACGAGTAAATCACATTTCGGACTTGGACTTTCCATTGCAAAAGAAATTGTAAAACTTCATCATGGAACAATTTCGGTTTCCGATACAAAAGGTGGCGGAGCTACATTCAGCGTAACATTACCCAAATAGTACATATATTAAAAACCTCGCATCTTTTTATGTAAGATACGAGGTTTTTTATTGTAAAAATTTATAAAAATATATTATCTAGCCTTCTCAGCTATTTCCTTAAGAAGCTTTGCAATAAGCTCATCATATGTCATAGTACCGAGGTCGCCGTCTTTTCTTGAACGTACAGCAACTTTTCCGTCATTTACTTCGTTATCACCGAGTACGAGCATATAAGGAACTTTTTCAAGCTGTGCCTGTCTTATCTTGTAGCCGACTTTTTCTGCTCTGTCATCAACTGAACATCTTATACCCATAGCACTGAGTTTCTCGCAAATACCGTTTGTATAGTCAAGATGTCTGTCAGCAATAGGAATAAGTTTTACCTGTTCGGGAGCAAGCCAGAGCGGGAATGCGCCTGCATACTTTTCAATGAGGTATGCAAGAGTTCTTTCATAACAGCCGAGTGATGTTCTGTGAATGATGTAAGGTCTGCGTTTTGAACCGTCAACATCTACGTATTCCATATTAAACTGTTCTGCAAGAAGCTGGTCAACCTGAATTGTAACGATAGTATCTTCCTTGCCGTATACATTTCTGTACTGAATATCGAGTTTAGGTCCGTAGAATGCTGCTTCGTCAATACCGATAGTATATTCTACACCGAGATCATCAAGTATCTTACCCATGATGCTCTGTGCTTCTTCCCACTGTTCAGGAGTACCGATATACTTTTCTGTATTATCAGGATCCCACTGAGAGAAACGGAATGTACAGTCTTCAAGCATACCAACAGTTTCAAGAACATATTTTGCAAGTTCAAGACAGCCCTTGAATTCTTCTTCAAGCTGTTCAGGTCTTAAAATAAGATGTCCTTCTGAAATAGTGAACTGACGTACACGAATAAGTCCGTGCATTTCACCACTGTCTTCATTTCTGAACAAAGTTGAAGTTTCACCAAGACGCATAGGAAGATCTCTGTATGAACGCTGTCTGTTAAGAAACACCTGATACTGGAAAGGGCAAGTCATAGGACGAAGAGCAAAACATTCCTTTGTTTCATCCTTAGGATCGCCGAGAACAAACATACCATCAAGATAGTGATCCCAGTGACCTGAGATCTTGTAGAGATCTGACTTTGCCATAAGAGGTGTCTTTGTAAGGAGATAACCGCGTTTCTGTTCTTCATCTTCGATCCAGCGCTGGAGAAGCTGAACAACTCTTGCTCCCTTAGGAAGAAGTACAGGAAGTCCCTGACCGATAACATCAACTGTTGTGAAAAGTTCAAGTTCACGTCCGAGCTTATTGTGGTCACGAAGTTTAGCTTCTTCACGCTGTTTTATATCAGCCTCAAGGTCAGCAGCCTTAGGATATGCTGTTGCATATATACGTGAAAGCATCTTGTTTTTCTCTGAACCTCTCCAGTAAGCACCTGTACATGAAAGAAGCTTGAATGCCTTTACGCCTGATGTAGAGAGAAGATGAGGACCTGCACAGAGATCTGTAAATTCACCCTGTCTGTAGAATGAGATAGGTTCTCCGTTTTCTGCGTGTTCTTCACAGAGTTCTACCTTGTAAGGTTCATTCTGTTCTTTGAGATAAGCGATAGCTTCCTGTGGTGACATCTCAAACTGTTCAAGTTTTATGCCTTCCTTAACTATCTTCTTCATTTCCGCTTCTATCTTTAAAAGTTCATCTGCTGAAAATGGTTTTTCTATATCAAAATCATAATAAAAACCATTGTCTATAGCAGGACCGATTGCAAGTTTAACAGACGGATACAGACGCTTTACAGCCTGAGCGAGAATATGCGACGCTGTATGCCAGAATGTTTTCTTACCCTCGATAGTATCAAAAGTCATTACTTCAAACTCACAGTCGTTATTGATCACGGTTCTGATATCCTTTACCTCACCGTCTACTTTGATACAGCAAGCTGCTTTCAGAAGTCCTGAACCTATGCCCTTGATTATTTCAACAGCTGAAAGTCCAGCTTCGACTTCTCTTATGCTTCCATCTTTTAATGTAAGCTTAATCATTACATCATATCCTTTCATAAAATAATTTTTATCAATAATAAAAATCCCCCCGCACAACATATAAACGTTGTACGAGGGGCAATAATATTGCGGTTCCACCCTTGTTTTACAGAATATATCAACAAAATCAAAGTTTTTTCTCCCTGATATATCTTCTGTATCTCATTTGTGTTCAGATAACGGAGAACAACCGGTGTTTGTTAAACACACTCAGAGGACGGTATTCCTAATGAAAAATTTAAATCTCACTCACAGCCAACGGTAAGATCTCTCTGGATAAATTTTAGTTTCAATAAGACTTTCCTCATCATAGTATTAATAATATTAAATTTCAGATATAAATATATTATAATACTTTTTTTAAAATAAATCAATGGCAATAAAATGGAAATATTTTTTACTGCTGTATAAGCAATGATTTGAGTCTTACAAGATCAAGTATGTCAACTCTGCCATTTTTGTTCATATCAGCCACTGATACCTGCTGTTCTGAAAATGATATCTGACTTGTCATATACTTCATCATACTAACAAGGTCTGTTACTGTAACAGCACCATCAAGGTTTATGTCACCCTTAACTTCAGCAGGAGCACTGTTTGCAGGCGCACCGTAAAGTTTTATTTCTGCTATATTACAGCAGTATACACTGTCTTTGTTCACTCCGTTATTCGGTTTTCCCGAAGGAACATAGTATTTTATATATCTGTATGATTTGTTCTTATCAAAAGAATCAACATAATTAAGACCTGCCGGCGGTTTTGAATCTATTGTATGAAGCGTTGTCCAGTTTGTTCCGTCTTCCGAACCGGCTATCATAGCATCCACTGCTCTGTATTCATAACCAACACGAGGCGCATATGCTATAGCATCAAGCTTGTACGAGCTTCCCAGATCGATCTGAACCCAGCCGTCACCTACACCATCGAAGAAAGTTGAATTTTTCCCGTCTACAACCATTGTACAATCATTTGATGTATCGTCCCATGCCTTTGAACCTGTAACCATAGAAGCATTCAGAGGTATTTCTTTGAGTGATTCACCGGAATCAGACATAGTAACGTTATCTATAACAAAAGTTGTTACTGAGTTAGGGATAAGTGTAACATTAAGTTTCTTTCCGCTGATTCCTGCAGGTTGAAGTTCAGCCCAGTTTTCACCGTTTTTCATATTTCCGCTTGTTCTTATTACCTTAGCGCTGTTTCCTGTACTTTCAAAAGATGACAGATCAAAGTTATATTTCTGATCTGAGCCGGATGTATTTACTGCAACTATCACAAGCTGATCTTTTTCGTCATCATATGCAACAACTGTAGAACCTGATGAATTAAGCATCGTAGCTCCCGGTCTTATATATCTTGAAAACTGACCATATGCATAATATTTTTTGGTAAGTATGATCTCGTTTTTATCATGGTCTGCTACTGCAAGTCCCCAGAATCCTTTTGAGGTATCAGGCATTCCGCTGTCTTTTTTACCGTTATATCCATTTTTGGAAACATGGTTGTCTATAGCCTGCCAGAGAATCCACGCAGAACAGCCAAGACCATTACAATCATCTACTATTCTTTTTGCAAGCCAGAGTGCAGGTCCCATTTCTCCTGCGTTGCTTCCTGCTGTACTTCCGCCGTCAACTTCACTCATCCAGAGATTTTTACCTGCTGTAAGTGCCTGTTCCTGAAGACCTGCTCTGTTAGAACCGCCATATGTATGCGTATCTATACGGTCAATAGCGTTTTTGGCTTCTGTTGACAGTGCATCAAAAGCTTTTATCTGTACGTCTATTCCGGTTTCATCTGTTCCGCTTATCAGAACATCGGACATTCCGCGTTCGTCCATGGCTTTCTGCATTTCAATAATCATTTTTGACTCGCTGTTTCCTATATCAAAGTGACAGCCTTCCTGTTTTTTGCTGTATGCTCCCCAGTAATCAGTATAAGGTTCGTTCATTGGTTCTACACTCTGTATGTCTACACCCCATTCATTTTCAAAATGGTAACATACATCAGCCATATAGTCAGCAAAATCATCGTAATAATCATCTTTGAGATTATTTTTGTTTGCATCTTTATTTCCTGTACTGCAACCGCTCTGAGTCATATAGTACGGCGGAGAATTTGAGAACATCTCTACTATAAGATTATCCCCCGTAGCCTCTATAGCTTTGAAAAGCACATTTCTCTGATTGGCGTCCTTGCTCCAGTCATAAGTAGCCTTTCCGTTGTTATAAACCGTATAACCCGGCATATTTGAGTCAGTACGTGTAATATGGTCATGCGAAGGGTCATCACCGCCACCTATGTTGTAACGTGCGATATTCATTCTAAGACCGCTGTCACCGTAAAAAAGCTCTGCAGCTTTACTTGAGAGTGAATCGGAATAACCTATACGGTTTGCCCACCAGCACAAAGACGTACCCCAGCCTTCAAATTCACCATCATTTATCTTGTATGTGTTATAAGGTGAAATCTTTACTGTTGTATCTGCACTTACCTCTGTAACAGCTACAAACATCTGTGATGACGCTATAAGCGATACTGACAGTATAGCACTTATAACTCTCTTAAAAATTTTCATAAAACTTCCTCCTAAGAAAAAATACAATCCTTTCTTAACATAACAATTCACTATATATTAGTATACTAAAAAAGCAAAAAAACGTCAACGCAATTTTTGTATAATCAAATAAAATTTACATCTGCCACAAAAACTTTTTTAATTATTTTATATATATTTGTATTATTGACTCAAAACCTAAAACTTTATTTTAGATACATCATCAAAAAAGCAATAAGCATCTTGACATTTGCCCTAAAAAGATATAAAATAGAAGTATTGCATTTATTTATTTTTTATGCAATTGTTTTTGATAAGTAGGACATTGATTGTACTTATTAAACAGTGTCTTCTGACACGTGAAATAAAACGCATTTACCGGTTTTAAAAGGACTTTTATAAATAAATTATTTTTTAATCTCTCAATTTACATAATTAGCTCATATACGATATTTAATTTAACAAATAAATAATCACGGAGAATTATTTTCTTGAAGTTTAAAAATTTAATAATTTTATGAACGTTTCACGGGTATGCGTTTAACATTACTAATTTTACCAGTGAAGGGAGGAAAATATTTTCCATGTCACCTATCGTAGTAGCGATAATTTGTTTGCTCGCACTCATAATTGGTGCTGTTGTTTCCGGATACATTTTCTTTAACAAGGGTATTGCTTTCAGAAAAAACCAGGAAGCCGAAACAATCGGTACCGCAGAACAGAGAGCAGATCAGATTATTAACGATGCAAAAAACGAAATTGAAAATCAGAAAAAAACCGCTCTTGTTGAAGCAAAAGATGAAATTTACAAGTTAAAATCAGAAGCTGACAAAGAAATCAAGGACAGACGCAGTGAAATATCAAGACAGGAAAGAAGAATTCAGCAAAAAGAAGAAAATCTTGATAAGAAAAACGACAACCTTGAACGTAAAGAAGAAGTTCTTCAGAACAAGATAAAGTCTGCTGATGAAAAACTGAATGAAGCTGAAACAATAAAGAAAAATCAGCTCGATATACTTGAAAAAATTTCAGAATTTACAAGAGAACAAGCCAAAGATTATATCATTTCTCAGCTTGAATCAGAACTTGTACACGAAAAAGCTCTTAAAATATCAGCTTATGAACAACAGGTAAAAGACAGCTGTGAAGAAAAAGCAAGAAATTATATTTCTCTGGCTATAGCAAAATGTGCAGCTGAACAGGTTTCAGAGTCTTCCGTATCGGTTGTCGCACTCCCGAACGATGAAATGAAAGGTCGTATAATAGGTCGTGAAGGTCGAAATATACGAACACTCGAAACTCTTACAGGTGTTGATCTCATTATCGATGACACTCCTGAAGCTATCACTCTTTCATGCTTTGATCAGGTACGTCGTGAAGTTGCAAGAATAGCTCTTGAAAGACTTATCGCAGACGGACGTATTCACCCTACAAGAATCGAAGAAATGGTTGATAAAGCAAGAAGAGAAGTTGAACACAAGATCAAACAGGAAGGTGAACGTGCTGTTCTCGAAACAAATGTTCACAATATAAACCATGAACTTGTAAAACTTATAGGTCGTCTCAAATTCCGTACAAGTTATCGTCAGAATGTTCTGAACCATTCTATCGAAGTTTCTCAGCTTGCCGGAATACTCGCTTCTGAACTTGGAGTTGATGCAAATGTTGCAAGACGTGCAGGACTTCTCCATGATATCGGTAAGGCGCTTACTTCTGAAATTGAAGGTTCTCATGTTCAGATAGGCGTTGATGTTTGTAAGAAATACAAAGAAAGCGCTGAAGTAATTCACGCTGTTGAAGCTCACCACAATGACGTTGAACCTACAACAGTAATCGCCTGCATAGTACAGGCAGCCGACGCTATCTCTGCTGCAAGACCTGCTGCAAGAAGCGAAAACTATGAAAGCTACATCAAACGTCTTGAAAAACTTGAAGAGATATGTTCTTCATATGAAGGCGTTGACAAATGTTTTGCTGTTCAGGCAGGACGTGAAGTACGTATCATGGTTACTCCGGAAATTATCAATGACGAAAAGATGGTTCTTGTTGCAAGAGACATTGTAAAGAGAATCGAAAACGAAATGGATTATCCGGGACAGATAAAGGTACATCTCATTCGAGAGAGCCGTTCAATAGAATATGCAAAATAATTTTCCTGATACCCTACCGCCAAAAGTAGGGTATCGTTGTATGTACGCATTTTTTTAAGAAAGGATTGAATTTCTTATGTCAGAAACTCCTCAGAAACCGCAGAAGTTTCACAAAACCATTTTCAATACCACCGAAAAATCAAACTTTATACTGAATATGACTCATGACCAGTTCAACAAATTTGCAGGAACAGCATTAGCTATAGGATTGTTATTTATTTTTGTTTTCAGTGGTATTGCAGAAGTAATAGCGATAAACACAACTTCTATATACTCTACTCCCGATAGCATTCAATCAGATGGAATATGGAATGAAAACAACGTAAACGGATTTTTCGGAAGCCTCATATTTGACTGGCGTATACTTCCTGCTATAGGACTTGCTGTTGCCGGACTTCTGGGAGCGTGTATATTTATTATCGCTGTTATAAAACAGACGCTCACTAAAAAACAGATATTTCCTTGTATCGCAATCGCTGTTATGTTTATATTTATGTATATATCATCGCTAAAATCTTTTTCAAATATCCCGAACTATTCGTGGTTTCTTGGTTACCGTTATGGCAGATACGAAGGTTTTCTTACATACATGAGTTTTATGTTTGTTTTCCTTGGTGGTATCTCAATAACCGATAAAAAAGCTGTAAAAAAAGTTTTTGATACTGTTATACTTATCGTATTTTTACAATCAATATGGTCTTTGGCTCAGATTATCGGTGTAAGTAATTTTTACAACAATATAACATTGTTAGGACTTAATAATCTCAGACTTCCAAGCGGAAGTACCGGAAGCCCGATATTCCTCGCATTTTTCCTCTCTGTAGGTCTGATCATCGCATGCACCGGTGCTATTTTCGATGAATCTTCAAAAAGAAAAGCAATATACCAGATAGCTGTTTTACCAGCAGCATTTTTACTTGTAAAGACTCAGACACTTATGGGATTTGTAAGTGCTGCTATTATACTTATATGCATGATAATTATTGCTGTTGCAAAAAAGAAAAAATCAGAAAAGTTCTCAGTTACACCTCTTGCACTTCTTCTGATAGGTTTTGTCGGCAGTCTTATTATGATTTTCATAAACGGCTTTAAACTCTATGACGGCGCTATAATCTGGCAGGAAGGTTCAAAAAGAATAGATGCTTTCGGAATGCTTATCAAAGAGGAATTGAATGTATACAACATATCAGAAGTATATAATTTCTTATGGAATAAAGTTTCTGTGTTTATAAGCGACTTTCCCGGATTTGGTCTTGGACCTGAAGGAACAGCAATAGTAAATATCAACTTTCAGTATGATATACAAGAACTTGATATAAAAAAAGATATGACCGTTGACCGTCCGTATAATGATTATATATTCTACATGGCTACATTCGGTATTCCGTTCTGTATTGCGTTTATTTCAACAATTATATATTCTCTGATAGTTGCAATAAAAAAGGTTGCAAAATTTATATCAGGTAAATGTATCTGGACAAACTTTGCCACATTTACATGCGTTATAGTTTATGTATTTATAAGCTTTATAAATAACAGTGTCGCTTCTGTAGCGCCATTTATCTGGCTTATGCTCGGAATAAGCTGTGCTTCATATGAAAAAGAAAAATAATAATACCAAACCAAAAAGTCGGTGCATAAAAACACCGACTTTTTTATTTTGTATTATCTATATTCCATTTAAAATTACATACTTTTTTCGCTTTAGTACCATCAAGAATATTATTATTAAAAAATGTTTCAAGGTCTATATATCTGTAATTGGTCTTTGCTTCGTTTCTGTTTGTTATCTTTCCCAGTTTATTCTTCAGCAAATCCATATTTACTTTTCTCTGAAGAACCGGACCAAATGTATTTCTCTCACGCGCATATTTTATTATTTCACGTACTGAAATCGTATGTTCGTCGCAAATATTATATATACCTGTATATTTTGTACTTTCTGCCACTTTAAGAAAACACAATATAAATTCAACAAGATTGTGAAGACAACAAAAATGAAATCCATACTCACCATTGTGATATATAAAAAGGCTCTTTGTGTCAGGATCAATTATTTTACTGAGAAGATTTTCAGAATAATCATTTGTATACACAGGAGCAACTCTTAAAGCTGCCGATATCATTGACGTTTTACCATTTATAACAGTTGCGAGTCTTCTTTCCGAATCGTATTTTAACTTAGCATAATTTGAATCTATTTTAACTTTATCTGTTTCACGAATCGGTTCTCTTGATTTTGGGAATTCGTACACCTGACTTGTACCTATAAGAATAAATTTACCTACACCTGATTCAAGCGCCATAGAGTAAAGAAAGTCATCATACATCTGTGACTTTTTCATATCTTCTGATGTTACTATATTACTAAGATCATTATCTACTGTACAAGCTACATGAATTACCGCATCTATTTTTTCCTGTCTGAAAATTCTTTCGAATATTGCCTTATCAGCATAATCAGCTTTTTCAAATCTATAATTTTCTTTGTTTTCATTATACTGGCTGGATTTTGAATCAAGAGCGACTACTATATTACCTCTTTCCAAAAGACCTGAGCATATATGTTCTCCAATTAAACCACATGCCCCTGTAACCAAAACCTTATTCATTTTCATTCCTCCTTTTTACCCGAAAATATCTGTATGATATTGATATAACAACCGTTATGTTGTATAATAAATATATTATATTATATTCCATACATTCAATTATAAGTATAACATATAAAAAAAATAAAATCAATATGTCAACACTATTAATAACACTTTAACCAAAAAGGAGAATGCTTTCATGTCTGCTTTTATCAAAAAAAATAGCGGAAAATGTTATCTCACTCAAAATGATTATTTAAAAAACCGATTTGGTCAGAAAGTCGTAAAGCTTTCTGTAAATGCCGGACTCTCATGTCCTAATCGTGACGGCAAAAAATCTACCGGAGGGTGTACATATTGCTCTGCTTCTCTGAGTGGTGACTTTTCTCAGAGTGCCGATATAAGTATAACAAATCAGCTTTATATGCAAAAAGAGATCCTTAAAAAAAAGTGGGGAGAATGTCTGTATATCCCCTATTTTCAAGCCGGTTCAAACACATATGCACCACTTGAAACTCTTAAAAAGATGTACAGCGAAGCACTCTCCTTTGAAAATACAGTGGGAATTTCAATAGCTACAAGAGCCGACTGCGTAGATACAGAAATTGCAGATTATCTGAAAAAACTCTCTGAAAGCACATATCTTACAGTCGAACTCGGACTCCAGAGTATACATGATAAAACCGCCTGCAGTATAAACAGATGTCATACATATCAGGATTTTCTTGATACCTACCAACTTTTAAAAGAAAGAAATATAAATATCTGTGTACACATAATAAACGGCCTTCCCGGAGAAAGTACCAAAATGATGATGCAGACTGCAAGAGAAGTTTCAAAACTAAAGCCTCATAGTGTCAAGATACATATGCTACACATAATAAAAAATACCGCTCTTGCAAAAGAATACGAAGCTTTACCGTTTAATCTTCTTACACTTGAAGAATACATAGCTCTCATATGCGACCAGATAGAAATAATGGACGAAAATATAATAATAGAACGTGTAACCGGTGACGGCGATAAAAGAACTCTTATCGCTCCCCTGTGGACTGCAAACAAGAAAGCTGTACTAAACGGCATAGATAAAGAACTGCGACGTCGCAGAACATATCAGGGAATAAAAAAAGATTTATAACATTACTAATTTTATATAAAAAAGCTACACATCAGTGCAGCTTTTTTCTTTTTATAAAATTATAATATAATCAAAATCAGGTTATACCATTGTTTGCATCATTTATCAGTGCGTCCATAACGCTGTAGCATGCTGCAACAGTTTCTGCCCATGATACACCACCCTGAAGTGAAGCACGTATTCCGTATTCACCACTGTCAAGTGTGCTTGCTATATCAGCACTTACACCTGTATATGAATCAATAATAGGATTTGCCATAGCCATTTCCTTCATCTTATCCTTCATATCAAGCATTTCCTGATTCCAGCCATGAGCTTCAGCGAGCATCTCATTTCCGATTTTCTGAAGATTTTCATTAAGAAGTGTAGCTCTCTTACAGTCTGCAAACTTTGCAACACCCTCAGGATTCTTTCCTCCGGATACCATCATGTATCCTTCAAGTGTTGATGGTATATAATAAACATCTGACTCCGGATCCTTAGGCATAGGAACAAATGCTACATTTTCTCCGAATGTCTTGCTCCAGTCAGCCTTTGGTTTGTAGAGAGCCCATAAACCGCATGGGTAGAAGAGTTCTTTTCCTTCACCGATAAATGACGGCATCTCGTTCCAGTCAAACTGTTCTTTATCTATAACACAACCATCTTTATAAAGTTCTGCCATGAAGTTCTGAACACGTTCAAGAGCAGGGTCTCTGAGGTTATTTACAAGTTTACCGTCCTTGATTCCTATATATGGTACACCTGTAGTTACCGAAAGAGCTGCTTCTGTCCAGTAACCGTCTATACCATAAAGACCGTTTTCCGGATCAACGAATTCATCAAGAATACTCTTGAATGTATCCCATGTCCATTCACCTTTTTCAAAAAGTTCTGCAGGGTCATCAAGTCCGTATTCTTCGATAGTATCTTTATTATAAATAACAGCGGTATTGTCACCGTTAAGGTCTGTACATATTATGTAATGACTTCCGTCCCACTGCATCATATCATTGAATTTCTTAACGTCTTTCCAGAGGTCAGAATCAAAATCAATATATTCATCAACAGGAACGAACATATTTTTTATAGCTCCCTTAGGAAAAGCATCTGCATCACCTGCCGGGAAGAAGTCTATACCTTCATCTCCGTTTATAGATGTTGCAAGTTTTTCATAACGAGATTCCCACGGAACTATAGTTTCTTCAACTTTTCCGCCGTATCTCTCCTGAAATACAACAAGCTCACTATGACTCTCCGTGCTAAAACCCCAGTTAGCCATCCATTTTACTGTCTTGTTCTCAAGTTCACCTGTAAGCCTTGAGTCCTGTGCAGCAATCAGAGCAAGTTCTTCACGTGTAGCCGAATCCAGATTATCTACGCTACTTGATTCCTTTTCTTTACCGCATGATGCAAAAGCGGCTGTCATAGAAATAGCAGCAAGCATTATCAATATCTTCTTAATTTTCATCATACAACATTCCTTTCCACCTATCATTATAATAAATAAAATATGTTTTATTTATTATCTTACTTAACCATGCTTAACTTTGCAATGAATTTCTATTCTTTTTAATATATCCTATATATAGTATAACAAATTACTTTTATAACGGTCAATTCATAAACTGCAATATTTTGATTCAAACCATATAGCTATTTTTCACAAAAATTATTACAGTCATATTAACTATTCAGTAATATGTTCCATACCCTGACTAAGAACAGTCTTTACATGTGCATCGGCAAGCGAATAAAATACAGTCTTTCCTTCTTTACGAAACTTTACAAGACGGGATTGTTTAAGTACACGAAGCTGATGAGAAATAGCTGATTGCTGCATTCCGAGTATATGAGCTATATCACACACACACATTTCTTCTTTCAGAAGAACAAATAATATCTTCAATCTCGTTCTGTCACCAAATATTTTGAAAAGTTCTGCAAGGTCAGAAACTATTTCATCTTTTGGCAACTCCCCTGATACCTTCTCAACAATATTGTCATGTACCTTATTTTCTTCACAAAGCATTTCGTCTTTCATAAAACTTCCTTCCATAACTAGCAGATCAAACTATTTATTTTATACAATAACCTACTTTATATAATACATTATTATATTATTTTTGTCAAGTTTCAGTGTTATTTTCAAAATTCCACAAAAAACAGCTTCAAAGATGCGAAGCTGTTTTTCTATATATTATTCTTTTACCGCACCTGAAACCATACCGCTGTAGATATATTTCTGAAGCGTTAAAAAGATCGTCAGAGTCGGAATTATACAAACTATGATTCCTGCAAATATGATCTCCCACTTTGCTCCGTACGGACCTATAAATCTGTAAAGTGCTGTAGAAACTACGCCGAGTTCTTCGCTTGGCATATAGAGCTGTGGTGTATAGAAGTTATTGTATATACCAACAAATTTTATGATAAGAACAGTTGCTATAGCCGGTCTTAACAAAGGAAGAATTATCTGAAAATAAATCTTTATATATGAAGCACCGTCCACTATCGCACTTTCATCAAGAGATACCGATATCTGACTTAAATACTGCATAAATATGTAGATAGAAACTATGTCTGTACCAACATACAATATAATATTTGACATCATTGTATCATAGAGATTTAACTTGTTTATTATCTGAAAAACAGTTACCTGCATTGAGATGCTTGGTAAAAGCATAGCAACAAGAAACGCATTTTTTACTGCTCTTGTCAGAATAGAATTGAAACGCTGTACAACAAATGCTGTCATTGTTCCTGTTACTATAGTACCTATACATGAAAATACTATGATTATCAATGTATTTTTTAAACCGAGAAGAACCTTACCATTTACAAATGCCGTCTTGTAATTTTCAAAGTTCATTTTTGCCGGAAGTGAAAAAACTTCAGTTGTCAGATATTCCTTATGTGTCTTGAATGAACCGAGAAGAACGACAACAAGCGGAAATATTACAAGCAGACAACCAAATATCAGAAATGCATATTTGAGTGCATTCCATATCTTAGCCGACAGGCTGTTGTTATATGTAACTTTTTCATTCATAAAAAAATCTGCTCCTTTCTGATATTATGTTTCTTCTTTGAAGACAGTCTTCTGAATTATTGTTACAACGATGGTTATCGACAAAAGAACCATAGCCATAGCAGAAGCAAGACCTATTTTGTCATAAGTAAATGCTGTTTCTATTGTCTTTATTACAAAAGTTGTTGTTCCGTTTTTACCGCCTGTTATGATATACGGAGTTTCAAAAACAGATATTGCACCATTTACTGCAAGTATACACTGAAGTGCTATTATTGATTTTATGCTTGGAAATACTATATATCTGAATCTCTGCCACGAATTTGCACCATCAAGTTCTGCCGCCTCGTAAACATCTGTATTTATAGACTGAATAGCACCTATATACATAAGAATATCAAAACCGATATATCTCCAGAGAGAAACAAATACAAGACAGAAATTTGCAGTTTCAGCACCGAGCCATGTATACGGTTCAACACCAAATACTGAAAGAATACTGTTTAATGTACCCTGAGGTGATACAACACCGTCACCGTTTTTGAAAAAGTTTAAAAATATAAGCGATACTGCAACGCCGTTCATAAGATACGGGAAAAATAAAACCCCTTTAAAAAAGTTTTTACATCTTAATCTTGAGCACAAAACCGACGCAACCAGCAATGCAAGCGCCTGCTGAATAAAAGAACCTATCAGGTAGTATATACTGTTTTTAAACGTCATCAGATAACTGCTGTCAGAAAAAATAGTTTTGTAGTTATCAAGTCCGACCCATTCTATATCAGTTCCCAGCTGTGAACGTTTCTGAAAACTGTATACTACCATATTTGCAGCCGGTACAAATGTAAACAGAATAAGAAGTGCCACCGGTATAAGTAAAAACACTATACTTGTTATTGCTTTCTGTCCGTCATAACTCTGTATCCACTGTTTTGCGGTTTTTTTACTCTTTTTTCCTGATACAGTAAGTAAATCGTCCATACAAATCCTCCCTTTGAAATAAATGATTGCTAATTTTGCTCAAAAAAGGAGAGGATACGAAAACCTCTCCCCTTTTTCTTGCTTGTATATTGCTATATTATCCTAAAACTGAATCTCTTGTTGCATTCCATTTTTTATTTATTTCATCAGCGATCTTCTTGAATCCTTCATCGCCCTCGCCTCTGAATGCAGCTTCGCAGAGTCTTACCTTGAAGTTTGCAGAATCCTGGAGATAGAAACCTACTTCTGATTCCTGATCTATCTGATCCCATACACCTACCAGATCTTCAGGAGCAGCATCAGATACAAAAAGTTCTACATTTTCAAAAGCTTCAAGGTATTCAGGCATCTCACTGCCCTTTACTGTCTGAACATAACCTTCATTGTAAGCTATATTTGAATCTTCAACGTACCATTCAATATAAAGTTTACCAAGATCCTTCTGCTCTGAATGAATATTTATACCCATATTGTAGTCAGGAGCACTTTCTGCGTACTGAACACCGTTTACTGAAATAGGGCATGGCATATATCCTATATTTGCAGGGTCATCACCATTGGTTTCTGCTACCTCCTGGAACTGTGTAACAGCCCATGAACCCATACACATTGTAGCGATAGTGCCACTGCCTATAGCAGCCTTTGAACCTTCCCAGTCAGTAGTGTTAGGGTCAACTTCTATAAGTGTAGGATCTGAAAATACATCATACATCAGTTTGAATACTTTGTAATGAGCCGAATCCTCTGCAAATACATCTTTCTTTTCTGCAAGAAGTTCATTTGTATAGTTGGAGTTACCAGATGCAGAATTTACAAGACTGGTCCACTGTGCAAGAGCCCATGTGTCTTTGAAATTTGTATAGTAAGGAATAGCATCTGTATTGTCTCTGATTTTTTCAAGACATTCTATAAATTCTTCTTCTGTCTTAGGAAGAGTAGTGATCCCAGCTTCTTCCCATGTAGCCTTGTTGTAGCAAAGTCCGCCTGCTATAGAACCACCAATGGCAACACCGTATACTGTGTCATCGTACATTTTCTGATTTGCCCAGTTGTACTTTGCGTCCATTTCTTCATATGTACCGAGCGGTTCAAAATATGTACCAAGGTCTTTTACCTTTACTGTATCGGGAATCATAAGTACGTCGCCGTAGTCATCGGTACTCATCATTGTGGAAACATCACTTGCGTAATCTGTAAATCCCTGATACTCTACCTTACAGTTGTACTTTTCTTCAAATTCTTTTGTCACTTCTTTAAGTGAGCCGTCTTCTATTCTGTCTGTTCTGTGTGTAAGAACTTTGAGAGTAGCACCGCCAAAATCATTACCGTCGGTTTTTTCTTCACTGTTGCCATCATCTTTGGACTCATCCGCATTTGATGAATTATTGCTTGCCGTTGAAGAAGAACCTGTTTTTTCCTCATCGCCACCACAACTTGTAAATGATGCCATACAACCTGTTACCATTGTCAATGCAAAAAGCATAGATACGATTTTCTTAATTTTCATAACCATTCACCTTTTCAATCTTCTTAAATTTCAGTTTTGTTAAGTATAATTAATTACTATATTAATTATAATTTGATTTTATTAACTTGTCAACTGTTTGTATAATATAAACCGTTTAAAAAAATAAAATTGTTTACTCTGACTGTTTATAATTAAAATTATAGTTCATATTAACCATAGAATTTTATCAAATCAAGTATGTTTTATACTATTACGTCAATAAATGTATCAGGTGCGCAAAAAAACATCTCACTTAAATATTAAAAAATATTTAAGTGAGATGTTCATGAATTCGAAAGTTAAATTAAGTAAAAAATTATTTTTCAAGTAAATGACTGTTGTTTCTTACATAATGGAACAGATACTGTTGTGCTATACCCTCATAACCTTTTGTACATTCAGGCATTCCGTCAGGATAAAAGTTCGCCATAACTTTCTTTATCCATACATCGACAGGAAAAGCTTCTGTCCGATACATTCCAAAAAGCAGTACACAATCTGCAACTTTCGGACCTACACCCTTTATTTTCATAAGTTGTTTTTTAGCTTCCTCATACGGCATTTTTCTTATGCTGTCAAGGTCAGTTTCACCTGATAAAACTTTTTGTACAGCATCTATTATATATCCTGCCCGAAATCCTGCACGTAAAAAAGCAAGGCTTTCGGGTGTTTCTTTAGCCAGTGCCTCAGGAGACGGAAATCCATCGTATTTTTCACACATTCTTGATATTATGCCTTTTATTCTCGGTATATTGTTATTCTGTGATATTATAAAAGAACACAACGCTTCCCATGAGTCCTGTCTTAAAAGTCTTATCCCACCTGCAAAATCACATGCATTTTTTAATATGTCATCTTCAGAAAACCTTTTTTTCAGCACGGAATAATCAGTGTCCAGATCAAAATAAACAGACCATATATTCAGAAAATCTTCCTCATTTGTATTTTTAAAAACTATAACATTTTCTTTTTTATGATATAGTTCAAGATATCTGTCAAGATAGTAACCGCTCCAGATACCGTTGTCATCACATTTCCATCTGAATGCCTGTCCGCAGTCAAGAGTCTGTGCCAGGTCAAAATCCTCCTGATAAAGCACTATATCTCCCTGTATCGCTTCATACTTCATAAATCTGTTCCTTTCTGTACATATAATGTATAATCATTATTTTTTATTATACCATATAAAATTTTCAACATCAATCTACAAGGAAAAAATAAACATTAAACATTACTAACATTTTAACAACATTGAATTTTCCACCGTTTCAACATAGTTTTCAACATTCATTTGATAACTTATCAACATTTGAATCAGATTTATTCAACATTTCAACAGACTTTTCAACCGTAACTGTTCAAAAATATATTATGAAAATCTGAATAAATTTATGCCATATGTCAATAATCTGTTCGTAAAACATTTTTTCAGAGGTGACATTTATGTTAAAAGGTGTAAACAAAAAGGTTATAGAAGTAAACGATACAGGAAATATGTATTTTGAAAAGGCGATACTCTATGTTCGTCCCAAAATGCTCACACTTCCGCAAAAACATCTTATGAAAGAAGCAAAGTATTATTTAAACGAAAATCTTCCCATATACGATCACAACGAAGAAAAATTTCTCAGAATAAAACGCTTTGCCGTTACAAGCGCTCTTTTCTGCGTTATACTCTCTACAATAATAGTCGGACTTATGTGCAGATAAAAAATATCTGTGATCAGCTATAAACGACGTATTTACAGTCATAAACATTTTTGCCAATAAAATAATTTCAGATTTTTAATTTTTTATCATCAAAACCATTGTTTTTTACGCCACAAAATGATATAATTAAAATTATTATGTGGTATATCAGAAAAACAAAAAAATTTTTTTAAAAGTGGGAATCAATTTTAAAATGAATGATAAAAAAAATTATCAGAACAACAATAACGCCGAAGATGACAATATCATATTCGGAAAAAATCCTGTGATGGAAGCATTGAAGTCAGGACAACCGATAAACAGTATATATATATCGGGAAGCGGTTCTCTTTTCAGTAAAATTTCATCTATGGCAAAAGAAAACGGCATTGTAGTAAAAAATGTCGATGACAAAAAACTTCATCAGATGTGTGGTTCTGTAGCACATCAGGGTGTTGTTGCCGCATGCGCTTGTGCAGAATACTCCACAGTTGAGGATATACTTGAAAACGCAAGAAAAAAAGGCAAAGATCCTTTTATCATAATCTGCGATGAGATAGAAGATCCTCACAATCTTGGGGCAATAATAAGAACTGCGGAAGCTGCCGGTGCTGACGGCATAATAATTCCTAAAAGAAGAAGCGCCGCACTCACACCTACTGTTTACAAAACTTCAGCAGGTGCAGCAAGCTGGATACCGGTTGCTCGTGTGCCAAATCTTGTTTCTTCTATGGAATATCTTAAATCACAGAACATATGGATATACGGGACAGACGCTTCGGGGGCGGACTATACCACTACTGATCTCAGAGGCGGTATAGCATTTGTAATAGGGTCTGAGGGATATGGAATGGGAAAACTGGTAAAGGAAAAGTGCGATTTTCTGGTAAGTCTTCCTATGGCAGGACACGTAAATTCTCTTAACGCTTCAGTTGCCGCAGGCATATTTATGTATGAAGCGGTAAGGCAAAGAAACAAATAAGGAGGAGTCATGGCATCTACATCTAAGAATACGTATTCCATTGACGATATATTGAACGAGTATTCTGTTGACAATAAATCCCCTGAAAAACCTGAACCCAAAGAAATCACAGAAGATATAGATGTTTCAGTCGAAGAAATTTCTGAACCAGTTTCAGAAGATGACAACAATAAAATCGGTCAGGTTTCCAAAACAAATATTTTTACTATTCCAAAAGAAAAAAATTTTTCTTCAAATAATTCTACCGATACTGAATTTTCCGACGAAACCGACAATGATGAACTATCTGAAGAAAATGATTTTCCTAATTTAAAGTCAAGTACGGACTTCTCTTACAGAAGTGCAACCCGTATACAAGACAAACCAAATAAGATACTCAAAAATCCGGAAAACAACATACGATATGTCAAAAAACAAAATGACAATCCAAAAATAGCGAAAAAGAAAGAATTTCGGATATCACAAAATATAAAATCAGAAAAAAAACGTCTTGATACAGCTGTATCATCAGCTGAAGAAACAGACAGTATTATGTCTGTAAAAGAAAAAATAAACTTTAACTTTAATCTTACCGAAAAAATAAACAAGCTCAAATCCGAACTTGTTGGCAAAAAAACAGTTGTCGAAAAAAAATCACAGATAAATGTAAAATCTATTCCTGAAGTAGATTATTTCTCAATAGACGTTAAAATAAACGAACCTGTTGTTGAAACAGAGAAAAAGAAAAAATCAAGATTCAGCGAATTTATAAGTGATATAAACAATGACTTCAGTCATTCGGTACAGAATAATCTTGATGATTACAATTCACCCAAAGATGCATCACTCATCCTGGATGATCTCTATGATCTGAAAACAAATCTCTCGATAAAATTAGGTTTTCAGGTAGTTGCTCTTGTCGTCAGCATATATTTGTCAGCAGCATCTGTTTACAAATTACCTATTCCCAAAATCATAAGCCCTGAACATTCACCTCATGCTTACAGCTTTGCAATGTTTCTGGTAGCTGCTGCTGTGTTATTTACATCTTTTCCTGTAATAACGAGTGGTCTGAAAAATCTTTTCAGAAAAAAAGCTGACTGCGACAGTCTGGTTGCCATATCAATGAGTGTGTGTACCATGGCTGCTGCAATTTCAACCGAAAGCCCCCATCTTATAAAAGGCGGACTTATACATATCTTCACTCCTGTTGCTATAGCAGGGTTTCTTGCAAATACAATCGGAAAACACCTTATTGTAAATCGTGCAATAAATAATTTTGACATGATTATCTCGGCAAATGAAAAATACGCCATGATATATGTTGATGATGAGGCAAAAGCCCAGCAGCTTACAAGGGGAACTATAAATGATTATCCTATACTTTCAGCTGTAAAAAAGACAAACTTTGCTGCTGATTTTCTAAAATACACATATTCGTCAGATATCTCGGATAAGTTGTGCAGTAAATTCATTACACCTGCCGTTCTGATTTCGCTTCTTCTGACGCTGATATCAATGTTTTTTTGTCACAAAAATATTGACACACTCAATATTTCATATATCACTTCAACATTTGCGCTCTTTATTTCAGCATTCAATTGTTTTGGCATACCGATAATCGTAAATCTTCCGCTTGCAAACGCAGCAGCTGAGGTCGAAGATAACGAAAGTATTCTTCTCGGATATCAGAGTATTGATGATTTTTACGATACAAATGCACTCTTGTTAAGTGCTACCGATCTATTCCCGAAACACTCAATAAAACTTTGTGCAATAAAGATTTTTTCAGATACCAAGATAGATACAGCAATAGTTGCTGCTGCGAGTCTGGTGTATCACGCAGGAAGTATATTTACCGAAATGTTTGAAAGAATTATTGACGGAGATCACACACTTCTTGAAAAAGTTGAAAATTATTCGTTCGAAGATTCTATGGGACTTTGCGGATGGATAAATAACAAACGTGCACTTTTTGGCAACAGACAACTTATGATAAATCACAACATAGAAGGATTACCTCCAAAGTCAAAAGAAAAAGACCTGATTGGAAAAGGCAAAACTGCAATGTATCTTTCAATCTCAGGAAATCTTGCTGCTATGTTTGTAGTAAAAATCAAAGCTGATCCAAAAATTTCCGAAAATCTCAGAGATATAACCGACAACGGGACATCTCTTGTTATTAAAAGTATTGATTCTGTAGCTACAGTAAACAGAATATCAAAACTTTTTGACATTCCTGAAAGTATGATAAAAATCATACCGGCTGAACTGCATGATTATTGTACAATATCAACCGCACCTGTTCCGCGTACAAGCTCATCTGTAATATGCAACGGAAAACTTTCTTCAGTAGCAAAGGCTCTTTCAAATATAAAACATATCTATCAGAATGTACTTACCGGAATAGTTCTCCAGAGTGTATCTGCAATAATAGGAATGTTCATCGTTATAATGTTTATGTTCCTTGGTATAATAAATCAGGTTACACCTTTGATGCTGGTGTTCTATCACTGTGTGTGGACATTCATAACATTTGTAATTATGAAAGTCAGACCAAGATAATTTTAGCCATCAGGATCACTTATGATTCTGATGGCTTTTGATTTTTTAAGGAGAAGATAAAAAATGAAAAAAATAATAGCACTTATAGCCGCTGTACAATTTTTAATATTTTCTTTTTCCGGTTGTTCAAAAGACAAAGAAAACAGCTCTTCGGAAAACGTTTCTTCATCACAGACAACTGAGAAACCTGTTATCCCAAACAGCGAATCTGATTTCGCATACAAAGTTGAGGGAGAAGAAGTAACGATAATCGGCTACAAAGGTACATCTACTACAGTAAATATTCCTGAAACAATAGAAGGAAAAAAAGTAACCAAAATAAGTGAAAAAGCTTTTGACGGTTTTGAAAAACCTACTGAAGATGATGGAAAAGCTTATAAAACAAATAACATTAACTCTATAACATCAATACACATTCCTTCATCTGTAAAAATTCTTGAAACAGGAGCTTTTACAAACTGCTATTCCCTTACATCGCTTACTCTCAGCGAAGGACTTGAAACAATTTGCGAAGGCGCTTTTGCCTGTTGTGATAAACTTTCGGCTGTAGCTATTCCTGACAGCGTAAAGAAGATAGACAGTTATGCTTTTTTTGAATGTTACTCACTGCACGAACTTACAATGGGAAAATCAGTTGAAACAATAGGCGAATATGCATTTTACAGCTGTTACAATCTCCATAGTATGTCACTCTCTGAATCTCTCAAAGAAATGGGTACAGGTTGCTTTGCAGGCTGTAGCAGTATAGCCGAAGTAAAAATCCCTTCATCTTTGTCATCTATTCCTGAATCTGCATTTTTCCAGGCATATTCCCTTACAAAGCTTGAACTTCCCGAAAGCCTTACAGAAATATGCAACAGTGCATTTTCAGGCTGTTCGGGTCTTACAGATATCACTCTTCCTAAAAAACTTGATTCACTCGGTGACTATGCTTTCTACAACTGCTCAGGCATATCGGAAATAGCTGTCCCCGAATCAGTAACTAAAATCGGAAAATTTGCTCTCGGATACACTTATACTTCTGATGAAGAAACAGGTGAAGAAAGCGATGAACTTTTACAGGAAAACTTCAAAATATCCGGAAAATCAGGTTCAGAAGCCGATAAATATGCAAAGGAAAATAAAATTACTTTTGTAGCAAAATAAAACAAATGACATCATAGAACAAAAAATTCTATGGTGTCATTTGTTTTGTGGTAATTATTCTTCTTTAAGATATTTTTCACATATTATCAGCTGATCTTCATATGCCATCGCCATCAGATAATTTCCATATGCCGACAATTTTTCGCGTTCTGACAACTCTTTTGTAAATAATTCCGTCAAGGTGTTGGTAACGGCATCATATCCTTTAAATGTACGCCCATTAACAAGAATAAAATCGTATCCACCTGCGCCATGAGTAAAACCATCGTACCCACTTCTTGTATACTCATCATATTCATTATGACTGACACTAAATTCATTATGACTGAGCATAGTCAATGTATCAGTGTCATATGAATCTATACTATAGACAGCACCGTTATCCACTGATTTCACCATGCCTGTTAATATATTTCCAAAACTATCAATATCAATTATTGAATTATAATATTCACCGCTTGCTATTAACTGACTTCCTAAGAATTCACCGCTTGTAAGTTTTGCTTTGCCAATATAAAAATCATCATTGATTTTATACATACAATACATAATATTATCCTCATCAAAAACAACATCACAAAGGTTAAACTCTTCGTATCCGAATATTTCATTTACACTTCTCTCATTTACTAATTCAAGCTCACTGTTAATTTCGCATACATGCGAATTTTCTTTCAGTGGTTCGTGTTCATCTGAGAAAATTTTAGAGTAAAAATAATATAACTTTCCTTCTTTATCAAACGTGATTTTCTGGAAGTCATTTTCACCGATGCGTTCATCTTCAATTTGGGTATATTCACTAGTCTTACGATCTACTTCATAAATACGACCTCCGCCATTCAAATGATATGCACCTCTCATGAAGTAGTACATTTTTTCATCTGTAAAGCAAACCTGATTATCAAAATAAGCAAAATCAGTTGGCGCTGCATTCTCTAACAGAATACTGTCAGTAACTTCACCGTCCATAGAGAGAAAATTGATATAAGTTCCTCTGGTTATTGTAAGCTCTTTTTTGGTTACTTCAGTAGTAGATGTTTCAGAAACCTTAGTTTCGGTCTGCGATACCACCGGTTCTGTAACTGTTGTGACTGTCGAAATCGATGCTGCCGGAGAATCATTATTTATATCAGACGGTTTATTATTCCTAAGATGAATCATCAGCACCAGTGATGCGCATATTCCGCCACATACTGCAAACCATTTTATAAAATTATTCCTCTTACTATTTTTTACAACAATAACACTCGCTATCTTATCCTCACCGCCTTCTTTGTTTATCTTATCAATAACGTTCTTCTCTTTTTTATTATCCTGCATTTTCTTTACTTCCGGTATGTATTTTTCATCTGCCTGTCCTATCATATCAAGTATCTTTTCATTCTTTTTCATATTGTAATCCCTTCTCTTTCTAAAAAATCTTTTAATGCTTTGCGTGTGCGTTGCAACGACATTTTTACGGCACCCTTAGTCATATCACACTGCCATGCTATCTCATCTACGGAGAACATATACCAGTATCTGTACATAAATACCTCTCTGGATGAGTTTTTCAGGCTTCCGAGAAAACGATCGATAATATCCTTCCACACTATATCATCGGTAAGATTTTCATCATTACCTGTACACTCTGCCAGTTCATCAAGACAAACGCTAAACTGACCACCGTTATTTTTCAAAGACGTATTTTTTCTGTATCTGTCTATTGAAATATTACGTGTTATTTTCCCGAGAAAAACCGATAATTTGCTGGGACGATTATCCGGTATAGAGTTCCACGCTCTCATCCACGTATCGTTTACACATTCTTCTGCATCTTCTCTTGATCCGAGAATTCCGACGGCTATTGAAGTGCAATATGAATTGTATTTGTTCTGACTTTCTGGGATTGCCCTCTCGGAACGTTGCCAGAATAGTTCAACTATAGATTTATCATCCATGTCATTTCTCCTGTTAATTGTTTTAGAAAAGCTTTTCAATAATATAGACGTAATTTAGAACTGAAAAGTAACACTTTTTTCGATTAATTATATCATTATTTTGTTCTCAAAGCAATATTCGTACTTTTTACAAGTATACACGAACAATACATTAAATTTATAAGTAACCGCTTACACTCTTTCTTTAAACCATAATATAATTTTATCGTCATCTTGCACTATTTATGAATTATTTTTTCGCTCAGTATTGATTTTACAATAATTATGATATATAATAGACTTATATAGCCAAATATAAAAATATAGGGGGGAATCAACAATGTATTCAAATTCATCAGGTAAAACCAGTAAATTCTACAACGATAACGATGATGGATTTTATATAACAGACACGTGCAATGGCAAAACAACTTGTGAGTATAACAGCAAATTTTCTGAAATCACCGGATACGACAATCCGTCAGAAATAGCAGGAAAAGATCTGAGCCAGCTTATTCATCCAAACGATCTTGGCAAATTCACAAATGCAAAGAAATCACTTTCAAAACAAAATCCTTTTGAAAGTTTCAATATACGAATAATAAAGCGTGATCGCTCTGTACTTTATACAAGATGTTCCCTTATCCTTACCTTTACAGATGACGGATATGAAAGGATCATTCATGCTTTTACTGATATGAATGAAAGTATGAATATAAAACAGCAAAACGATATATTTCTTTCTATGCCACCCATACTTTTCAAATTTCATCGTGAAGGACGGTTTCCTTATTACTTTAATAACAGCTTTCTTGATGCTCTCGGATATACACGAGAAGAGATCACCGCTCTTAACATTACCTATAAGGATATAATCGCACCCGATGATGCACAGCTTATCATACACGCTGTCAGAAATACTATCAATTCAGATACAGTATCTTCATGCATTTTTAAAGTATATGACAAAGAAAAAAATATACACTGGATAAATTGTTCCTTTAAAAAACTGTCTTCCCCATCAGGAACACAATATTTTATGGGAATAGGAAATGATATAACCGAGCAGAAAAAAATAGAGAGTGAACTTGAAGATATCCAGGCACTTCTTAATACGGTAACTTACAATACAAATTATGCTGTACTGGGAATTTCGGTTGAAAATAATAATCTTCCGATGATATTTTCAAATGAAAAATTCAGTGAAATGTTTATGTTTTCATCAGAAAAAATAAAACTTTTTTCCGATGACATATGCAGACATATAATCCACCCTGATGACTACGAATTTTTTGTAAAATCAGTTCTAAGCGACGATAAAGAAAACTTCCAGTGTCGTGCTGTAAAAAATAGCGGTGAAACTATACTTATAAGTGTACAGTGTTCAAAAATCAGAAACATATACCATACAGGTATAGTCTGTACAATATACGATATAAGCCATACAAATGCACTTTCAAATGAACTTGACAAATACGAATCACTTTATAACGATTTTATAAATCTTCATTCTGCATTTTCTTTTAAAATAGACTTTTCGGAAGATACGGTAATTATCCCTGAAATATTTGCAAAAAGGCTTAATATAGGCACTGTTATCCCCGGTATTCCTAATTCAATTATTGATGCAGGATTTATTCCGAAAAATTTTGGCGAAGATTTTTGTAAAATGTATTACAGCGTAAAAAACGGAGCACCGAAAGGAGCATGTGCTATCAGATTCAACTCCCCTGCCGGACGTTCGTTCTGGGCACAAATTCATATATTTCCTGTATACAATGAAGGTATATGTCCGATAAAAGCTATCGGTACAATAGAAGATATCTCGGATAAAATAATGGCCGAAGAACAGCTTATGCACGAAGAATGGTATGAACCTCTGTTAAATTCCGATACGCTTATGATGTGTATGGTAAATTTAAGTCAGAACAAAATATTATCTTTCCGACATAATAATGACAGTTTCAATATTCTTGAACCGCATATGTTTTTTGACAATTGTTTTATTTATGACCTTGTATCGCTTATCCATATAGAAGAAAGACAATTTATCTCAGAACAGATCATTCACAAAAATTTATGGAAAGCATATCTCGGAGGCAATTACAATATAAACGTAAAATATCGTCTTGAAAATAATGAAGACGAATCACAATGGGTAGAAATGAGCATAAATTTTATAAAAAATCTGCCTTCAGATGATGTTATATTTGTAATGTACCTGAAAACTGCTTCACAGCTTGGAAAGAATAATGAAAACATTTCAAACAGTACAGAAGATGTATTCACAAAGATTCCTTTCAAAACAACTGTAAACGAATTTTTCATGAAAAACAAATTCAACGGTTGTCTTCATGCACTGTACATACTTGATTTTGACGGTTTCAATAGTATAAACAATATATTTGGATATGATATAGAAAATCGTATCCTACAGGCTACAGCACAAAAGATAAATGCTCTTGAACATACAGTCACCATAGGAAGACTTTTCGGAGACAAACTTCTTGTATTTGCCGAAGATATCACCTCTTATGACGATCTTAACATAACAGCCAGAAATCTGTGTGACATCTGCCTTGCCATTACTATTGCCGGAGTAGATGTAAACAGTCTTTCTGTCAGCGTCGGTGTTGCTTTTGCACCATTGCACGGTATGGATTTTGACACACTTTACTCAAAAGCCGACAATGCGCTTTACAATGCAAAAAGATTTGGCAAAAACAAATATGCAATATACATTGATGCTTCAGGTGATAAAAAAGAAGCAAGCAACGAACATATATATAAAATAACCAAGAACATCAATATAGATGAATTTAAAAAAGAAGCTTCATCTGCTATACTTCGTAAAAATGTCAACTATAAACTTTATAACGTTGATATGAAAAATTTCCGCAATATAAATCATTATTTCGGATATGAAACAGGCGATAAGATATTAAAGGAAACTTCCGAAATTCTTCAGAATGCTATGAAACCCGGAGAATATATGACAAGAATATTTGCGGATAATTATCTGTTGCTCACAATTTACGAAAACGATGAAAAATCAAAAAAGCGTCTTCAGTCTTTGTGTGACAAAGTTCTCATGATCCCCGAAATCTCCGAACATCTCACCTCATTCTCTATAGGATATATAGAAATCAACGATTCCAATCGTCATATCGAATTTGAACATCTGCTTGACTGCGCTATACTTGCCCACAGAAATTCAAAAAAATCGGAACAGACACGAATCGTTAAGTTCTCCTCAGAGATGACAGATGAGTCCATGCAACAATATCAGATCATAAGCGAACTTAAAGAAGCAATAAAATGTGGTCAGATATGTTGCTACGTACAGCCACAGTACGATCTTATCAGGCATGAATACGTAAGTATGGAAGCGCTTGTACGCTGGAACCACCCTATAAAAGGTCTGCTTACTCCTGATAAGTTCATTGATATATGTGAAAAGAACGGCTTTATAAGCAATATAGATTTTTGTGTACTTGAACAGATGTGCATGTACATAAGAAGCCGTATGCTTCAGAATCTGCGTGTTTTGCCTGTAGCTATAAACCAGTCGCAGATAACCATACATGAACCTGGATATTTCAAGAGACTTACCGACCTTGTTGAAAAGTATGAAATTCCTCCAAGATATCTTGAACTTGAAGTAACAGAAAGCGCTTATGTCAACAACCTCGGTCACACCATCGAAATACTCACAAAACTCAAAGATTATGGTTTCAGTATTTCCATGGACGATTTCGGAACCGGATATTCAAGTCTTAATCTTCTCAAAGATATTCCTATAGATATCCTCAAACTTGACAGAGGATTTTTAACTGAAGGTCTTACAGAGAAGAAGCCTAAAGAAATAATAAAATCTATAACAAATATGGCTCATAACATAAATGTACGTGTCATATGCGAAGGCGTTGAAAATCCTCAGCAGATACCTTTCCTTGAAGAAATAGGCTGTGAACTTGCACAGGGATATCTGTTCGGTAAACCTATGCCATACAATGAGATAGAAGATTTCATAAAATCTTCACCTATGCAGGCAGAACCCAAATAGCCAAAACTCATTTTTATATTTATAAAAAATCAGCAGTGAATATTTTTCCTGCTGATTTTTATTATAATTTCAGGATTAAAAATTTAATTAATTTAAGTTCATCTGCTTTATTGCATTATTAAAAATACTATGTTAAAATAATTATAAAGACAATCTTTATTTGCTTATACAACTAGTTTACGAGGTGTTTTATATGATTAAATTAAAAAAGTTTTCTTTAACAATAGCAACTTTTCTTTTTGCTGTCGGAATGATCTCACCACTTTCTTCAAACAATTCGGTCGTTTCTGCTGATATCATTGCAAACCCTGTTATAAGCCGTAACTGTCCGGCATATTCAAATCACGATCAGGAAATAAAATATGCAAATGATGATGCTTACTTCTCTTTCTGGAATTCGGAAGTATCAACATATTTAGCATACGACCTGTCAGCAGTACCGGAAAATGAACGTAAAGAAGTACTTGCAGTATGGTATAACACAACCGGTGCTTTTGATTATACGGTTCTTGATTATTCAAGTTCTATTTCCATGCCGACAGATTATACGATAGAAGTAAACTCAGCCCCCGGAGGAACTTATCCCGAAACAGGCTGGAAAACAATCGAAACAGTTGAAAATAACACTTGCCATTCAAGACAGCACGCTGTAAATATGGAAGGCTACAACTGGATAAGAATAAATATAACCGGAGCAGACGGCAAAGACTCCGGACGTGTAAGTATAAATTTTGATATTCACAATACATCTGAAGGCATTTCTGACAGCTGGATATTTTACGGTGATTCAATTACCGCATGCGGAATGCACAACTGCTACGGAACAGGATTTGCAACATATGTAAACCGCTTGGACAGCAGATACTTTCCTGCCCAGGAAAATGGCGGTATAGGCGGTATAATGAGTACACACGGCGCTAAAAATATCGAACGCTGGTTATCAGTGTTCCCCGGAAAATATGTAAGCGTGGCATATGGTACAAATGACTGCTGGGGAAACCAAACAGGTGCAGAAAAATATTATGAAAACACTGCATTTATGGTTGAAAAAATAATAGAAAGCGGTAAAGTTCCGATCGTGCCGACAATACCATACTCAACAGAACCCGGAATAACACCGCACCTTGACAGCTATAATGAAATGGTTCATAAAATCTATGAAACATACCCTGAAGTAGTAAAAGGTCCTGACTTTGCAACCATATTCAAAGAAAATCCCGAATATCTCAGTGCTGACGGAGTACACCCGAATGACACAGGTTACGATCGTATGCGTCAGATATGGGCAGAAACAATGTATGAAACTATATACAAATCAGAAAGCACTACTCCACCGGCTGACAATCAGACTTTACCCGGTGACATCAACGGTGACTCTGTTGTAAACGCACTTGACCTTCATAAACTTATAACATATTTTCTTGGTACTGAGCAGAATATTGAAGTTTCAAATGCAGACATAGATAAAAACAACAGAATAGATATAGCAGACCTTATAAATCTCAAAGCTATGCTTCTGATTTAAGAAACCTTTTTCACACAAATGCGTCGTCTTATTTTTCAAAACCACGCATTTGTGTGAATTTTATATTTTCCAAAAATTTTTTTAAAATTTTTTTAAAAAAAGGGTTGACATTTCATTTTTAAAATGCTATAATAATAAAGCTGAATGACACAGCGGAAAACAAAATATAAATGGAGAGGTGTCCGAGTGGTTTAAGGAGCTGGTCTTGAAAACCAGTGATCCCGCAAGGGACCGTGGGTTCGAATCCCACCCTCTCCGCCAATTTTTTTAATAAGGAAATTTTGGAGAAAACTTAATATTCACCATAATTCAACATGCGGAAATACCCAAGTGGTGAAGGGGCTCCCCTGCTAAGGGAGTAGGTCGGGGAACCGGCGCGAGGGTTCAAATCCCTCTTTCCGCGTTATTTTTTTACGCATAAAAAAACAACGGATGACGTTTTTAATCGTTATCCGTTGTTTTTTATATGTTCACCCATACATTATTATACTCAACATATATTGCACAGCAATTGTTTTTTTGTTATAATGATTGTGTACAAACCATTTAACAATCCGTGCTTACTTACTCGCAAAGGATTTGATAACAATGAATAACAGAAAACTTATAGCCGTTATTTTCTTTAAAATAACACACTCACACCATGAACTTATAAAAGGAATAACCGCCCAGGCTAATAGTTGCAACTGTGATATCGCTATATTTTCGATATTTTCTGCAGATGATCAGGAAAATGGAGAAAAATGCATTTTTGATCTTATAAACTTTGAAAAAACAGATGGCATTATTTTTATAGATTCGTCATTCTGGGTTGATAAAGTACGTGATTATACAGCCGAACTCATAAAAGAAAAATGCCAAAAACCCGTAATCGTATTAAACTCTCTTCTGACCGAAAAATATAATTTTTACAATCTAAAAATAAGCGACAAACAATACATCCACGAAATCACTTCACATCTGATAGAAAAACATCATTTTTCAAAAATATATTTCCTTACAGGTCCAAAAGGAAATTTCTTAGCCGAAGAAAGAATAAAAGGATACCTTCTGGCAATGAGATCATATAATCTAAACGTAAAAAGCGAATATATCAGATACGGAAATTTCTGGACTGAATCAGGAGAACTTCTTGCCAATGACATAGCATCAGGAAAAATAGAGAAACCTGAAGCAGTTGTATGTGCTAACGATATAATGGCAATAGCGCTTGCCAACAAACTTGAATCTCTCGGCTTTGCTGTACCTGACGATATAGCTGTAACAGGATTTGATGCATCATCCGAATCAATACTCAACACACCGTCGATCACTACCTATCTGCCTCCTGACAGACTATACGGTTCCCTTCTTGTATGCAAACTCCTGAATCTGATCGAAAAAAAAGAACTGCACAGTCCTAAACTACATAACGGTAAAATGATAATCAACACCAGCTGTGGTTGTCGCACTTTTGACAATGAGTTTATGAAGACTGTAAAAAATCAGATAGTTTTCAACGACAAATGCAGAGAGAAAATTGACGCAGGAAATATGCCCGAAAAATTATTATTTGCAGATAATCTTGAAAAATTTATATTTGGTGTAGACGAACTCACATATCTTATAAACGGATATGACAGATACTTTTTATGTCTTAACAGCGATTTTATAATCGACCATCACTCACCACAATCAAGTTACTCAGACGAAATGATCGTAATGCTCGACAAAATAGAATTTGTAAAAGTATCAAGAAACATCCTCTTTCAAAAAACAGATATGCTTCCGGCGCTAAGCGAAGCTTCAGCCAAACCTCGTGTATTTTATTTTACTCCGCTGTACTTCAATAGCAAATGCTACGGCTTCTCAGCGGTAACATTCAAAGATAATGAAATGGTAATAGATTATGCATATCGTACCTGGAACAGAAATATATCAAATGCGCTTCACTTTTTAAGCACCAAAGATACCTCAGAAAAGCTTGATATAACAAGACATATACAAAAGTCTATGGTTTCTGTTGCACCAAAATGGCTTTATATAGTCCTGAGAGATATGTCACGTCCTGAAAACTTTATACTGGGGCTTCCTCGTATGCTTGATATATCTCATGTATCGCAGGAACACCTTATACGCGTATTCAAAAAATATTTGGGAACTACGCCGACTCACTATATAAATGACTTACGTCTGGAATACGCAGTCAGTCTCATAGAGGAAAAAAACTATGAAATAACCGATGCCTGTTTTTCATCAGGATTTAATAACATCAGTCACTTTTACCATACATTCAAAAAGAAATACGGTTGTTCACCAAAAAAATTTATAACACAAAAAAACGCAGAGGGTTAGGCTACTCTGCGTTTTTTTGTTTGTGTGTGTATTGTTATAGCATATTAGCTGTTCAGGCCTTTGAAAAGAGCTTCAAGAACTTCCGGATAAGGAGCTTCAAGTGACTGTCTGTCGATAAGACCAAATCTCTCACCTGTACCCTTAACAAGGTTGTTATCCCACCATACGCAACGAATGTTAAATGACTTCGCTGTTGCGATATAGTACTCTGCCCACGCTGTTCTTGCCTCTGTATTTTCTTTATTCATTGCACCGAATTCGCCGATAATAACAGCAATATCATTTGCAATAAATTTATCATAAAGGAGTTTCATTTCCTGCTTAAGCTGTGCCTTATCAGCATCTGTTCCCCACTTATCTGTTGAACCTGCAACATCAGTATTTGCAAGAGCAAAGAAGTATGGCGAATATGCATGAATAGAAACAATCGCTCTAGGATCGTCAGGTACTACAAAATCATTTAAAGTTGTTGTTGTGCCTGAAGCTGCATATGTAGGAAGCATTACATAACGAAGTGCGTTATTGCCGCCTGATTCTCTTATTGTTTCAAGTGCTGCAGCGTTAAACTTGTTTATGCAATCTCTTGCTTCAGCATTTCCGCCTGTCCATTCAAGATCTGTACCAACAAGACGCGGTTCGTTCATTGTTTCAAATATAAGTTTTTCATCGTAGTTTTTGAAACGTTCTGAAATCTGTGCCCAGAGTGCTGTGAGCTGATCTTCTGCTGCATCATACTTTTCATATGTAGGTACAAGCCAGTCATTATCATGATGAACATTAAGAATACAGTACATATCGTTGTCAATAACATAGTCAACAACTTCATTTACTCTATCCATCCATTCTGCACTTACAGTATAATTTTCATCCATCTTCTGACCCCAGCTTACCGGAACTCTGACAGTATTGAATCCTGCATCTTTAACAGCATCTATCATAGCCTTTGTAGTAACAGGATTTCCCCATGCAGTTTCAAACTGAGCCGGTGTAGGATTATCTATCCAGTCACATGTAGATTCAAGTGTGTTACCAAGATTCCAGCCTACTGTAATATTCTGTACAAACTCAATTGCAGTCTGTCCGTTATCATCAATATCCGAACCTGCAAGATGCTTTGTAAGTTTGTTCTTCATCATTATAAAATCAACGATATTTACATTTCCGTCATCATTGTAATCTGCAACAACATTGTAATAATCACTTGATATTTCACCAACCATGTACTTAGCGAACATAACAAGATCAGGAGCTTTTATTTTTTTATCACCGTCAAAATCTCCGGCAACAGCACTTCCTGCACCACCTGCAATATTGATTCCGACTCTCTTTACAGTAACTGTATCAACAGTTCCCCACCAGTGCTGAACAAAAAGCTCTGTATAGTCAACACCATATACCGAACCTGCTTCCTGCGGCATCTGATATTTAAACACCAGACTGTCTCCTGCATCCTGTCCTGACGCTGAGAACCAGTCATCCTCATTATAGCCTTTCACGTGGCAACCAATAGCAATCATTGCTGTTGCATCTTCCGAACCGGTTGCAACTTCTACCATAACTTCTTCTATAACAGAACCTTCCGGTATATCTGATATATCAATTATCAGCTGTTCTTTTGCATCGGGGTCTTCTCCACCGATCACATAATCTTTTGCATCATATAAAAAATCACAATCATCAATAGTCGTTGATGCTGCACTTACTATATTTTCCGATACAAGTACACCATCCAGTACTCTTGACTGCGGCACTGCCAACTGTGAAGCGAATATTGCAGAAGCCATAGCTATTCCGGCTACGCTCTTCAAAATATTACTCTTCTTAATTTTCATCTTAACTATCCTCCATACAAAATTACTAAAAACCAATAAACACATGTTTCTTAAAACCCAAAATTACAATCCCGAAAAACTCCCCGATACATACAGAAAATAAACAATTATTTCTCCTTAGGTATCGTTATCAGCCCCGCTTTACTGTTTTATATATGAAAATAGAACCCTTAAAAGCTGTTATTTTATCTGTTTTACAGCCTTTCTCTTTACTTTTTTTATTGTATCACACAAGAATTGATTTTACTTGTTTATAATTGATTGATTATTGTACTATATTGATATGTATTTAAATAACAGTGTATATTCTACATATTAAACATAAAATATTTCAAGGGTTTATGCACATCAACATTTTTCTCAAAAATAATTTGACAAATAGATAGATAAGTGCTATAATCAATATAAAATATATTATAAAGGGGTTATGTTTACATGGCAAGAAAAAGTACAGCTGCTACTGCAGCAAAGGAAACTGAAAAAGAAGTTAAGGAAGTCAAGGAAAAAGCACCTGCTAAGAAGTCTTCAGCAAAAGCTGCTGCTATAAAAGAATGCTGCTTTGTTGAATTTAACGGCAAGCAGATCGCTGTATGTGATCTTACAGAAAACGCAAAGAAGCTTTGGAAAGAAAACAATACAGGTGATATCGCTTCTATTTCTGTATATGTAAAGCCGGAAGAATCAAAGGCATACTATGTAGTAAACGGCTCAGATGAAGGTAGCTTTGACATCTGATAGATCCGGGGATTTTTCAGCAATTAACAAAATACGGTATCGTAAGATTTGTAAAAACACTTACGATACCGTTTTTCTGTTTTACTAAAAAGCAAAAAAATCACAACAGTTTTAATGCTAACAGCATCAAACTATTGTGATTTTTTAATACGGGTGACAGGACTTGAACCTGCACACCTCTCGGCACCAGAACCTAAATCTGGCGTGTCTGCCAATTTCACCACACCCGCATACAACTTTATTTTATCACATTAATTTATAATTGTCAATACTTTTATACATTTTTTTATCACAAAATTTCATTTTCATTAAACCGTATTTTTTATTCAATTTTTTCGCAATGTTTTTGTAAATATTCTTGACTAACCGAGGGATTTAGTACTATAATTAAAGTATATGTAATTATGATATAAATCTGCACACAATAAACAGGGAGGGAAAAAATATGCCGTATCAGATATATGACAACAGAGAACTTTCATGGCTTAAATTTAATCAAAGGGTATTGCAGGAAGCCGTTGACACAGAAGTTCCTCTTATCGAAAGACTTACATTCACATCAATATTCCAGTCAAATCTCGATGAATTTTTTATGGTACGTGTGGGGACTTTATTTGACCAGTTGCACATAGACAAAGAAAAACGCGAAAACAAAACAAACATGACCAGCGGTGAACAACTCGATGCTATATTCAAAAGAGTTCGTAGTCTTGAACCACAAAAAGACAAAGCTTATCATGACATAATTAAAGAACTGAAAAATAACGGGATTGAATGCGTTCTGCCTGATGAACTTTCAGAAGATGAAGAAAAATATATAGGTAAATATTTTAAACACGAAATATTACCACTCCTCTCTCCGTTCATCATAGATAAAAGACATCCTCTCCCATTCATCAAAAACAAAGAAATGTATATAACAGTACATCTCGAATCAAAGTCAGGTATAAAGCTCGGTCTTCTTCCGGTAAACGACTCTTTCAGACGTATGATCATCCTTGGCAAAAGTCCTCTTCGTTTTGTACTTGTCGAAGATATCATCTTAAAATATGCCTCAGAAGCATTTGAAAATTATAACGTTCTTGATAAAGCGATAGTACGCATAACACGAAATGCTGATATAAGTGAAGACGATGACTCATTCCTTGACTGTGACTTTGATTTCAGAGGACTGATGGAAGAACTTATTAAAAAAAGAAAAAAACTAGCACCTGTCAGAATGCAGATAAAAGGAAACAAAAACAGCGATAGCATAAAATATCTGTGCGAAAGACTTGAACTTTCAGAAAAACAAGTCTTTACCACTACTGCACCACTTGATATCTCATTTTCTTTTGCACTAAAAAACAATTTTGAAGGTTCAGCGCTTTGCTATGCACCGTTTACACCACAGAAGTCACCGCAAATTTCAGACAGCATTCCTATCCATTCACAGGTTCAGAAAAAAGATATCCTGCTTCATTATCCATATGAAAGTATAAATCCTTTTATACGAATGCTTAACGAAGCGTGTTCTGACCCGGATGTCATATCAGTAAAAATAACACTCTATCGTCTTGCCAAAAACAGCAAGGTTATTCAGGCTCTTATTGATATGGCACAACGTGGAATAGACGTACTTGTACTTGTGGAACTGCGTGCGAGATTTGACGAAGAAAACAATATAGGATGGTCAAGAAAACTTCAAAACGCCGGATGTACAATTATGTATGGACCAAAAGGACTTAAAGTACACTCAAAACTTCTGCTCATCACAAGAAAAAAAGGTGACAAAGTTGAACACATCACACAAATAGGCACAGGAAACTATAATGAAAAAACATCCGAACTATACACAGACCTCTCACTTCTCACTGCTAATCCTGATATTGCCTCAGAAGCTCTTGAAGTATTTAACGCACTTTCGCTCGGACATCTTGTGGAAGATACCGAACATCTTCTTGTCGCTCCTCTTAGCCTGCAAAACAAGATAATTCAGATGATAGATAAAGAAATTTATCACGCTAAACTTAATGAAGAAGCTTTCATAGGAATAAAGATAAACTCACTTTCTGACAGAAAAATAATAGAAAAACTTGCTGAAGCATCATGTGCAGGTGTAAAAATAGAATTGATAATTCGTGGTATCAGCTGTCTTATTTCAAAAGTAAAAGGACAAACCGAAAATATACGTATAACCAGCATCGTCGGAAGATTTCTTGAACATAGCCGTATATATATTTTCGGAACTGAAAGCCGTCGTAAAATTTATATAAGTTCAGCCGATTTTATGACTCGCAACACTATAAAACGTGTAGAAGTCGCTGCACCTATATATGACATTGACATCCAGAAAAAAATAATGTCTATTTTTAACACATTACTGAGTGATAATGTAAAAGCAAGAGTACAGTATTCAAACGGTCTGTACAAGAAAAAAATTTCAAAAGGTGAAAAAGTTAATTCGCAACTTGAATTTATAAACAAAGCTTATGAAAATTCTGTTTCGTGCAATACTGAACAATCGTCTGCAAATGAAAATAATATCGAATATCAGCCATCAGAATTTTACAAACAATTTCTTATGCAATAATAATACCGAAAATCCATATGCATATAATATTGATATGCGTATGGATTTTCTTTATTTTCATTGTGCAATTATTACATCATATTGATTGTACAGAGCATCATTTTGATATTTTAAACAAAAATTAATAAACCTATTGACTTTTGGCTATAATAATGTTAAATTATATTTAGCACTCAAAGATATCGAGTGCTAACACTTACAAATTCATATTGCTAATTTGGAGGTGAGGCAGTGGATGAACGAAAGTTAAAAATACTTGCTGCGGTTGTTGATGAATATATCCTTACAGGAGAACCGGTAGGTTCAAAGGCAATAGCCAAGGTTCCGGGTATAAATGTTTCGGCGGCTACCATCAGAAACGATATGTCGATGCTCGAACAGCTGGGATATCTCGAACAGCCTCACACATCAGCAGGACGAGTTCCGACCTTCAGTGGATACAGACTTTACATTGACAAGCTCATGAAAGTCGAATCACTTTCAGACAGTGAACGTCAGCGACTCGACGATATGCTTGCTCAGGAAGAACATCTTACTGAAGAATCTATAATACAAAGCGCCGGAAAAGCACTCGCTGAACTTACACAATGTGCTACGGTGGTTGCAAATGCATCACCTAAGTTTTCGGTAATAACAAAAGTTGAAGTAGTACCGACAGGTAAAAGGCTTTATCTGATACTCCTTATCACTTCAAACGGAAGCATCAAAAACAAAGCCTGTCGTCTGGAATTTGATCTTGATGAAGAACAGCTTTCATTTTTCTCACATTATATTGAAGAAAATCTTCAGGGTGTTTCGATAGAATCACTTTCCGAAGAACGAATGGAAAAACTCATAACAGCGCTCGGAGCGTACATGATAACACTTGCTCCTCTTGTAAAAGGTCTGTGTGAACTTTCAAATGATCTGATGAAAAATGAACTTATGATAAACGGTGAAGAAAATCTCATTTCCTGCAACGATTTTGACAAACATGATATTGTAAAATTTATTGAACATAAAAATGATTTTGCCGAACTTCTTAATGAAAGCTTCAGCGGAATACAGGTAATGTTCAGCAAAGAAAATGATGATTTTATCATAGGAAACTCCAGTATGATAGTTTCAAAATATCAGAAAGGCAGTAAAAATGCCGGTTCACTCGGAATCATAGGTCCTATGAGACTCAATTATTCAAAAATTATACCTTATATAGAATATTTTACGCAGAAGATAACCGATGTTCTCACAGAGAACGAAGATGAGGATTTTGCGGGAAAGGACATAAAAGATGAGTAAGGAAAATACAAAACCTGAAGAACTTGAGACAGAAGAAACAACTGAGGAAACAACTGAAAATGTTGAAGTTGCTGAAGAAACTTCTGAAACAGCCGGTTCTGAACTCGAAGAAAAAATAAGCAAACTCGAAGAGGAATTAAAGAATGAAAAGGATAAGTACATGAGACTTTTCGCTGAATTCGATAATTTCCGCAAGAGAACCAGCAAGGAAAAAACAGAAGCTTACGGAGATGCTACAGCAAAGACGATCGGTGAATTATTACCGGCAATCGACAACTTTGACAGAGCACTTGATACACCTTGTACTGACGAAAACTTCAAAAAGGGTGTTGAAATGATATTCAACCAGATGAGTGAAATTCTCACAAAGATGGGCGTATCTGAAATAGAAGCTCAGGGCAAACCTTTTGATCCTAATCTTCACAATGCCATTAAACAGGCAGAAAGTGATGAACTTGAATCAGATATGGTCTGCGAAGTATTCCAGAAGGGATACAAACTTGGTGACAGAATAATAAGACATTCTATGGTTTCTGTAACCGTATAAAGCTAATACGAAAACAACTTTTATCAATAAATTTTTAGTTTTTTTGAAAGGATGAATTAACAATGGGAAAGATTATAGGTATTGACTTAGGTACAACAAACTCATGCGTAGCAGTTATGGAAGGCGGTAACGCAGTTGTTATCGCTAACTCAGAAGGTGCAAGAACAACTCCTTCAGTTGTTGCTTTTGCAAAGACAGGTTCAGGTGAAAGACTTGTTGGTCAGACAGCTAAGCGTCAGGCTATCACAAACCCTGAAAAGACTGTAAGCTCTATCAAGCGTCACATGGGTTCAGACTATAAAGTAGATATAGACGGAAAGAAATACACACCACAGGAAATTTCCGCAATGATCCTCCAGAAGCTCAAAGCTGATGCCGAAGCTTATCTCGGAGAAACAGTAACAGAAGCAGTTATCACAGTTCCTGCATACTTCACAGACTCACAGCGTCAGGCTACAAAGGACGCAGGTCAGATCGCAGGTCTTACAGTAAGAAGAATCATAAACGAACCTACAGCTGCTGCTCTTTCTTACGGCGTTGACAAGGAAGAAGATCAGAAGGTTATGGTTTACGACCTCGGCGGTGGTACATTCGACGTTTCCATCATCGAAATGGGCGACGGTGTAACAGAAGTTCTCGCTACAGCAGGTAACAACCGTCTCGGCGGTGACGACTTCGACCAGAGAATCATTGACTGGATGATCGCTGAATTCAAGAAGGTTGAAGGAATTGACCTCGCAAACGACAAGCTCGCTATGCAGAGACTCAAGGAAGCTGCTGAAAAGGCTAAGATCGAACTTTCATCTACACCTACAACAAACATCAACCTCCCATTTATCTCAGGTGATGCAGCAGGTCCTAAGCACCTCGACCTCACACTTACACAGGCTAAGTTCAACGAACTCACATCAGACCTCGTTGAAGCTACAATGGGTCCTGTTGATCAGGCTCTCCGTGACAGTGGTCTTTCTGCAAATGATCTTGACAAGGTTCTCATGGTTGGTGGTTCTTCAAGAATCCCTGCTGTTCAGGAAGCTGTTAAGAAGCGTATAGGCAAGGAACCATTCAAGGGTATCAACCCTGACGAATGTGTTGCTCTCGGTGCTGCTTACCAGGGCGGTGTACTCGGTGGCGATGTTAAGGAAGGTCTCCTCCTCCTCGACGTAACACCACTTTCACTCGGTCTTGAAACAATGGGCGGTGTATGCACAAAGATCATCGAAAGAAACACAACTATCCCTACAAAGAAATCACAGATATTCTCTACAGCTGCTGACAACCAGTCTGCTGTTGACATCAACATCCTCCAGGGTGAACGTGAATTTGCTAAGGATAACAAACAGCTCGGTATGTTCAGACTCGATGGTATCGCTCCTGCTCCAAGAGGAATCCCACAGATCGAAGTTACATTTGATATAGACCAGAACGGTATCGTTCACGTTTCAGCTAAGGACCTCGGTACAGGCAAGGAACAGAACATCTCTATCACAGCTTCTACAAATATGTCCAAGGAAGACATCGAAAAGGCTGTTAAGGACGCTGAGGCATTTGCTGAAGAAGACAAGAAGCGTCGTGAAGATGTTGATACAAAGAACAACGGTGAAAACCTCGTATTCCAGTGTGAAAAGGCACTCGGCGAATTTGGCGACAAGGTAAGCGAAGATGAAAAGGCTCCTATCCAGGCTAAGTGCAACGAACTCAAGGAAGCTCTCAAGACAGACGATACAGCTTCTATCAAGGCTAAGACAGAAGAACTTCAGAAACTCTTCTACGAGCTTTCTTCAAAGGTATACCAGCAGGCAGGCGCTGCAGCTCAGGCTGAAAACGGTACTGCTGATGCAGGTTTTGACGGCGGTGTAAACGACAGCAAGGATGACAATGTTGTTGACGCTGACTTTACAGAAGCTTAATCTGAAATTAAAATAAACGAAACTTTCGGGGGAAGGGTGGAATTTTATGTCCACCCAACTTCCATATAGAAACATATACCTATTTTAGCTATGATGGAGGAACATATGGCTGATAAAAGAGATTATTATGAGGTGCTTGGTCTGCAAAAGGGTGCCTCTGCCGATGAGATAAAAAAATCTTACCGTTCACTTGCAAGAAAATATCATCCGGACTTACATCCGGACGACAAAGATTGTGCTGAAAAATTCAAAGAAGTAAACGAAGCTTACGAAGTGCTTTCTGATCCTTCCAAGAAAGAAAGATACGATCAGTTTGGTCATGCAGGCGTAGATCCGAACTACGGTGGTGGTGGATTTGGCGGTGGTGCCGGAGGATTCAACCCGTTCGGTGACATGGGTGATATATTTGATAACCTTTTTGGCGGTTCATTCGGTGGCTTCGGTGGTTCAAGAACTTCCCGTGCCAACGCTCCAAGAAGAGGTCAGGATATTGATATCGCTGTTACCATCTCATTTATGGAAGCCTGCTTTGGTGTAAAACACGAAGTAAAAGTAAATCGTCTGGAAAAATGTACAGACTGTGGCGGAAGCGGTGCTGCTTCAGGTTCATCTCCGCAGACTTGTCCGGAATGTAACGGTGTCGGTCAGGTCAAAGTCGGTCAGCGTACACCTTTCGGCGTTATTTCTTCGCAGAAAACATGTCCTAAGTGTAGTGGTAAAGGTAAGATTGTTACAAATCCATGTACAAAATGTAACGGTAACGGTCGTGTACGCACATCTAAAAACCTGTCTATCGATATTCCTGCCGGAATTGACAACGGTCAGATGCTTCGTGTAGGCGGTCAGGGTGATGCAGGTATAAACGGCGGTCCAAACGGAAACGTAAACGTAAATGTACATGTAAAATCACACCCTATATTTGAAAGAGATGAATTTGATATCCATTGCGAGATACCGATAACATATACTCAGGCAGTAATGGGTGACGAACTTATAGTTCCTACTATAGACGGTGATGTAAAATATTCTATCGGAGAAGGCACACAAACCGGTACAGTATTCCGCCTCAGAGGCAAGGGCGTAAAGAAACTCCAGCGTTCCGACAGAGGCGATCAGTACGTTAAGGTTGTAGTAGAAGTTCCGAAAAACCTCGACAAGAATCAGAAAGAACTTCTCAAAGCTTTTGAAGCATCACTCAATGAAAAAAATTATGAAAAGAAAACAAGTTTCTTTGATAAGATAAAGAAAATGATAAATAAGTAATTTCCTAAAACTCACCTTATTTATAGAATTTATAAAAAACACCGCAGTCGTCTTTTGTTGCTGACTGCGGTGTTTTTTAGTATCTCTCATTTATAAATAAGTTCATTTTTGGTTGAATGCTCTGTGCTACCTGTTCTTCGGAAATTTCTCCTTCAAAATATCCTATGAGTTCTTCCTCGATTATTTCGCTTATTTCAGAATCTATCTGGGCTGTTCTGCTTGCATTTCTGATAATTTCATCTACCTGCAAAGCGTATTCACTTCTGTTCATCTGACTTTCTTCAAGTTTGGCTTCATAGGCTGATTTTTTTACAGGGAAAAATGATAAATATTTGTTTGCAAGAGTATTCTGATATTCATCAGTAAAGAAATATCTTATAAATTCCCAAGCTATATCTTTGTTTTCACACTGTTCTGTAATACTGAAACATACATTAGGTTTTATCAGGTTTTGTCCGCCTTCAAGGCTCGGATATCCTTTTATAAAATAGGTGTCATTCGCTAATTTTTCCATCCAGTCCACTGATTCAAAACTGTCAATATTAAATGTCGTTATCTCCAGTCCGCCTTGTGAAATACAATCCATATTATGACCTTTGCTGTATTGTTCATTATCGCAGTACAACTGTGATTTTACAAACTTCAGAAGATTTTTAAAGACATCATTGTCAAAATCACATTTTCTGTTTTCTATATCTACAAAATCAGAAACATAACAATACATAAACTTCATAAAAACCTCTGAACGTAACCAATAATCAAATAACGTCTTATCTCCGCTCTTTTCAGAAAAGTTTAAAAATGAATCGTAATCCCACTTCTCACCGCTTAGTTCACTTTTGCCTAATAATGTACTTATCGTGAACTGTGGAAAAATTTTATAAATTTTTTCTTTGCTGTTGTAAGCACAAATAATGTTCTGTAAAAAATCATCTTTTGAAAATTCAGGATCATTTTCTATAAGATTTATCATATCTGTAAACAGACCTTTATCAGCATACGAAGATAAGGAATCAGATGAATCGGATATTATTATATCGGGTATATTTTCAGAAACTATATCAAGGTTAAGGTCACTTTCCTTTTCATAAGTTCTCACCTTTATCTTATAATCTGTATTTTTTTCATTGAAGGACAGCACATAATCATCCGGGATATTGCTAGCAGAATCTCCTATATATGCAAGTTCTATTATCTGCTTACCTGAATTTTCATTAGTTGGTGACAATATATATATATCAGAATCGCCTGCTTCACACAGAAGATTTCCATATTCATCTATCGCTTTAACAGATTTTATATTATCTATTTCAAGTGTTCCGATATCATCTATTATTTTAACCAATAAATCACTTTCTGCATTATATCCGTAATAGCTTCTATCATCTCTTATATATAAATCATAAACACTCTCACCATTAATGAATCTCGTGTCCTCTTTAATTTCAATATTATCATTTATAATTGATATTTCCTGCTTGCTGTTATCTTCTGTATTATACAAATATATCTTTTCTTGTTTTCTGTCAATATAGTATAGATAATATACTCCATCTTTTTTTGTCATGCCAACTATATCCGCAAAACTATCAAACTTAAATTCTGAAATGATTTCTCCATCCTGTGTACAAATCATATGTGTGATATCATCAAACCATGTACTATCCACTTCAGATAAATGTATAAGTACATCACCGCTACTATCTATATCATTTATATCATCTTCTAAGTTAATGTCATTTACTACAAGCTCTCTGATACACATTTTCGGCTTACCGTCATCCCCGACCAAAAGCTTTTCACCATAATCCGCATTTACTGAATCAATCATTTCGCCTTTATTATCTAATATATAAATAATATTTTTCATTGTCAATCCCGGAGGTAATATTTCATATATTTTTCCCTCGTCAATATAAACGCATCTGTATACACTCCATATCGAATCTTCCGAAATATAGCCAAATGAAAAAACAGGTTCTTCTTTTCCAAGAATATATCCTTCAACCCCTATTTCTGTTTGTATCACATAATCAACATCATGGCAAAGGTTAAAATAAAAATCATTTCCCTCTCGCTCAACTTCATACATCTCATTTATACACAAACTTTCCGGGTCAACAACATCAAAATACATATATTTATCGTCATTTGAATAAAAAGAAACAAGACCATTTGAAAGTGTAGTCATAAAAAAAGCTCCACCTAAGTCACTAAGATCATCCTCAGAAAAGCTCTTTATAACTTCAAAGTTATCATCAAATACTACTATGCCATATTCATAGTTTTCACTATCATACACTTCGATATACAAATTTCCATTTTTATCAATTTCTATACCATATATCTGATAATTTGAATCAGATTTCAAAGCTGATTTTACTTTATCAGATATATCATATTCGGCTTTAAATTGAAGTTGAGAATCAAATTCATATAATCTCAGTGAATAATCAACTGCATAGAACTTTTTCTTCTTGTTATCATACGAAAATCCGGTAAATAAATCCTGATCATAATAATTAATTTTTTCTATTTTATTTTCTGCTTGATTATATGAAGCGATCATAGCAGATAATTTCCCTTTACCATATTCATCTTTGTAATCAATATGTCCTGAAATAAAGCAGTAATCTTCACTGATTATAGTATCTGTTATGATCATACTTTCATACTCAAACTGTTCCGGCATATTTATCTTAACATATTCATCTGTACTGGTTTGAAAATCATGAACCGCAATATGAAAATCGGTTTCAAATCCCTCTTCTCTACATTCCAGATATATTTTAGAATCATTACATACAATATCATTAATTGAACATATCTGTTTATTCAGCTCTATCCTTGAAGCATTATAATCATTTGACAATGATATATACTTTCCCTGTTCCTTGGCGATATCAGATATCTCTGCTACCTCTCCATTGTCTTTTTTATCAGGAGATACTGCTACTTCTAAATTATTGCATGATGTAAATACAAACGCTGACGCTAATAACAGTGATAAAAATTTATTTGTTCTTTTTCTCATATCTTTTTTCCTTTCAAAATAAATTTCATAAAATATAAAAATCTTATAATCAAACAAATAATTATACAATATTTTAAAATAATTTTCAACAAAAAACTACGCAGTCAGCTTTTACTTTAGCTAACTGCATAGTTTCCTAGCTTTCTAAAACATAACGTTTTATATCTGTTATAATTTTCTCTGTTGCTTTATCTTCTTCAATATTATTAAGACACAACTGTTCTATCGTTTCATCTAAAATATTATTTATATATAAACAACCTTTTGGAATCACTCTTGATTTTTCCAGAAAAATATTCTTTAAATTCTCTGCAAGTGCAGTATCATACGGTTTATATCCATACTGTAAACATTTTGAACGCTCTATATTTGCTTTCTTTTCAAATGATGATATTTTTATGGGAAACACTTTCATCTCCTCAACTAAATTACTTTGATACTCTTCGTCTATAAACTGCTTTACTATATTCCAAGCTTCATCTTTATGCGTTGAACTTTTCATGATAAAAGCACAATTAAATAGATTTATATCAAAATTACCATCACTACCGGGATAAGCAATAATATTTTTACTCGTAGAAAAGCTAATAAAATCTGATACATCACTAAAATTTATACCTGATTTAAAATTTTCATCAAAATTTTTATAACTTAATTTGATTACAGATAAAATTGATTTTAATAAATTATAATCAACATCAAATGTTTCATTATCATAATTAATGCAATCATAAATATAACGATATAGAAGTTTATATGTTATTTCTTCATATGTGTTCATAATTACTTTGTTTTCATACTCATTATCAAGTGAAAACATATCTTCATATGACCACTCAGGAGAAATATATTTATCAGTATTATTTATAACGAAACTTATACCACAACCAACTGCAATCCTATATATATCACTATTATTGTTTTTCAAAAGATTTGTAAAATAATCTTCTTCACTAAAATCTTTTTTAAAATAATTGCTTAGGTTTTCTACATAACCTTCTGAAACATATCTTTTTAAATCTATTTCATTATCATCATTATAAAAAACTATATCTGGAATATCACCTTTTCCGATTGCCTCGTTTAATGCCTGTTCATTCTCAAAGTTTGATACTTGTATGTTATATTTATCAGATTCTCTGTTATATTTTCTTAAGATTAATCTGACACTATCATCTTGCTGTCCTATTTGTGCAACATTAATGATGAACTTGCTGTCATCAATGCTACTGTTGCTATCTTTTCTTTTTAAAGAAGATATGGTGGTATCTCCGGTTATATAATCAACGCCATAATACACTAGTTCATTTTCATTAATTACAATAAAATCTTCAACAGAACAATTTAACTCATATTTACTATAGTCAACAATAGTTTTTATTTCACCACTCTCAAATATGTATCCATACACACCATCATTGTTACTGAAAACAAAAATCTTACTGTCAAGCGTTATCGATGGATTTACAGTGTTTAACTTTAAATATTCATTAAGCGGTATCTCTGTTATTTCATAATCAGATATCCTATAAAATGTATTACCATCAAATGTATTTAAATAAATATTTATATTATCTTGACTGTCAGAATATATTTCATAGAAATTATTTATATTTTCCAGACTTTTTTCATATATACACTCTCCGCAACTATCAAATCCGATTATATAAAATATATTTTCGTTTCTTTTAACAATAAAAATTTCACCCTTACTATTGACACAAAAATCTATAATAACATCATTTTCATTAAGTTCAAGCTGTATTTCAGATTTTTTTATTCCATCAGAGGATTTAACTTGTATAACATAATCATCATCTGATTTAAATATACTGTAAATGTCATCATTATATGCTACATATACATCATATAATTTCTGATTATCATAATAAAATAATGTTTCTGCAACATTATCATGTAATATCTGTATTTTTTCATCAGGATCTGTATCATTATAATATGTAATTAATTCATTTTGCAAGGTATTATAATGAGCATTGTAAAAATGATGTAAAAGTTTATCATCTTCTTCAAATGCTAAAATTTCATAAGGCGATTCATCTCCGGAAGTAAAACCATAAACACTGTCATCACTAATATGAAAGAAATCATATTCCTCATATCCTTTTATTATTTTTAGTTCAGTGTCTTCTATCGTATAAGAATTTATAACTTTTCCTGTATATCTATCATATTCATCTAAAAATGTTACTCCACTCTCATAATCAGGAACTTCAAATAAAAGATTACCACTATTTAATGTATAAGATTTTCTTAATGATATATCTTTTAAATTAATATCAAATGGCAATCTCGAAATATCTTCAAAAAAATCATTAACAGTTACAAAAATTATATCTAATGTATCCTTATTTATACAACACATATCTATAAAAGTATTGGTGACATCTAAAAACATTACATTATAGCCACTCATATCGAATTTATCACATATATTTATATAATGGTTTATTTCGTTAAGTTCGCTATCATAAATTGTAATATAATCTTCGATATTATTATTTATATTAACGACATCAAATACAACAATTTTATCCTGAAAAAAATATATAAGCGGTTCTACAACAACTTTGTTATATTGTGCACTTCTAATTAACTTTCCGGTATCACGATTAATTATTCCAATATAATTATTATAATCTTTCTCATAAATGATAAAAATGCTTTTTTCATTGCTACAACTCTCGTAAACATAAGAACAATTAATATCTGTATCTATATAATTTATTTCTAAATTATCCATATCAACAAATCCCAGCTCAAGCATTTTAGAACTGAAAGTATCATAAGTTGATAAATAAATATTTTTATTTCCAACAAATATATTATTAATATCGTCATTATTCAAAGTCGCTATGTTACTCTCATCAAAACTTTGTGGCTCTATTGTTGAAGATATTACAATATCATCATCTCTTACATAACTTTTTCTTACAAAATTTGTATCTTTAGCATTTTTATTGCAACCTAAAAAAAACAAAACCATAACTAAAATTAATCCGATAATCTTCTTCATGCCCTGCCTCCCAGAAGTGATGTAATAGATTTATTCCTTACCCTAAATATAAATAAAAACGATACAAACAAACTATATATCATCATAACGATTTCCAAAATAAACAGAATGCTAAAATCACAAACTTTAAAAACATCAAAATAATCCGATAAAATTACTTTCAAAATCTGTGACAATCCTATTGATATCACAAAACCTATCATAGAAGAAATTGTGGTCACCATAATAAAATTTATAAAAATCATGGTTAATATATCTGTTGACTTATATCCAAAGCAAGTCATAAATATGTAATTTGTTTCATCGTTCATAATTTTTTTTACCATAAAAATAAATAATGTAATCAATAACAACAAAAACGAAATAACATTTATAACATCAAGAAGTGTAATTATAGTCTTATATACACTATTTATATCTCCCGAAGATATATCCTGATTTTTTAAAATTTCATTTATTTTAATATCAAAATTATCCGCTAAAATAACACTTACACTATAAAATGTTGTAAACAATACAATAAAGATAAACAAACGTAAATTATTTCTTAATTCACGTTTTATTGTAAGCAAAGAAAATCTAATCAGATTTATCAACATAAGCAGTTCTCCTTATTGAATCCTGGACAGGTCTTTCACTGTAAATTTAAACAATGTCATCGAAAGATTTAGTATCGTAAATAGCGTTATTATTACACAAATTGCAATCAGACATACTACAGCAAAAAACGATATCCGTATATTATATATATTTCCATCAATATTGTGAAGATACTGAGATACCAATGATGATACAGGCAACGAAATAAATATTGACAAAATTACTGAACCCAGATACATAGCTAAATATTTTATAATTAATATACTCATAACATTGTTATCAGTATATCCATATGCCACTAGCATTACATAGTCACATACATTCTTTTTAAGATCCATTTTTACTGAAATATTTGCAATCCATATACAAATCAAAATTAAAATAAAAATAAAAATACAAGTAAAAACTCGCATCATAATATACGACTTTGAATCGAAAGAAACTTTATTGCTACAAAAAATATTGTTGTTACTAGCAATATCATGTACTTTATTTATGCTTTTTACACTATCGGTTACTATCATTATTGATGACTGCGTATATCCCGTTTTATCTTTTATATCAGACATATGCATCTCATTTGCTGTCAAAGCAGAAATAAAAGCTGTATGAGGCTGTTGAAAATAATGATTATTATCATATGTACCAACAACAGTTAGTTCAATAATAACTTCTCCGTTAGGAGTGCCACCAAAAACAATTTCTTTATTTGTATCATCAACTATGGTTGTATAGTCCATACTGTAGAATGAACACACTATCTTTTTTCCAATTAAACTAGCTGTATCTATTTTTTTTGTGGTGTTATTATTACCACTAAGAATCATAGTTTCCGGAAGCAATACCTGATTTTTTTTATTAAAGTCCAGGTCTTCCCCATTCGTTACATCAGGGACACAACCTTCAACACACGCTTGCAAATTCAGCGCATAATTAACATCATCAGTTTTATAAGTCACACTGGTAGTATATGACAAGCCATCAATAATCATATCAACAAAATCTTTATTTTCATATAAAGAAACTACATCATCTGTAGAAACATCTGAATCCATTGATAATACGCAACAACGGGCATCTATAAAATTTTTATTAATACTGTCATTAATTTCAGAAAAGAAATGAAGTATTTCCAATGCAAGAAGGACACATAACAAAATGATTGTCATCAAAATTAAACCGACAATAGACCTTGTTTTTTCACGAAACAAACTTTTTCTTATGATAAAAAACTTATTTTTAAAACTCATATAAACAACTCGCCCTTCTTGTAAAACAACATACTATCAGCATATTTTGAAATTTTATCACTATGGGTTACACAAATAACTGTTCTACCATGCTGTGTAGCATACTCTTTTAGTAACATGAAAACTATTTTTTCATTTTCCTCATCAAGATTTCCTGTAGGCTCATCAGCGAGTATGCATTTAGGTGAATTAGCCAATGCTCGTACTACGGCAATTCTTTGTTGTTCGCCACCTGACAATTGTTTAGGATAACAATCTTTTCTGTCATAAAGACCTACCTTCTTTAAAAGTTCTTCAGCATCACTTCTCGCCTGATCGATATTTTTACTTAATAACATAGGTATCATAAGATTCTCTAAAGATGTAAAACTCGCATTAAGGAAACAAGACTGAAATACAAATCCAAAATAATTCTGTCTATAGCTGGCTTTTTTCTTTGATGATAATTTTAAAATATCTTCACCATCTATATACACACTGCCTTTATCACAATCTTCAAGTAACCCAAGCACTTGTAAAAACGTACTCTTTCCAGCACCTGAAGCACCTTTTATTGCATAAAAATGAGAAGATTCAAATTCATAATTAACCCTATCTACTGCAACTATATTACCAAATTTTTTACTTAAATTCTCACAAGATAAAATAATATTATTCATATGTATCCTTTCAAAAAAACACCCAAACTAATATTACCAATCTTAACATTTTTGATTAGCCAATAATACTTTGAGTGTTTAAACTTATTTATTTTTTAAAAATCTGACAATTCAACGTCAGCGCTCATACCATTATTGTTAGATTTCCAATGCGTTGCACGTTTTCTTGTTCCTGAACCCTCATTATAACTTGTTAAAGTATGTATGTAACCATCCTTAAAAACACAACCATTCCATTGAGCAGTGGTAACATTAAAAAACAGCCAATCTTTACGATGAAAACCAACATCAATTTATGTAACTTACTTATTAATTATATCATTTTTTTTTGTTTTTGTCAATAAAATATCGTAAGATGTATCAATTACTGCGTGAATGGCATATAACCTATGTTTAACATAGCAAAAATCCGTAACCAGCACCATCTACCGGCTACGGATTATTTTATTATCAATCTTTCACAACATCTCTCACAGTACACGAGAAAACAGACATCGATAAACTTACAATAGTAAATATTGCAACAACTATGCTTATAACTAATATCCAGATTACTGATCCCATGTAAAAATCAAGATCGTATACATTTCCATCCAGCTTGTACAGTAAATCTGATATTCCACCTGACAGTGGCATTGAGATAATAATCGCAAGTACAGAAGAAATGATATACAACAAAATATACTTACATGTAAGCATTCCTCTCACACTGTCATTGCTATAACCGAACGTTCCAAGCATTACATAATCAGCAATATTGTCCTGAAGATCTGATTTTATCGAGCTATTTGCCACACGTATACATATCACAAGCATTATAAATATGAAAAAATATGCGGCAACTCTGGAAATAAGATATGTTTTAAAATCATAAGACGAAAGCATTCTTGATTCTATACCATTTTCATCAGCAATACTGCGTATATCAGAAATACCATCCCTGCTGCCTGCCATGACAACTACACTCGAATACATATTTTGACCGCTCGGATCTTCTATATCTGAAAAATGATATGAATCCGCTGTGTCAGCACTCACAAATGCCGTATGTGATTTTTCATAATAAAACTTATTGTCATATGTTCCTACTACAGTAAGTGTTATAAGTTTATCTTTCTTCGGTCTGCCGCTATAGATCAGGTCGTCTTCAGCTATCACAAATGTACCGGCATAATCTATAGTCTGCAGAGAACACGTTATCTGTTTTCCAACAAGTTTTTTTGCATCTATCTCACGCTCAACGCCATCACTGCCATAAAGAATCATGTCCTGAGGAAGTATTACCTGATCTTTTACACTAAAATCAAGACTTTTTCCACTTGTAACCTTGGGTACAGAACTTGGAGAACTTGCTTTAAGATTGAGAAGACAGTCAACATCTTCTCCTTTGTAAAGCACACCTGTATTGTATCTGGAACGTCTTATCACCATTGCTGCCGTAGAATCCTGCTTGTACAATGAAATAATATCACTGGCATCCATATCATCTGTAACTGTCATGGTCATACAACGACAATCAACATTCTTTACTTCAAAATCATCGCCAACGTATGATATAAATTTCAGCAATTCAAGCGGTAAAATAACAAGTGCAAGCACTATCGCCATAGAAACAACTGTTATGACTGTTCTTACCTTTTCTCCCCATATGGTTTTAAATAATATGAAAAACTTATTTTTAATACTCATTTGCCAAGTCCGCCTTTCCCGTATATCAGTATACTGTCTGCATAATTTTCAACTTCATCGCTATCCGTAACACAGATAACACATTTATCGGAGGAAGATGCGTACTCTTTTAAAATATCAAAAATCAATCTTTCATCATCATCTTCAAGACCTGATGTGGGGTTATCGGCAATAATACAAGCAGGAGAATTTGCAAACGCCCTGATAACTGCCGCTTTGCGTCGTTCAACCTTCGTAAGTTCATGAGGATAACTATCTTTTTTATCATAAAGATTCACTATCTTCAGAAGTTCTCCTGCACTGCACTCTGAGTCCTCTTTACTTCTGTCGATCATCATAGGGATCATTATATTTTCAAGTAATGTAAACTTCTCATTGAGAAGCGGCGAACTGAATATATAACCAAAATATTTGTGTCTGTACTTTGCCTTTTTCTTATCCGATAACTTTGAAACATCCTTACCATCTATATATACACTTCCATTATCACTGTCCTCAAGCAGTCCGAGTATCTGTAAAAATGTACTCTTTCCTGCACCATGATGACCTTTTATTGCGTAGAAGTGTGAACTTTCAAATTCATAACTTATCTTATCAACCGCAACTGTATTGCCTAATCTTTTGTTAAGTTTTCGACATGATAAAATAGCATTATTCATATCCTCTTTTTTTCCTTTCGCATAAAAGCACCCGGAGTACATAGACCACTTATGATATATGTACTCACGAGAGCGTATTATTTTTTATTCTTTCACAAACATGGCCTGTATGTTCGTTCCTTCTGAAACATTCACTGTTATAGTCGGTGATGTTTCATCGGAGTTTTCCCAGCCTGCAAACTTATAACCTTCATTTGCAGTAGCTGTAATAGTTACAGGATAATCTGTCAGATATGTACCCGTCCAGCCATTTGTAAGATCCGGTGTTATGGTATTTATCTGTACACTTCCACCCTGTACATCATTTGTACTTATCTTTATATCAGCAGTTTTTCCGCTAAGTGACAGATCATTGCTGATAAACTGATAAATGTATCTTTCTCTTTGCTGTATGAAATCCTTTATCTTTATGATTTCCTTGCTGAAATTTGAAGTTACAGGTTTTGACCACTGTACTACCCAGCCCGGACCTGTACGGTAAATATGGTCTTCCATAACAGGACTGTACATCTTTTCAAATTTTTCAAGGACAGAAAGCATATTTTCCTGACTTAGATTTTCATTCATAAGATCTGAGAAAGTTGTTACAAAACGCTTTTTAAAATCATCGTTTCGTAAAAGCTTATTAAATAAAACTGCATGGTCTTTTACTGCATTTGTATCCTTTGAACCGTGCATGGCAAGTCTGAGTGAGTCTTCCGTATATGTTCCCGAACCTTCCTTGGCATAGAGGCTTAGTGAAAACTCTGTATCGTACATCATCCAGCGCCACTTGCCGTCTTCGTACGGTGCATCTGTTACAGTTCTTGAACGCCATATACGGTAATTGTTATTGTTATTCATCCAGTCCTGATTTGCAATAAATATCTCTGTACAATAATAGTCTATGAAACTCTGCATATCCATCATGCCTGATATTTTTTCATAATTTGACGATATCGAAAGATCATTGTTCTTTGCAAAGTTTATCAGTTCTTTGTACAGTGTGAGATCTTCTTCAAGCCCTTCATCAACTGAATGTCCGCACTCAATAATAATTACATTGTCCTTGTCTATATTGTAGTTGTTTTCAATATAGTTGTCACTGTAATCTTCCTGCAATGCATATACGCCCCAGTATTCGCCGTTTATAAACATAACAGCAGGACGTGAGGAAAGTGTTTCAAATGCTCTGTCACCGACAAGGCTCTGTATGTAGTTATCTCTGAACTGTGCATATCCGAGGTCATTTCCGCCGTTTCGCATTGTAAATCTCTTGTACTTATCTCTGACTGTCGTGTCATCGATCTCGGTCTTTGCATCGGGGATAAGTTCATACTTTACGTTTTTCTTGCCATACTCTTCTCTTGAATAGAATTTCAGGCTCTTTACCATTGAGGCTCTTGAAGCGTTTCCGGTTATTCTTGTACCCATAGTCTGAGAATGAGCAAGCTTTCCGTCATTTTCAAAGAGTTCGACAAAAACTTTTCTCTCCCATTCTTCTCCACGCTGAGTATAGTTTCCTGGATACTTCCATGTATCTTTTTCCGGCTGTGTCTGAGTAGCCTTCCAGTCGTCAAATACTTTTCCTGTTACGTATATACCGTTTTCATAACCGAACAGATCATCGGGGTCGGCAGTAACGCAAAGTACAGGGAAACCATTGTACTTCTGATTGATATCTATTCCGCAAAAATATGTCTTTGTTACGATATCACTTGCATTTCCGCTCTCATCAACACAAAAAGCTCTTACAACTGTACCCTTGTCAACATTTCTTGCAGGAACATAATCATCATGCGAAGTATCGGGTATTGCCGAATAAACATTAGGTTCTGACGAACGGTTCTTTATCCTTATTTCACCGCTGTAGACAGTCGAATCAACAGTGGGAACAGTGCCATCGGTAGTGTAATAGATCCTGCAACCTTCGGGAGCAGACAATGACACTGTAAAATCACCGCTGTAAAATCCGCTTTCGGCAGAAAATTCAGGTTCACTGACATCTGTAAGAACAGATTCTGTAAACATCCCCTTGTGCAGAACAAAATCTGCTATGTTTACTACACTGTCACTATTGATATCGGCGCTTTTAAGTTCATCTTCATCTAGTTCCTTCGTTCCCCAGAGATACTTGTACATCGACTTGATATCCTTTTCGGTAATATTGCCGTCACCGTTGATATCACCTTTTGATACTGCACTTACTGTTGTGCAGACGCTAAATGCCATAAGAAATGAGAATAACTTTACAATCCTTTTTTTCAATATGATCACTCCTACAAAACAAACGTGTAAAAAACAGCATATTTTTCTTTGAGTCGCTCATAATAATTATATACTATTTATGTGTATAAAGTCAATGTCAGAGTAATCAAAAAACAGGATTGTTATATGTGAAATGTATCTACACAAATATTTATATGCTTTCTTATCAATTTATCTGACTTTTTTCTTTAAAGAAATTCATGGTATTTTCAAACCCGTCATTAATTACATATTTCATTCCCCACGACCGTAATATATAGCGTTCTCTGTAGTTATACATTAACTTTTCCATTGTTTCTTCTGAAATATTCAGTATATCTTTCCTGTAACACTCTGCCAGCTCAGTAAACTCCTCTATGGATTCAGGCTTTAATGAATATACTGAATTATTCTTTTCAATCTGAATTTCCGGTGCAAATGTGGTTCCGTAACCCGCTCTTTGTGCACTTTTATTTATTTCATTCAAATCATCTTCAAACGACCCGGCAATCATCTCTCTGTATTCCTGTGAAGTCCAGATATCATACATACATTCTTCCAACACAGATTTTTCCACATGATAACACTGACTACTGATATTACCGATTTTATCAACAACAGATATCTCTATATCTTTTAAAGGAACAAGAGTTTTATCACACTTCTGGCTACACACATTTATTATTTTGTCATATATATCTTTATCCCTTGTTACAAATTGTGAGTAATATGAGTCTTTGTATATATCATCGGATTTAATATTATAAATCAGAACATCCTGACTCTCCGGCAAAGAATACCCATTATCAGCGTACTTTTCCAAGATCCACATAAAAGGATACGTGCATACGACAATAACCAGATAACACAAGACTTTCCTTGCAAAGTTTTTCCTCGCACTTACTTTACCGGACGCAAATATACTGAATACAACATACACTATACTACTCCATATCAATCCAAACAGAATATTATCGTCCGCTATTCCCAAACCGAATAATGCAATAACTATCATTACTCCAAAAACATGATATATGAATTTATAAACTAAAAATTTTCCCGTATCTTCACTTTTTCTTTTTTTATAAAGATGATATGCGATAAATATAATGACCATTGTTACAATTATATATTTTACTCCCCACGTAACCATAACGTATGTATCACTACAAAGTTTACCGCTTACAGTATCATACAACAATACAAGGAAAAACACTCCACCAATCGGACTCGATATGTTTATATAGTTTATCATTGCATAGAGCGAATCTATCTCATTATCGGAAAATGTTGCGATACACATACTTATTACGAAAAAAAACGCCGGAATTATTATATTGGTTGCAATAATATATGTAATAGTTCCACGCAAAGTTCCACAACACATCAAAACAAACAAAATATAAGCATATAGCATTAACATTATCAGGAATATATAAATAAAAGAGAATATTATTATTTTCATCTCTATTCCTGTAACATTGGCTACACCATATTCTGAATCAAGTATACCCAGTATTATGCCTGTGGGAATAAGTGAAAACAGATACGGCAAAACGTACATTACAAGTCCCGATAAAAAATCCGACCAGAACCTCTGCTTTGTTGACATCGGAAGTGACATAATCATGTCGGACCTGGTTTTCTGATGCAGATAACTGAAAATATTTATCACAATAAATATTGATACAAGTATAGCAACACAGAAAAATATCATTGATATTCCCTGTAAAATGACAAGTTCTTCAATTTTATTACCTGACTCCTGCGCTCTTATGTAATTGGCGTCACCAAGCATTTTATATGAATTCTCTGCAACTTCTATAACATAATACATCAAAGCAAAAACGGGAAATCCAAGAAACTGAAGTATACACGACAAAATAAACCACTTTTTATTCTGTTTAAAATTATGACGCATGCGAATAAACATCATAGATTCAGTTTTTTTATGTATCATAACTCAATAACGCCTCCTCTATTCTCTCAATACTGATACAGTATTCGAAAAACTTTCAGGAATACCCGGACATTCTCTCAACAATGATACTGTATTCGAAAAACTTTCAGGAATAATAAAATCCTCTACTTCATAACAATTTTTTTGCGGATAGGCTATTTCATCTGATCGAGCCGACATAACATCATCATAAAAACTTTCTTTAAGTTTTTCGACTGTTTCATCACCCAGATTCAATGTAGCATATGAAGCATATGAATAGTTTTCACTCGTATCATCCAAAGTCTTTATTAACGTACAACCTTTGTTGTTCTTTCTGTATTTATCAATAGCATTATTAAAACGCTGACATAGTTCATTTCTGTACTCATTTATATCTGCCAATTTATATCTGCATTCATCATACATATCCATATTGACATAATACATACGCTCTGTCACTTTTCCTTTATTGTCCATATACGTAAAAACAATCGAATCATTTAAATCTGACGCATCATAGTTATCCGAATAACAATATTCCACTATCTCACGGTTAAAATTAATGAGCAGACTTTTGCTTTCCTCTTCATCAAAAACGGCAGAACTTGCTGTCCCCAGAAAATAGACATAACCCATACTTATCACTCTGACATCTGATATATCCGGAATTTTCTTCATCATACCAAACATACCTGTATTTTTACCGGTAATAATAAAGACAAAAACCGCACCTATAACAGATACGCAATAAACCATTGACAGCAGAAATCTCTTTATTTCCATAAAGCCTTTATTTTTCATGATCTCGAGTACAATAAACGCCAGTACACTCAGAACAGTACCTACAATATAAAACTTTTCAACACAGAAATAACTGAATATCGCCATAACTGCCATTCCGGATAAAATATAAAAAAACAGTGAAAACGCAAACGCTTTACCTGTATCCTCTGCTTTTCTCTTTTTATAAAGCCATGCCGAAATGAGTACAATAACTACTATTACACAGATACATGAGAAAAACCACGTAATAAATTCATAGTTACCATGAACTCCGACTTCCTCCAATATAAGCGCCTCTTCATAACTAATTTCGTTATTTAGAGCAAAAATACACCCGATAGGACTTGTACATTCCAACAACTCCATGCATTCACACGGGTGATATCCCGGAACACTCTGACCGATAGCCCATACAGGAATATATGAACAAACAGGTACAGCCATATTTAAAATAAATATCCCTGTAAACGTCTGCACTGCGTTTCCGCAACACACACAAGAAAATACACAAAAAGCATAGAACATCAACTTTATCAAAAACAGATAAAACCACATTGTAACTTCACTGTTCAATCTGCCTTCATAAGTTATAATACTTGTTCCCAAGTTTGAATCGACTATCGTTCCTGCAACTATTGCTATAACAAATGAAATAATATATGGAACCATATATATTATAAGCCCCGATATAAAATCCGCTTTAAATCTCTGCGAGCCTGATAACGGCAGTGAAAACACCTTATCAACTTCAGTACGCTTGTGCAGATATTTAAAGATGTTCATAGCCACTACTATTCCTTCAAGAACTGCAACAAATATTATTACAGGAGAAAACTCAAGGAAAGATTCTATGGTAAAGATAAATTTGTGTTCATAAAATTGTTCGTTATAATCATATATTTTACGTATTTTGTAACACAATTTTTCTACTATCGTATATAAAGGCATACTTATCATATACATAATAAGTAAAGCCAAAAACAATCTTTTCTCCGCTTTAAGATTTTCCCTTATACGCATTAACACAGGAGAACTTTTCGTTTTCTCATTCATTTCAAACACTCCTTCTCCGATATATATTTTCTCTTAGTCATTATCAAGAATATCCTGAGCATAGTAACCCTTTGACTCCATCTCATAAAGAAATATCTCTTCAAGAGTAAGTGAAATACTGTCAAAAACAATCGGTGAAAATGTATTTATCTTTTTAGTTATCTCATTTATTTCACCATCTATTATAATTTCATATACACTCTTGTTCTTTTTAAAACTCAGAACGTCAAGACCCGCATTTACAAAATCATCTTTTGTATATTCTTCTTTAAATGCCACCTGTAGCTTATGTACATTATCAACACCGTCTATCTCCCTGCAGAACACTATTTTCCCGTCATGCATCATTCCGGCAGTGTCGCATATTTCGCTTATTTCCCTGAGATTGTGTGAAGAAATAACGACTGTAAGCTGTCTGTCCAGAATAGAATCAAACAACATATTTTTTACTATCATTCTCATAGCAGGGTCAAGTCCGTCAAATGCTTCATCAAGCAAAAGATATTCTGTCTGGCATGACAAACCGACTATAACTATAGCCTGTCTTTTCATACCTTTTGAAAATGTACCCAGTTTCTTTTTTAGCGGAAGATTTACCGATTTTCTTAGTTTTTCAAAAAGCTCCTCCGAAAATTCCGGATAATAAACTTTGTAATATTCCTTTAGTTCACTCAGCGTAAACGACGTAAACTGAACAGTTTCATCATTTACAAAAAAGATTTTTCTTTTTGCGTCTGCATTGTCATAAACTTCAGCACCATCAATGAGTACACTACCGCTGTCTTGTTTGTACACTCCGCACAAATGCCTCAAAAGTGTGGATTTTCCGGCACCGTTTGAGCCAAGAAGGCCGAATACAGAACCTTTTTTTATTTCCAGATCAATACCATCAAGTATCTTTGTGCCGTCTATAGCCTTTTCAAGATTTTTGATTTCAATCATTTTCTTTCACCTCATCTATTCTTCTCTTTAGTTCTTCTCTTGTAATGCCGGCTTTCAACGCTCCGTTCACGGAATCGTCAAAATCCGAAAGTATATAGTTTCTGATAGTTCCGTCATTTATCTTTGATACAAAACTTCCACGCCCCGAAAGCGAGTAAATAATATTGTTTCTCTCAAGTTCCTGATATGCCTTTGCCACGGTATTTGGATTCACCCCCAGTTCTTTTGCCAATGCTCTGACACTTGGAATCTGATCATTTTCAGCCAGTACGCCTTTTATGATAAGCTCGGTAATTTTCTTATACAGCTGTTCATAAATCGGTACACGACTCTGCAAATCAATACTGATCATTGACTTACCACACCTTTCTTTTTAAATTTTCACTAACGTGTATCAAGTGTACTACATCAACTACTACACATAGTATACCACGCATTCTTATTTATGTCAATAGTGTGGTATTATTTTAATTTAATTGACTTTGATTTAGTGATAAGTGTATAATTATAGTAAACGTAATATGATTGGAATTGTGTGATCTTTTTATATATTATTTTATACACAGGAGGATTTTTATGAAAAAACGTATAGCAAAGCTTTCGGCATTTTTATTGGCATTCAGTGTATGCTCAGGTGTATCGGCACTTGCAAAGGGCGATATCAACAACGATGGAAGTATTACCGAAAAAGATATCAAATCCATGTACAAATACCTCTGGGGCACAAAAGAGCTTGACGCAGAAGAATTACAAAGCTCTGATATAAACGGTGACGGTACTACAAATATCGTTGACTTTGTACTGCAAAAGGAAATGTATATAAATGAAGCTCTTACCTCTGTAAATGCACCTGAATTTTCAGCAGAAAGCGGTTTTTACACCAGTGATTTTTCTCTTTCACTTTCAGCTGATGCCGACTGCAAAATTTACTATACAACAGACGGAAGTGCACCAACAACCGAATCGACTCTCTACAGCGGAAATATCATGATAAAAAACCGCTCATCCGAACCAAATCAGTACGCTTCCATAACTGACGTATCGCATGACGAATATGTTCCGCCTGCTGTAACAAAAGGAACAGTAGTAAGAGCAATTGCTGTTGACAGTAACGGAAATATAAGTGACGAAGTAAGCAAGACTTATTTCTGCGGAATAGATATAGAAAATCAGTACAACGGATTCCCTGTACTATGCGTTACAGCAAATCCCGACGACCTTTTTGGCTATGAAAACGGTATATACGTAAGAGGAAAAGTATTTGCAGAATCAGGAAGCAATCCGATGATGCAGGCATGGCAACTCCCCGGAAACTACACTCAGCGTGGCGATGAATGGGAAAGAAAAGTATTTATCGAACTCTTTGAAAAAGACGGAAAACTTGCACATTCACAGAATATCGGTGCAAGAATAACAGGAAATGCAACCCGCTCATACGTAATAAAGAGTATGAAATTCTACTCCAGAGAAGAATACGGAAAGAAAAATGTAAAGTATGAACTTATTCCGGGCGCAACTACAGAAATAGACGATACAACTATCCGTGACAAATACAAGAGATTTACAATGAGAAACGGCGGAAATGATCTTGGATTTGCACAGTTCAGAGACAACTATATACAGAGTCTTGTAGGCGACAGAGCATTTGAAACACTTTCATCACGTCCTGCTATCATGTTCATAAACGGCGAATACTGGGGCGTTTATACATTACAGGAAGACTACAGCGACAACTATATTGAAAACAACTACAATATAGACAAGGACAATGTTGTTATCATCGAATGCGGACGTGAAGTTGATGAGGGCACAGAACAGGATCTTGCACTCTATCAGGAGCTTGTAAATTTTGCTTCACAAAACGACCTTTCAATCGACGCAAACTATGAAAAGATAAGCACAATGATGGATATGCAGAGTTTCATTGACTACTACTGCACAGAAATATTTATTGCAAACAACGACTGGATGAATAATAACAACAACTACAGAATCTGGCGTTCAAGAACTGTAACAGACGCACCGTATGAAGACGGAAAATGGAGATGGATGCTGTATGACACAGAGTACTCACTCAGTCTCTATTCAGCAGAAGGTACAGGTACATACACCGAAGATTCACTCAAAACAGCCATGACAGGTTCGTCATTCTCATTCGGAGGCGGTTTCTGGGGCGGTGGTTTCGGCGGTTTCCCAGGTGGAAACGGAAACAATAATAATAACAACAACGTTGCCGAACACGCAAGACTCTTTAACGGTCTTCTTAAAAATGCTCAGTTCAAACAGCAGTTTGTAACAACTTTCTCTGACCTTATGAACAAAAACCTCAGCCGTGAAAATATGCTCACTGTCCTCAGCGAATTTGAACAGCTCTACACACCTGTAATGCCTGAACAGATGAAACGTACAGGATTATGGGAATTTGAAATGGAAAGTTTCAGAGCTGAAATAAAGAAGATTCAGGATTTCATAAATAACAGAGAAGAAAATATCTACAGATCATTTGCAACAAATCTCTCACTCAGCGGTTCAACATCAAAACTTACAGTTTCCGTAAACGACTATAACGGCGGAAGCGTAAAAATTAACACCATAACCCCCGACTACTCAAAAGGAAGCTTCACAGGCAGTTACGTAACAGAATACCCTGTAACCCTCACAGCCATTGCCAAAGAAGGCTACGAATTTGCAGGCTGGACAAATTCTCAGGAAACATCACCACAAATCACAGTCGATATGTCCACAGCCTCTACCTTAGAAGCAAAATTTATAAAAAAATAACTTTAAACAAACGCAGAGCCACCTCAACGCTCTGCGTTTTGTGTTTATCAATAAAACGATAATACTTGAATATATCGCCCAAATATGATACACTAAAATCGGCAGACTAATGCATGACTTCCAATGTATAGATGCCGATGATATGTACAACAACGAACTCGCAGAGAGATTCCGATATTTTAAAGAAAAACAAGGAGGAAAAGATAATATGTGCAGACTTGTAGAAGAATATGCTGAAGAATACGCTGAAGAGCAAATAAACCTTCAACGCAAAAAAGATATCGAACGTATGCTTAACCAGGGCATTCTTACTCATGAACAAATCGCTGTAAGCCTTGATGTTTCAATAGATTTTGTAAAAAATATCGCTGATAATCGTGAAATAGCAAACTGATAACTAAAAAACGCAGAGCACCATCAACGCTCTGCGTTTTGTTTTCTTCAGGAAATTCCAACCGCACTGTAACCATTCTGTTATTGACATGCACCAATATTTGTGATATCATCAAACTGTAGAGCGGATTTTGTTTTTTTATGAAAGGAAAGATGTGTCAATGAAAAAACAGACAGGTACATTTTCAAAAAAGCTGGACGAATATATACATACAAAACAGTTCAGATGGTTGAGATTTCTCATTTTATTACTTGGTTTTATCGTAACCGGATGTATTTGTTTTCTTGCAGGATTCTTTTTAAACCGTGATGATAACATGATTTATAAAAGCAATATAAACGCTATAACAAATCAGATACAAAACACCGAGCCTCCTGTAACCACTGCACCCGAAACGACAACAATTACTACAACAACAGAACTCACTACAGTAACTACGGCAAAACCTACTGTAAACGGCGTACTTCTTAATTCAAGACTAAAAGAAAACCTTCCCGACGCAACAGCAGAATATGCATACTCAAATGCCTGTAACTTTGAAAACAGAAATTCTATAGGTGATGTGAATATACCACTTACAAAAAAATCATTTACCATATCATACGACGGTGTGATAACAGCTACACTTGACAGTTCACTTATAACACTTTCTGTTGACAATGACGCAAAAACAGTCACAGTTATAATCCCTGAAGCATATATTATTTCCCACGAGATAGACGAATCATCATTTGTTATTTCCGGAAAAAACGATAATATCTTCAATCCGATAAGCAACAGCGATTACACTGACATCTGCCTGTCAAACAACAGCAAGATGGAAGAAAAAGCAATCAGCAACGGACTTTACGACAAAGTATACGAAAATGCAGAATCCGAGATCTCAGATTTTCTTTATGAAGATGAACTTATTGCCGAAAGTTACAGTATAAACTTTATTATTTCAAGAATATAATACATTTAAAGCCACTGTTTTACGGTGGTTTTATTTTTTTGAATAATATTCTTTGATACGTGAAATAATAAGTATATTGCATACGTGCAATATATCAACAGATTATGAAAGGAAAATATTTATGAAAAAGGCTATAGCGATTTCATTTGTTGTTTTTTCACTTTGTGTTCTTATGACTTCATGCGGAAATTCAGATGACAATTCAAGTACCACTACAAAAGTAACCACATCTCAGACAACTACTCAGACTACAAAAAGAACAAATGAACAGACAACTAAAAAGACAACTTCTGAAAAAACCGAAAAAACTTCTTCCGATTCCGACAGAATCGTAACCGATAATACTACAGACACTGATTCTTTTATAGGCGATATATCCGAAGCTGTCGATACTGCGATAGATGATGCGAAAGATATCGTATCGGATATTTTTGAAACGGAATAACAGGTTTTCAACAATGCAAGGTATGGAATTCAACATTTTCACAATGCACAAATGTTGATTTTTCCACACCCGGAATTAATATCAACACTTTTACAACTCCTATTCCACATAGTTTTCCACACTTTGTTGAAAACTATGTGGAACTATATTTGAAAAATCACTTGACAACAGCATTTATTTATCATAAAATATAATTTGATAAACTATTTTTGAAGGACGGTATTTTTTATGTTGAACACAGAAAAAACTATGGACAAAATCGTTGATCTCTGCAAATCAAAAGGATTTGTATATCCCGGTTCTGAAATATACGGCGGTCTCGCAAATACATGGGATTACGGCCCGCTCGGTATGCAACTCAAAAACAACATCAAACAGGCATGGCTCAAAAAATTTGTTCAGGAAAACAAATACAACGTAGGCCTTGACAGCGCAATACTCATGAACCCACAGACATGGGTAGCTTCAGGACATATCGGCGGTTTCTCTGACCCTCTCATGGACTGTAAAGAATGTCACACACGTCACAGAGCAGACAATCTTATCGAAGATTTTGACGGAACAAATCCAAGTGGCTGGACAAATGAACAGATGCTCGAATACATAAAAGAAAAAGGTATCTGCTGTCCTGATTGTGGAAAAAACAACTTCACAGATATAAGACAGTTCAACCTTATGTTCAAAACATTCCAGGGCGTTACAGAAGATTCAAAATCAGAAATTTATTTAAGACCTGAAACAGCTCAGGGTATCTTCGTAAACTTTGCAAATATCCAGCGTACAAGCAGAAAAAAAGTACCTTTTGGCGTAGCACAAATAGGTAAATCTTTCAGAAATGAAATTACACCTGGTAACTTCATCTTCCGTGTAAGAGAATTTGAACAGATGGAACTTGAATTTTTCTGCAAGCCGGGAACTGACCTTGAATGGTTTGACTACTGGAGATCATTCTGCAAAAACTGGCTCTTAAGCCTTGGCATCAAGGAAGAAAACCTCAGACTCAGAGACCATGACCCTGAAGAACTCTGCTTCTACTCAAAGGCTACCACAGACTTTGAATACCTCTTCCCATTTGGCTGGGGCGAACTCTGGGGTATCGCTGACAGAACAGACTACGACCTTACACAGCACATCAACACAAGCGGAAAATCACTCGAATACTTCGATCCTGAAACAAATGAAAAATATATTCCTTACGTTATCGAACCATCTCTCGGTGTTGAAAGACTCTTCCTCTCAATCATGACAGAAGCATATGACGAAGAAGAACTCACATCTGTTGACAAGAACGGAAACGAAAAGAAGGAAACAAGAACAGTACTCAGACTCCACCCTGCACTTGCACCTTTCAAGGCTGCTGTTCTCCCGCTCGTAAAGAAACTCACTCCAAAGGCTGAAGAAGTTTATGAAATGCTTTCAAAGAAATTCATGGTTGACTTTGATGAAGCAGGTACTATCGGTAAGCGTTATCGCCGTCAGGACGAAATAGGTACACCTTTCTGTATCACATACGACTTTGATACACTTGAAAAGGATAACTGTGTAACAGTACGTGATCGTGACACAATGCAGCAGGAACGTGTAAACATAAACGATCTCGTTGCATATCTCGAAAAGAAAATGGAATTTTAATTAAGAGGTATAAAAAATGTCAAGAAGAACTGTACCGATAATAATGATGCTTATACTTATTTGCGCATTTGTACTGTTGCCTTGTAAATAAAAATATTCCCCCTGTCACACCGTCTCATCAGTGTGACAGGGGTTTTTCAGTGTGCAAGTTCTATAGCTTCCTCAAAAGAAAGTACACTCTGTAAAGCAAGATTAAGAGCTGCAGCTATCATTTTTGAAGCACCACTGATGATCGTATCAATATCTTTTGGTGTGACCATCATATCAGGCATAGTGTTTTCAGGCTCTTTACCTGTAATATTTTCATAAACCGTATGCATATCTATGACAGTCGGTACGCCTATAGCAATGACAGGAACGCCGAGGGTATCAAAAGAAAGTTCTTTTCGTCTGTTCTGTACACCGCTTCCCGGAGATATACCTGCACTGCTTATCTGTATAGTCTTGCCCAGTCTTGAAATATCAGAACAGGCAAGCGCATCTATAACTATTATTTTGTCAAAACTGATTTCCTTTGAAACTGCTTTTACTATTTCGGCAGACTCTATCCCGGTAGTTCCGAGTACTCCTGAAACAAGTACGCTCACTTCTCTGAGAGAACTTAAAAATTCATCATCCGCAAGCTCGGTCTTAAAGTGTCTTGTCGCCATTACTCCGCCTGCCGCATACGGTCCGAGTGCGTCAGGTGTTATGTCATCATTTCCAAGACCGACTACAAGCACACGTCCTTTTTCACCTATAAATTTTTTCAGTTCATCTGCAAGTTCCTCTGTCATGATCTGATACCTGTCATTGACAGTGCTTAGCGTATCGCCTTCAAGTGTAACGTATATCCCTTTCTTTTTTCCTATACTGTCACCGCTTTTATCATCTGTTATCGTTATTTCTGTTATCTTAAACGCCTCTCCTCTTTCTTTTCTGACTATGCCTTCGTAAAGAATATCTCCGCTGGCAGCTTCAAGTGCAAGATCGGTTCTTATAGCCACAAAAACGCCTCTTTTCCTGAAAAATATTATTTATTGTGAATGTATATAAAATAAGCCTAAATATTTTTCAATAATATTTTAATTTTACTATTGCTTTTTATCTTATAAAATGGTAGAATATTTATTAGGCTGATTGTATGGTCGTTCCATACACTGTCTTTACTTTAAAATTCAAAGCAGTTTCGTGTCTGCTGCTTTTATTTTATGTTGTTTTGTTCTGTTTATCAGAAAAAAACGTTCGAAATTTATTTTTAATTAAAACCGGAGGTAAAAAGTTATGCCAAACATTAAATCTGCTAAGAAGAGAGTAAAAGTAAACAAGGTTAAAGCTGCTATCAACAAGTCAAGAAGAACAAACCTTAAGACAGTTCTTAAGAAGGCTGACATCGCAGCTGCAACAAACACAGACAAGGAAGCAGCTATCAAGCTCGCAATAAAGAAAGTTGACCAGGCTGCTGCTAAGGGTCTTATCCACAAGAACAAGGCTGCAAGAAAGAAATCACAGCTTGCTAAGAAGCTCAACGCAGGAGCATAATTTTAATAGATTTGATTAATAAAAGGAGTGGTCTTTACTGCTCCTTTATTTTTTTATTTATCATTTCAGATAATATTTTCATTATTTTTAGCCCAAAGACCACAATTATGCCGATTTTCCGATATCCGACTTGACAATGAATATCAAAAGTACTATAATAATGAACGGACTTGTGAAATAAAATTTTTTTCGCTAACTTGTATGCCAGAAACGACATAAAAGTCGTTTCTTTTATTTTGCGTCATACAGTTTACATATATTTTTTTGTTATATTTATTTTTTTGCTGCAGAAAGGAATTGTTTTGTATGCATTACGATTATTTATTTTTTGTTGCGATCATTCTCATGTCTACTAAAGTTCTCGGCCTTGCTACCAAACGTATCAACCTTCCTCAGGTTGTAGGTGCTCTTATGGCAGGACTTATTCTCGGACCGGCTTGTCTTGGACTGGTTGAAAAAACAGAGTTTATCTCCAGCCTCTCGGAAATAGGCGTTATCGTTCTTATGTTCTCAGCAGGTCTTGAAACAGATATCGGCGAACTAAAAAAATGTGGAAAAGCTTCATTCATTATCGCTATTATAGGTGTTATAGTCCCGTTGCTCGGCGGTTTTGCAGTTTCTGCACTTTTCAATACAGGCGAAAACACACTTACAACAAGTAAGTTTTTACAGAATATATTTATAGGAATCATACTTACAGCAACTTCAGTAAGTATAACAGTAGAAACATTAAAAGAACTCGGAAAACTTTCTACAAGAGCCGGAAATGCTATTCTTGGTGCCGCTCTTATTGATGATATCCTCGGAATCGTTGCTCTTACAGTTGTTACCAGCCTTGCAAATCCTGAAGTAGAAATAGCTACTGTTCTTCTCAAAATCCTTGGATTCTTTGTTTTTGCTACACTTTTTGGTGTGCTCTTCCATATATTATTTGTAAAATGGACAGACCGCACAACAGAAAAACTTCATCGTTATAACGTTATGAGTTTTGCTTTCTGTTTATTATTTGCTTATATCGCAGAAGCATTTTTCGGAGTAGCGGATATAACAGGTGCCTTCCTTGCTGGTATACTTATCTCAACAAGTACCAAGAACAAATACATCTCCTCAAGAATAGAAACACTTTCATATATGCTCCTCTCTCCTGTATTCTTTGCAAGTATCGGTCTTAACGTTACTCTCCCTAAAATGGGTGCATCTATAATAGCTTTTGCGGGACTCCTTCTTGTTGTAGCTGTTCTCACAAAAATAGTAGGTTGCGGACTTGGTGCAAAGATATGCGGGTATTCAACCAAAGAAAGCCTTCAGGTCGGTATCGGCATGGTATCCAGAGGCGAAGTTGCTCTTATCGTTGCTAACAAGGGTGCCGCTGTAGGTCTTATGAGTGCAAACTTCTTCGGACCTATAGTTATAATGGTTGTTATAACTACTATCATAACTCCTATACTTCTCAAAATAGTATTTGCAGAAAAAGAAAGTTCAGAACTTCCTGTTGCAAAAGAAGCGTAAATAAAAAATAAAAGCTGTTGCATTTTTCATTGTGCAACAGCTTTATTTTTATACCTCAAACCTTTGGAATGTACTTATTATCATCTCTACTTCTTCATGCAATTCATCACTTGCAAACTTTTCAAGCGTTTCAGCTACAAACATAACATAGCAACCATCTACCTCGCCCATATAACACCATAGTCTTGAAGACTGATCATAACCCTCAGCCATCATATCCTTTATCTCAAAATATTTCATATTCAGACCGTTTACATTTTTATCTTCAAAATCAACAACACTTACTGTAGTAAGATATTGTGAATTAATATTCTTCACAACCATATTACAAAAATTATCAAACGGCAAAAGATTTTCGCCTATCTCCGTTACCTGTGCACCAATTTCAACACAGCGCTCAGGACACAGAGCACAGATTGTAACGCCGCTATTTTGCATCTCAGGACGTTCATCAAGTTTCCAGTCAACAGGTGTTTCTATCTTATACTTATAATCATAACTAACTATTTCCTTGCTATATTCTTTTCCCTTTCCTGATTTATCACCACATGCTACACACAATAACATTACCGCAGCAATAATTGCTGATATAGTTTTTTTAAATTTCATTTTTTAACCTCCCAAAAATATAATTATTCTGATTATAACATTAAAAACAATATAAGTCAATATTTTTTCATAATCTCTTGATTTTTCATGTAATATACATTATAATTATAATATATATCCGAAAAAACACAATTATTTTTAAAACGATTTATACTTTTTAAACAAGGGAGGCGAAACAGATGAAAAGAAGAAAACGAATATGTGTTATAGTAGCAGAAATTGATGATTTATATCAGCAAAAAGCAGTTCCGGGAATTATTGAACAGTGCTTTAAATATGATTATGATTGTTATATATTCAGTTATTACCTTAAAGTTAATGATAATCCAAAAATAGAAGCCGGAAATATAAATATCTGCAATCTTATAAATTTTGAAACAATAGACGCAGTTATCATCATGCCTGATACTATTGCAAACAAAGACAGTCTTACAAAAATAATTGATCTTGTAAAAGAAAATTTTAAAGGTCCTGTAGTTTCGATGGATATAACTCTTCCGGAATTCAAGAGTATTGTTTCAGACGACGGATCTATTATAGAAGCTTTGTGCGATCACCTTATTGAAAAACATAACTATACAATTATAGATTTTATGAGCGGAATAAAAGGACATGAACATTCTGTAAAAAGACAAAACGGATACATACGCTCTTTAAAAAAACACGGAATAGAATTTGACGAACGTCGTATACACTACGGAGATTTCTGGTACACTTCAGGAGATGCTGTTGCCGAAGAAATATTATCTTCAGACCTGCCCCTGCCACAAGCTGTAGTAACAGCAGGTGATCCTATGGCTATGGGGCTTATGAAAGCTTTAAATCAGCGTGGTATAGATATTCCCGGACAAATTGCCGTAACAGGCTATGACTCGATGAGAGAAGGTATCGAATATACACCCTCTGTTACTTCAGCAGATCTTCCCGGAACAAATACCGGAAAAAATGCTGTAGAGTATATTCATTCAATTTTTGAAGGAAAAGAATATGTTCCTATCCCCCCAAAACCAAATATAAAAATTGCTCAGAGTTGTGGCTGCGGAATAGACATAGCCTCCCAGACATATATGAACGAATTTACTTATAGCGATGAATTTTTTAAATCTCATTTTCAGGCACGTACCAACAATATGATGAGTGAACTTATATCCGCCAATACTGTCGATGAACTTCGTCATATAATATGTATGTACGTTTATCAGGTTGAAGGATTTGATAATATCTATTTCTGCCTTAACGATGACTGGCTTGGAAACGATCACACGCCAGATGCATCATATCGTACAAGCGGATATCCCGAAAAAATAAATACACTTATTTTTCTTGATAAGAATTTCTGGGCTTGTGAAGGTCATGGTACATTTAATAAAAAAGATCTGCTCCCTGACTATGACGTAACATACGAAAAACCGTCTGTTTTTTACTTCTTTCCGCTTAACTTTTATGACAGAGCTTTCGGTTACACTGCCCTTCGTTATGAAACTCCATCGCTTCCGAACATCGACTACAGCGGTTGGTCAAAGTTTGTATCAAACTCATTTGAATGTCTGCGAGTACGACTCAATCTTGAAATGATGTATAAAAAAGTTGAACGTGCCGCACTCAGAGACGGGCTTACCAAGCTGTATAACAGAAATGCTTTTAATATGCATATAGAAAAACTTATCGAAGACTCGTCAGCATCTCCTCAAAACGCCCTTTTTGTAATGGCTGACCTTAACTTTTTAAAGAAAATAAACGACAAGTTCGGTCATATAGCCGGAGATACAGCACTTTCTGCTATAGCCCAGGCAATAGAACAGGCATGCACCAAAAAAGAACGTTGTTATCGTTTCGGCGGTGACGAATATATGATAATCGGCATTTCTGACTATACAACCGAAGAAATAGACAATATAGCAAAGAAAATAAATGATTACCTGGAAGAGTATAACCAAAACTCAGGTCTTCCTTTTAAAGTTCTTGTAAGTCTTGGTTACATATACACTGAAATAAACGAAAACACCCAGATAGACGATATCATACAGCAGGCAGACGAGAAAATGTACATAAACAAACAGAAAAGCAAACTTGTTACTCAGGACCCTTATAAATAAAACAAAGCAGACTTTTTACGGTCTGCTTTATTTTATTTATCTGTAGTTTCCTGTCTTGGACGATACTTCTTTCAGTTCTTTTTTACGCTTATCATGATCGGGCATAACCGATGAGAGTACATCATAAAATCTGCTTGAATGATCGGGACTTAAAAGATGTGAAAACTCATGACAAAAGACAAATTCTATAAGTCTTGTATCGTAGCGTATCAGCTTTTTATTTATACTTATTCTGTATTTTACCGGATTGCAACTGCCCCATATGGATTTCATATATTTATATGTAAATTCGGGACATTTTTTTATACGTTCTTCAAATAAGTGATAAACCTTGTTGCCTATATCGTCAAAGTAATGCTTGCACTGTACGTCATACCATTCATCTATCACTTTTTTTATTTTACCATCATCATCGTGGTATGTAAATACCAGAAGCTCTCCGTTTTTTATCTCCGCTTTGTTTTCATGACTTCCTATTATCTTTACAGGAATTTCGTCACCAAGAAACATAATCCTGTCAAGTTCGACACAGCCCTCATCTGCACGCTGACTGCGTGCCGTTTTAAAGCGGTTTAACGTACTCAGTATATAGTCAGCCCTCTCACTCAAAAGACCGTCTATATACTCCGTCCTGATGCGTCTGTTAGCTGACACATTTATACTTCCGTCCGGTTTTATCCTTACATTTATATTTTTTACATCTTTAAAAATAAGGTTGTACTGTATCTCTTTACCTTTTAGCATAACTGTTCTTAGCATTTTTAATATCTCCTTTTTGTTTTTTTACATTTCGATTTTATCACAAAAAGATATGTTTGTAAATAGAAATGTCCTAAAAGGTAATTTTTCACCCTAAAACGCATCAACCGGCTCCATAACTGAAACCGGCTGATATAATTATTGTATATTATTTTTATGCGCAATGTTCATCAAGATACATAAGTGCTCTGACAGCGTCCCAGTGGAAGCGCTCCTCGCCTACTTTTTCGATAAATCCTGCTCTTTCAAGTGTACCTCTTACTCTCGGTTGTACACCACTGAACATTATATTTACATTATCTTTAGAATAATCTTCAAAAATAGCTTCAAGTTCAGCTATAGCTGAGTCATCTATCATCGGCACACCTCTCATAGAAAATACTATGGAAGAAGCACCTTCGAGTTCGTGAAGCACATTTGTAAGTCTTTCCTGTGTACCAAAGAAAAGAGGGCCTGCAAGGTATACAAGTTTTGTTCCGCTCATAGAAGTTTTCATTTCTTCTCCTGCCTTGCCGAGTCGTTTCTTGTCAACATCATTTATGTCAATATTAAGTTCACAACTCTTGAGAACGAAAAGAAGCATAGAGAGTACAACACCTATTATTATAGCCACCGTAAGATCGAAAACTACAGTCGCTACCATAGTTATGATAAACTGCATAGCAGAAACTTTAAGTTTTTTACCGAATATATTCTTTATAGCTTCCCATTCGTTCATTCTCCAGGCAGTTACCATAAGAACACCTGCAAGTGCCGCAAGCGGTATCTTTGACATAACAGGGCCAAGAAGGAACATTGAAGCTATAAGAGTGAGTGAATGAAATACGCTTACAAGTCTTGTTCTTCCGCCTGACTTTATCGCAACACTTGTTCTTGCTATAGCTGCTGTTGCAGGTACTCCGCCGAAAACAGGAATAAGCATATTTCCTATACCCTGTGCCATAAGTTCTCTCTGTGCATCAAGTTTTTCATTTTTCATCTTACCTGCCGATGCTCCGCAAAGAAGACTTTCTATCATTCCGAGAGCCGCTATACTTATCGCAGGAGAAATGAAGTTTTTGATCATACCCGGTGACAGATCTGCAATGTCAAGTCTTTTGTCAAGCAGAAGTGTCTTAGGAATAGCGCCTACCTCTGCAACATCAAACTTAAATATGAGCTGTACAATAAGTGCTATAATGATCGAAGCAAGCGAAGCCGGAAATTTTGCATTTAACTTCTTAGGATATAAAATCATAATAAGTATAACAAGCACGCCAAACAATATAGCGTAAACATTTGGGTGGAAACCAAGTTCACCGTATGAAATGATTTTCTGTATCGCATTTTCACCCTCGGACTTTGTACCAAAAAAGTTATCTATCTGTCCGAGTGCGATTATTATTGATATACCTGATGTAAATCCTGTAATAACCGCTGTAGGTATGTACGAAACAAGTTTTCCTATTTTAAGAAGTGCTGCTATTATGAGTATGGCTCCGGAAATAAAACCGGCAGCAAAAACGCCCTCTGCTCCGTATTTTATTGAAAGAGGCAGAAGTATAGCAACCATCGCACCTGTAGGACCCGATATCTGATACGAACCGCCACCAAGCATACCGATAAATACACCTGCTATTATTGCCGTTATCAGACCGGATGCCGCATCTGCACCTGAACTTACACCAAAAGCAAGTGCAAGAGGAAGAGCAACAGCCGCAACTGTAAGTCCTGACATAAGATCAGCAGAAAAACTCTTGGCATTATAGCCCTTGAATTCTTTCTTCAGATCGCTGACATATTTTTTTAACATCTTCAGAAACATCTCTTTTCTATGATTTTTTGGATTTTTTCGCAACCTTTGATATTATATCACCTAAAATGAGATGTTTCAATTATTATAGTAAACAAAATCATTTAAAAATATATTCGTAAATGATTACACATTGCTTAAAATATACTGCAAATGCCTCTGTACAAAGAAAATCCCGCCTGAAAAAGACGGGATTTGTTATTTAAATAACTCAAAAAAAGAGACTAATCTCATAAGACTAGTCTCTTTTTTGATAAGCAAAATTATCTGTTGTTAATGTACTGTTCAATTGTACCTTTGTAGCCAGTGCTTACTTTTGCATAGTAACCAAGAACCGTACTTGCATCACAAGCATTAATACTTCCATCATGATCAACGTCACCTGTAATTCTCATGATGTCAGCAGCATTGCCACCTGTACTAAGTGTAGCGTATGCACCTAAAATCTCAGAGGCATCAGAAGAATTAATCACTCCGTCATTATTTACGTCACCGAGAGTATAAGCACTATACTTATAACCTTTTGATTTTGCAAATGACTGAGCTTTTGAACTTTTGAGACATTTGATCGTACCGTTAAATTTTGTTACTTTTGAGGAGAAAAAGTCTCTAAAGGCATCATTATTAAATGAAGTTGTTTTCCCCGGAACAATAATTGTAGTGAGATTTGTACAGCCGTATAAAGCATTACTGCATACTTCTTTAAAATTATAAGGAAGTATTAATGTTTTTAGATTCTTACAGTTTCTGAATGCGTTTGCAGGTAAGCAATTTACATTTCCCGTGATTTCAACGCTCTTTAAGTTTGTCATATCAGAAAAAGCGTCCATATAAATGTCTGTAACAGGCTTATTGTGAACGAAACTTCTTGTTGTTATAGATGTTTTAGTTGATGAGCAGCCTGCGATTATAACATGATTATCGTATTCCCAATAAAGTACGCCATCAATGTATCCATACCAGAGCGGTTCAGACGTATAGCTAGCATTAACTGTTAAGATGTTTTTTGCATTGTTATCATTTGTAACAACACCGGATGAAGCGAGTATTGCGAGTGACATAGCTGTTGCCATGATTTTTTTTGTGATCTTATTCATAAAAAAATTCCTCCACTATTTCCTTTGTTTTGTACAAAATATACCTAGGCATATTTATTTTAGCATATTTGACTATAAAAGTCAAGTTATTTATCAAAAAACGGCTCGTCTACATTAAATGCAAACGAACCGTCAATAAAGGAGAGCTTTTTTCACTTTCGTGGAAATCTTAGTACTTATATTATATAATATATTTTTTCTGTTGTCAATTGTCATTATGTTCTTGTAGTGACATCCTCCCCCACCTGTAGAGGTGGGGGCTTCCCATCTCTATAGATAAGTTTCGGTTCTCGTTCGATAGTACTAACGTACTAAGCATAAGCGAGCTAACCCCGTATGTCCTACGGTTTTTATTTTTATCATGCCAAA
>JAGAKZ010000072.1 GCA_017848115.1 Oscillospiraceae bacterium
ATCTACCACAATTACAACAACATCTATCACACTCTCAACAAACGAATCAACGGTCACAACAAAAGAAAACACAACAATCTCAACAACTTCTGTTACCACTACTTCTTCTGTTTCAAGTATAACAACAACTACTACCACAGAAACAAGTGAAGTAACCGAAAATATAAATGATAAAAGTAAGAATAACTTACCACTTATTCTAACCATATTAGCCTCTGTTGGCATACTCGGCGGAATAATAGGTTTTATTATAAAAAAATCGAAAGGACATAGGGAAAAATAATATGAATAAAAAAGATGTTTTGAAAAAAACCACTGCTTTTTTAGCAGCGTTGTCATTCTTGATGACAAATCAGAATCAGTGCATATATTTAATGGCTGAAGAAATAACAACACCAAATACTAATGTTGAAAATTCAGCTCCGGAAACTACAACGTCAGTTTCTGAAAAGAATAATGTTTCTGCTGTTGTAACAACTCAGAAAACAGAACCAGTTATTACGACTGTTCCGGAAACAACAGAAAACACCACAACTACTGCTTCGTCAGAAACAACAACTGTAACTATGACTACACCAATGTATGTGTATAATTTCACATTTTATGGTGAAAGTTTTAATAATGATAAAATCATAATAAAATTTTTAAAAGCTATCGGAATAAGAGAGCAATATATTGAAATTACTGAAAATGGTGTACAAGTAAAACTTCCTTATACACTTAAAAGTCTTAATCAAAATATAATCAGCATTGACTCTGTTCATGCTAAGGCTGAAGCAAAAGGACACAATATAACATTTACAGAACATACTCTTTTTAAATTTAACTTTGTTGGTGAAAGTATTCCAAACAATTACAATCTTAAAAAGAATTTGATATCATTAATCGGTGTTAATTATGATCAAATGCAAAATTTTGGACATGAGCAATGCGAATTATATCTTCCATATGATTTTGCTGGCAGATATTCTGAAGATACCTTATTGAATATTGGTGACATATCTGCCAAAGTTACATTAGAAGAAAATGTTTTTTCTTTTACTGAATATTACGATATATCTCCTGTAATAGATTATGTTAATGTTCCGGAAAGTATTATCGACAATCATGTACCACATAACGCCAAACTTTCACTAAAAGAATATTATCGTTTTGAAGATAAAAATATTACAGAAATACCTGTCACAAGCAATCTTGATTATAAGAACTATGGTGGTATGTACATTATCTCAAAAGATAGATATTATAAAATATCTGAAAAAACATATTCAATTAAGGTTGAGAACGAAAATTGTAAAGTTGATAATCTAAATACTACATACTCATGGAAAAAAGATAAAGAATATGAAGGCGACAAATTTATCATTTCCGGTGAAGGTGAATATATTAAATCTATAACGATTTATGATGATAATGATAAAGCAGTGTATTCGAATGATCTTAGCAATCAAATGTTGGAAAGTTGTGAAGTAGTATTTTCTGTCCAAAACGAAGGAATTAATATAGCACATAACAAAGTATTTACCGTTAAAGTTGACACTGTCCCTAAAACAGTATCTGTACCATTGTATTTCTTCAACCCTGAAACAAATGAATGGGAACATAACGCTGAAACGGACTATAGAACTTTTGAAGTTTCAAATAAAGGTACAATAACTGTTCCGCAAAGAATACAGGACGAAAATAATGTAGACAAACATCTTTTTATTACTATAACAGAGAATTCTTTGCCACAAGATGCACCAATTTTAGGCGATATAATAAAAAACATTTCATCTCATAACCCTAATTTTAAATATAGCCCCTCTATTGTGCTATGCTATTATAATTTGAAACAAAATATTGATTTTGATTTTGAAAATAACATTGATAGTAGCGAAACGTTAAAATATACTGATAATATTTTTATTCGTAAACTATCAACTTACTTTCTCATCATGAAACTTTCATGTATTTCGTCCATGGAATATATTACGATGGACGAATTGGTTATTAAAGATAGTGAAAATGTTGGATTATCGGCAACCTCTAATGAGTTGGAAAAAAATTTTGAAAAGAAATTAAATCTCATTACCCCTCCCACCTTCCTCAACATCACCGGCATCCTCGACAATTCCGGCAACAACTACCTCGATTCAAACAAATACATCTACCTCGATGCCCACGCTCCACGTTTTGATCTTTCCACCGCCAAAACACACCCTACCGGTACCAACACCAAAGGCGAAGTATGGACAAACTCAAATTTTAAATTTGACATAACAGTAGACGACAGATTCTCCGTATCAGCAAACGATTTCGGCGAAGAACTCCACAACCAACTTGATGGTATCACATCAAAAACAGGAAAAGTTATCATAACCGATGAAGCCGGAAATACTCATACATTTGCTAAAAACTCTGACGGCACATTCGGTCATACCGTAACTGCTCCTGCAACTGCAGAAGGTACTGTACCGGAAGAAGCACCTGCTCTCAACTACTCAATTGAATACGAAAGTATTACAGACAATGCCGATAATACAGAAACATTAAGATTTTATGTTTCAACAGATGAAATTTTGTTTGTTCAGAATTTCACAGTATCTGTAGAAGACGGTGTAGGAAATCCATCTGCATCTGCTGAATCAAAAACTATAACAGCAAGAATCGAAAAAACTGCTCCTGTTGTAACTTCAGCAGAGATCAGGGGCTTTGTAGAAAATTCAAATACTATAGTATCCCGCAAAGATGGTAAAAAAGGCAATGTCGTATTATCAGGTGAATTTTCTGACGGTGATTCGGGAATAAAGGAAATTCGTGCTGTTCCGGTTTCGGATAAATCTACTACAACCGTTACACCCGAAACTATCGGAAAATCAGACAAATTCAGTTTCACTTTCTCAAACGATTCAGCTGAAGGCGATAAAGCAAAGCTCAAAATAACAGTAACAGACTTTGCAGGAAATACTTCAGAAGTTATTTATTCGGGAGACGCTGAA
>JAGAKZ010000073.1 GCA_017848115.1 Oscillospiraceae bacterium
CATCATAATGGATTGACTCCTTATCAAATAAGAATGAGTAAGAATAAATGATGTTTTTGTACAGTATTAACAATAACGTGGATAAATATTTGTGATCTTATTTAGACACAAATGTTTCAAAAAAGGTTGACCACAACAATTAATGTAAAAACATACATGAATGAATGGAGTACGAAATCTGACATTGACAGATTGTTAAACGGAAATAATGATATTGTTTTTGTAATGGATTTTCTTAAACTTACAAGTTTTAATTTTACAAAAAATAAATCAACAGCAAATATCGGATTAAATGAATGTAGATTTCCGATTGTATATAAACCATCTCCGATATCTCAAACTTCGTTGAATATAAAAAGGAAAATAGAAATATCTCAGCCACAGTTTAAAGCAGCATTTGCTCATACACAGGTTGTAAGATATAAAAATAATTCTGAAACAATACCAGATTGTGGTTTTATCGCAGTAAGAGAAGTAAGTATTGATGAATTAGCCAGAAAACTTGTTGAAGCTCTTCATGAAAAGGCATATTGGGTTGTATGTCTAGATAGTGGTATGGATGGCGCTCTCCTAAAAAATAATAGCGGAGAAAATACATATCCGATAATAGGCTTTAGCACTGGAAAAGGTTCTTATGGTCAATATAATCTTACAGTTACAAGTAGAGAATCAATATTAAAAATAATTAAGAAAAAACTTGAACGCAGATTATATCAGTTATTCCATTGGAATAAAGAAAAAATTGAAAAAGCTGCCGAGTTATGTTTAAGAGAAGCTGCAAGCTTAGATGGAATTAGTTTGTTATCTGCTATTAATCAGAAAGATCACAATATTAATGAATTTATGGCATATGTATTAACATCTCTTCTTGAAAAAGAATCTATTAAAGGTTCAGCATTGAAGATTGTAATTCATCTTGATTCATATATGCATTGGTTTGGCAGTAATTTTGTAGCGGATGAATCGAATTCAAGACCAGATTTTCTCATCCTCAATGTTAATGCGGAAGATGAAAGTGATGAACTTATTATAGATGCAACGATTGTAGAGTGTAAAACTTCTACATTACAATATTCTTTGGCTCATAAAGAAAAGGCAATAGATCAGGTAACACATGGAATAAAAAGATTAAAACAGATATTTGATCCTGATTCTGTTTCAATGAAAAGAAGATATTGGTATGCACAGTTGTATAGAGCTCTTGCTTTTGCTCAAATAACATTTTCAGATAATTCAGATGATTTTTCAAATTTATCTGAAAAACTGAGATTAATTCTTGAAGGAAACTTTAGAATAAATTGGAATGGAAAGGTTATTGGTTACTGGCTTGATAAAGATGGAGAGGAAATTGAGATAAGCAATAGTAATTTGTACGATAATGTACAATATTTGGACGTACCACAATTAAAAATTCAAAAGTTATTGCTTCAGAATAATTCATTTGAAAACAACTTTATAAATCAGGATTTTGTTTGTTATGATGACGATGTTGAAGAGGAGAATATTCGTCTTAGAGAAGAAGAAATTGATGAAGAAATGAAGAATATTTATCATGCAAAAAAATATGTAAGTTCGAATGCTGAGATAGACATTGAAATTCAAGAAAAGCCAATGTTGATAGATGAAAAGAGTGAAAAAGATACTGAAGTTTCAGTAGAGACAGATAACAATTTTTCAAAAGTACAAAATAGCGAATATACTCCAAAGGAAAGTCTTGAACATATCAGAGTTCTTGTAGGAAAAAATAAAATGGGAGAAGATGTATTTTGGGAGTTCGGACATAAAGAGCTTTCCAACAGACACTTGTTGATTACTGGTACATCTGGTCAGGGAAAGACTTATAGCATTCAAACGATGCTTTATGAACTATCAAAGAGTAGTATATCATCTATTATTTTTGATTATACTGAAGGCTTTAGATTAGATCAACTAGAAAAAGAATTTACTTCTCGAATGAGTAATAAAATACATCAGAGAATTGTAAAATTTGATGGAGTGCCAATAAATCCATTTCAGCAACATGAAATTGATGTGCTTGGAGAAGTTCGTACAGAGTTTGCATCTGATGTAGCTTCCAGATTTGCTAATATACTTTCACATGTGTATAAATTTGGTGAACAGCAGTCCTCTGCTATATTTGAAGCAACTAGAATAGGAATTGAAAAATATAAGTCTGAAATGAACATGGAGTGTTTTAGAAAAGAACTTGAGATATTGAAAAATGAAAATAGAGCAGCTCAGACAGTACTTTCAAAGATGACACCATTCTTTTATAGTGTTAAATTTGATGAAAATTCAAATTTCGATTGGAATGATGTATTGTATTCCAGTGATGCTCAGACAACTATTTTTCAGCTTACAAATATTGATAGAGAAACACAGATTATTATTACAGAATTAATGCTATGGGATATGTGGTATTATACAAAGAAGTACGGAAATAAGAATAAACCGTTTGTAGTTGTACTTGACGAAGCTCAGAATCTGTCGCATAAAGCAAATTCACCAAGTGCAATGATTCTTACTGAGGGAAGAAAGTTTGGCTGGTCGGCCTGGTTTGCTACGCAATCATTAAAAATATTGTCAGATGATGAAATAATCAGATTGCTTCAGGCTCCATTTAAATTATACTTCAAACCTACAGATGAAGAAATTCCTAAAATGGCAAAACAACTTGATCCGGTAAACAGTAATGCATGGCTTGCTCCTTTGAAAAATCTAAAAAAAGGTCAATGTATAGTTGTTGGTGACAGATTAAGAGCAGATGGAACATTTGGACAAGTAAAATCTACTATTACAAGTGTTACAGCATTTAAAGAGAGAGGTTGATTATGGGCAAACAAGTTAATGTAAATTTCCATTTAACGTTTAAGCCGGAAAAACAATATATAAGCAGTATTCTTGAATTGGCAGGAAATATTTCCAAAGGGATAACTGTAAAAGAAATATCAAGCAGTACAGGTATTCCGCAAGGAGAGAGCAGTGGTAAGGTTGAACCACATATTAATTATGCAACTTATATGGGACTTATAGATTTTAAAAAAGAAGATGGAAAAATATATCTGAGTCAAACTGAACTTGGAAAAACAGTATTTATGGAGGATCCTGGCTTACAAGAAAAACTTACATTGTTAATGTGTCATGCTATGATGCTTAGAAAAGATAATGGTGCTGATGTATGGTATAGTTGTTTTAAAGAAATATTTCCTAAGTATAGTGATAGCATTGGCAGAGATATCCTTATTAAAGAGCTGTCTAATATCTATGATAATAAAGTCAATATAAAGAATTTTGCACCTTTTGCTTCATCTTATGAAGATATGTTTTCGATACTTGATATACTGAGAATAAATTCTGATAAATTTAAATATGTACCTATGCAGTATGATAAAGAATTTATATATTTGTATGCGTATATTCTGATTTCATATTGGGAAGAATTGTTTTTTGATCAGGCAGAAATTTCTTCAATACAATTCGAAAAATTAGGATTTGGAAAAAGTTTTTGTTGGGATGCAAATACCGAATATGAAGTGCTTGAAAAATTGTCAGATAAGGGAATGATTCGAATGAATCGTCAGCTTATGCCATATACGATTTTAAAACTTACTGATAAGGATGAGTTATTAAATAAATTATATTCTGAGCTGTGTTAAGGAGTGATTAAAATGAAACTAAATAACTTACTTGAGTTTCGCAAAGATTTATATTTTGAAGGTGCAGTACAGGCTGATTGGTTCTATTCTCCGGAAAAAGCGTCAAAAGTATCTGAAAACTTTGTTTTTCATGGTAAGCAGTATTTTGGTATAGAAGATCAGGGTATAGGAAACAGAAAGAGAATAGATACAATAAGTTTGGTTGAAGAGTTATTAAGCAAACTTAATGATGATCGTTCTAACGCATTGTCTCTGGCAGTTGCTGATTATGGTACTGGTAAATCTCATCTTGCAGTCACATTAGCACAGATATTTTCCGGCTCTGATTATATGCCGGTTACATATAATAGGATAATTGATAATATTTCAAATATTGATGAAGAAGCAGGTAAGAAAATTGGTTCTTTATCAAGATCGCGAAATTTTGTAATGGTTATCAATGGAATGAGAGACTTTAATCTTCATTCTGAGATTCTTAAAGCTGCACAGAAAAGCCTCAAATTATATGGATTATCAGACGATTTTCTTAGAAAGATTAATCGTGCTATTGAAACTGCTGAGGTTTTCTTTGAAAGAAATTATAAGAACGCTATCGATTTATTCAAAAAATATGCAATGCTAAAAGAATGGCGTTTTTCTTCAGATGATGATCTTGTAAATCAGATAAAAGAAAAGCTTATGACTAACGATGAAGCTTTTGAAATAGTTAATTCTGTTTATTTAGAAATAAATGGCCAAGAAATTAGATGGGACGAGGGACTTTCAGCATCTAATATTTTAGAAGCCCTTATTTCTGAATGCTGTGGTATGAATGGACAATTTGACCATATTATCATTCTCTTCGATGAATTTGGACGTTATCTTGAATATACATCAGGTGTCAATGCAGCTCGTTCGGGTGAATCGGCCATTCAGCAAATATATGAACTGACACAAAAGACACAGAACGTTGAAGGATATTTACATGTTATAAATTTTATTCAATCAGATATAAAAACATACTTACAGCGTGTTGATCAGACTAAGAATATAAGCCGATATATTGGAAGATATGATGAGTCTGAAAAATATTATATTTCTTCTAATCTTGAAACTGTGTTTGCTAATCTTATTCAGCGTAAGGATAAAGAGGCATTTAAACAAACAATAGTAAAATGGCAGGATTCCAAAGAAAATGACTGGAAATTGCTGTTTCAGAAAATGAACAAATGGCTTGTTACCAAGGGAATGTGGAAAAATTACGATATTTTCAGAAAGGTTGTAGTAGAGGGAATATATCCGCTTCATCCACTATCTACTTTTATGCTTACTAATCTTTCGGATTATCTTCAGAATCGTTCTTCTCTTACATTGATAAGTAATTATATAGAAGAAAAATCCGATATTGATATTTCAGCTCTTCCATTTTTAATTTTGCCTGAGAATATAATATCAGGAGATCTTTATGTAGAAATGCTTTCAGCCGAACAGGAAGGGCGACAGAAGACACAGCAGTGTATTAAATATGATAATGTACTCAGAAAATTTTCTGATAAACTATCAGAAAAATCTCTTGTAGTTCTTCGGTCAAATTTGATACTTAGAGTACTTAGATTTAAAACAACAGATTATGATGATGCAATTGATGCATTATCAATTTGTTCTGGTCTTTCTATATCAGAAATAAAAGAAGAATTAAAATGGCTTGAAGATGAGTATGCTGTTCTTGAATTTGATGATCATGCAGGTGTATTTGATTTTACTGAGGAATCAAATGGAGCTCATGATTTTAAAGTGCTAAAAAAACGTCTGTTATCTTCATGTAATATAGATAATTCTATTGTTTCAACAATTAAGATTAAAGAAATTCTTAATATCAATGAATTTATAAATACCAATTTTGGAATTCAACATAAAATATCAACAAGTGAATGGCTTTTTAAGCAGGATCTATATCCTATAGAGCAGTTTACCGCTGAAAAAGTTGCAATATACCTTAAAACTTGGGAATCAGCAGTAAATGTTGTTTCTCCCAAGGGTAATCTTATATGGCTATACATAAATAAAAATTCAAATTCAGAATCTATAGATCGGGCAATTTCATTAGTAAAAAGTTTTGAAGGAAAACCAATTATTATAATGTTGATTAATGACATTGATAATAGACTATTTGATTGTCTTAAGGAATATACTGTACTCGATGATATGGATGATGCTGTAAAGAAGAAATATGAACGTCATTTTCAGGAAGATTTGTTTAGAGTGGAAAGTAATTTAAAAGATGAAATGGAATCATTAAAAAAAGCAAGACAAAGAATAACGACAGAGGGTGTATCTACTATACCTGCAAGATTGTCTGTATTCTTAACAAGTGTATTTGATTTTATTTATCCAAATGCAGTGCCGTTCTTTTTTGATGGATTTGTTACAAAAAATAATAATATCGCTGCTAAAGCAAGCGGTTATTATTGTGCGTTTCTTAAAATGCTGTTTTCTAATTCAGTAAGTGAAACAACAATAAGAAATTTTGTTGTAGAAATGCGTGGAAGAGCGGAAGCACTATTTCTTACGACCTCTGCTACTTCATGGAAGTGTATAGATGAAGAATTTAAGCTTATCCCTCCAATTGAAAAAAACTCCAGAATGGTATATGATCTTATATATAATAAAATATATTCTGAAAAAGAGGTGCCTATAAGCTATATTTATGACACATTTTCTAAGCCACCATATGGTATGAGTGAAGAAGTTATAACTCTTTTAATTGCTGTAACATGTGCAAATCTCAGTTATTGTGTTAGAATCAGATATAATGGAATAAAGAACATTAATGTATGGAAAGACGAGATTATTATTAATAATGATAAAAAAATTGATATTAAAGCAATTAAGAGTTCAACGCTTGTATTTGTTAATGAAGGTGAAGTTTCTGGTAAGTACATTCAGTTCTTTGATAAAGTAAAGAAAAATAAAATCATTGGTGAAGTAGCACATTTAAAAAATCAACTTGATGAGATGACAAAAGCTGATGAAGTTCCAGAAAGCCTGGAAACTGCATATCAACTTGCACTTAAAACTCTTGAAACCGGACGAAAGGCAAGTAGTGAATGGTCTGAAGAGATAGGTAAGATTGATGATTTGTATGAGGAAGGAATTGAGAAAAACGGGTTCTATCAACTTGTTAAAGCTAAAAAAAGTATTAAGCAAATTCCATTAAAAAAGATATTTGAGGAAAATGGTTTTATTTTTGATGATAATTCTAAACAGCAATTAATGAGTTTACAAAAAGAAATAACAGATCAAATAAGATCAAAAATAAAATCATATGTGGCAAATATGCATTGTAAATCTATAGCCGCTCTTAATACATTCAGAAATCATAATACTAAGATTGAAGAAATGCTTATTGAGGTAGGACATGATGATTTTGCAGCTCTTATTCGTGAGAGAAAAGAAAAAATAATGGAGAGTCAGGAAGAGATACGTTCCAGAGAAGCACTTTCTAGTGATTGTAATAAATTTCTTTCAGCGAGCAGTAACGATAAGTTTATATCATATACTGCAATAGTATCATTTATAAAAGAAGGTAGAGATATTTCACAAAGAATCGAAAAATTTGCTGATTCATTGGGCGGAGATATTACCTCAATGATGGATAAGGTATCAAATAGATTATCTATACTTGAAACTGAAAGAGATAAGATTATACAGAATATATCTGAGATTTGGGATGGACTTTGCGAAATAAAATCTAATAATGATATATTAAGATTGATTTCAAAAATAAGGAGTGTTTTACAACAAGGTTTAGCAAAGCGTGATAACGAACCACTTGAAGAACTTCTTAATAATCTTGAAGCTTTAACAAATGATATAGAAATTCTTCAGAATATAAGTGATTCTTTAGTTGAAGCAAATAAAGTATCAGCTGATTTAAAACATAAATATGAAAATTCTGACTTTGATTTTGATGTAATCGAAGTTATTGAAGGAGTATCTGAAGTAATTATAGAGAAAATTAAAGAAAAAGAAAATTATTGGGTTAAAACTAATTTATCTCTTGGGGACAAGTCAAGGAAGAGTGTGTATCATTGGAAAGATCGTATAAAGGCTCTTCCGGAATACTTGTCTGAAGAAACAATTCAGAAAGTTAAAGAACTTGATAAAGAAGCTGATGTTATTATTAGTGATGGAAAGATTGAAGATGTTCTTTTTTACTTTGATAAATTATCTTTAGAAGAGAAAAAAATGTGTATTCAAAAAATACAGGAGAAAATTTAAACTACATTCTCTTGGTATCCACAATAGAATATATGAAGAATATGAAATCATGGTAATAATACACATACACCCACCTCATCATTAGTGCAACCCTATAAAAATCGCTCAAATCATGCAAAAAGCATAAAATAAACTTGAATTTATATTTTATTTATGCTATAATAAACAAAAGAGATGTAACAGACTTACATCTAAGACGAATATAGTAAATTGTTATTTGTTACGAAAATTAAAATAACAGAATATAAATTCAAGAGGAGTGTTTTTTATGAAAAAGTCGATAAAAAGTATCAAATGTTCAACTTGTCCTTATTATCTTGGCATAGTAAAATGTGTAGTAAGTCCGTGTACCAAATGCAATGTCAATAAAACAGGACAGATTCCTTTTTCAGGATTTGGCGAAAAGAAACAATGATATAATAAAAAAGATGCTCGTTTTTGACAAAATGAGCGTCTTTTTTTGATAATTATTTCAAAAACATTTTCCGATACGGGTAATATTTTTGAAATAGTCATTGTATTTATAAATTACATATGGTATAATTAGATTGTACAAATTTTTAGAAAGGAGAAAGCTTATGGATGCAGGTCAGTTGATTTTATGGGCGGTTGTTTTTGTTTTAACGGTAATACTGGAGTTAGCCACTGCACAGATAGTTTCTATATGGTTTGCAGCAGGTGCGCTTGCAGCTTTTATCGCATCATTTTTTCTTCCGTTCGAGGCTCAACTGATTATATTTGTTTTAGTGTCGGTGTTGTTTCTCGTAGCTACAAGACCTTTGCTTAATAAAATGAAAAAGTCTGTTATTATAACAGATATAAAAAATGAAATTGGCAGTCAGGCACTTGTAATTGAGGACATAAGTGAGAAAAATAAAACAGGCAGAGCCAGACTGAATGGTGTTGACTGGAATGCTCGCACGATAGATGGTTCTTGTGTAAATGCAGGTGAACCGGTTATTGTAAGAGATATTACAGGTACGACACTTATAATTGAAAAGGTGGCTGTATTTGACGATCCGGATGCTGAAATGGATATATGGTCAAAGTACAACAAATAATATTAAGAGGAAAAGCAAAAAACATTATTTGAAAACCAGAAAGGCGGTATATTATGGGTGAATACATCATTTTGGGAATAATCATTTTCTTGTTGTTGGTTATTGTGTCGAGTATCAAAATTGTTCCGCAGGCACAGGTTTATGTAGTTGAAAGACTTGGAGCTTATCATGCGTTGTGGTCTACAGGACCTCATATGTTAATTCCGATTCTTGATAGAGTGTCACATAAGGTATCTGTTAAGGAAAGGGTTGTAGATTTTCCACCACAGCCTGTTATTACTAAAGATAATGTTACAATGCAGATCGATACAGTTGTTTTTTATCAGATTATTGATGCAAAACAGTTTGCTTACGGTGTGGAAAAACCACTCCTTGCAATTGAAAATCTTACTGCAACTACTCTCAGAAATATAATAGGCGATCTTGAACTTGACGCAACTCTTACTTCAAGAGATGTTATAAATACAAAAATAACTTCTATTCTTGATCAGGCTACAGACCGATGGGGAATAAAAGTAAATCGTGTTGAGCTTAAAAATATTATTCCTCCACGTGAGATTCAGGATGCGATGGAAAAGCAGATGAAGGCTGAACGTGAGCGCCGTGAAAAAATTCTTCAGGCAGAAGGTGAAAAGAAATCTGCAGTTCTTGTGGCGGAAGGTGAAAAGGAATCTCAGATTCTCAGAGCACAGGCAGAGAAGGAAGCTCAGATCCTTCAGGCACAGGCAGAAAAAGAAGCTACTATTCTTCGTGCCGATGCTGTACGTGAGCAAAAGATACTTGAAGCTACAGGTGAAGCACAGGCTATTGAGATGATTCAGCGTTCAATGGCAGAAGGCTTAAAAATGCTTAATGAAGCTGCTCCGACAGATAGTGTTATTGCGTTAAAGTCACTTGAGGCATTTCAGAAAGCTGCTGACGGAAAAGCTACAAAGATTATTATTCCGAGTCAGATACAGGGGCTTGCGGGACTTGCAACAGGGATAAAAACTATTGTAGATGAAACCAAATAATTGATTTATAAGATTCAGACTGTTAGATAGGGGAAACTATTTAGCAGTCTGTGTGTTTTTTTGAAAGTGATGAAAAATGAAAAAGATTCTCAGATTTATATTCAGTAGAAAATTATTTATTGTCGCTGCATTGCTTATCCAGTTGTTTGCTTTGGCTGTTACGATAATAAGTTTAAGTGAAAATTATGTTTTTGTCTATGCCTTGTTTACACTTCTCAGTTTTGTTATTGTCTATGTTATTTTAAATAAAAATACAAATCCTGCATACAAACTTGCATGGATAATTCCAATACTTCTGATGCCTATCTTTGGCGGAATCATTTATGTGATATATAATACTGAAACTACAAGAAAGATTTTTGAAAAACTGACAATAAAAAAATTAAAGGATACAGAAGATTATTTAAGACAAGATCAAAAAGTGATGAATGATCTGGAAAATGAAGATGTGTATGTAGCGAATCTTGTAAAATACATGAATAACAAAGGAGTATTTCCTGTATATAAAAATACATCAGTAACATATTTTCCGCTCGGCGAAAAGATGTTTGAAAAAATGAAAGATGAATTAAAAAAAGCGGAACATTTCATTTTTATGGAATACTTTATTATTCAGGAAGGCAAGATATGGAGCGAGATTTTTGAAATACTAAAACAAAAGGTATCTCAGGGTGTAGATGTAAGGATACTTTATGACGGGATGGGGAGTCAGATACATTTACCTGATGGATATCACAAGTTTATAGCAAAGCATGGAATAAAGTGCCGTATTTTTAATGCGTTTCGACCATTTCTGTCATCAGTTCAGAACAACAGAGACCATAGAAAAATAATGGTTATAGATGGTCACACAGCTTTTAATGGTGGCGTAAATATTGCAGATGAGTATGCAAATATTATTGACAGATTCGGACACTGGAAAGACACCGCAGTTATGCTCAGAGGTGATGCGGTGTGGAGTTTTACAATAATGTTTCTGCAAATGTGGAACATATTTCCCGAAGATAACGAGAATTATGAGCAGTACAGACCACATAATTTTTGGCCTGAAAAATTTAAAACAGATGGTTTTGTAATGCCGTATGGTGATATGCCTACCGATGGAGAAAATATAGGAGAACTTGTTTATTACGATATAATAAACAAAGCAAGAAAATATGTTTATATAACCACGCCTTATCTGATACTTGATAACGAAATGATTACCGCATTGGGTTTTGCAGCTAAAAGCGGGGTAGATGTGCGGATAATAGTTCCGGGAATACCTGATAAAAAATATGTATACAAAATAGCACAGGCATATTATAAAGAACTTATTGATATGGGTGTAAAAGTATATGAGTACACACCGGGTTTTGTTCATGCAAAAAATTTTGTTTCTGATGATACAAAAGCGGTAGTCGGCACTATAAATCTTGATTACAGGAGTTTGTATCTTCACTTTGAATGCGCTACTTTTATGTATAAAACAGAATGTATAAGTGATATCAAAAATGACTTTTTGGATATGCTCGATAAGTGCCGTGAAATAGATTATGAGTATATCAGAGCTATAAAGATTCACAGAAAAATTGAAAGTGGATTTTTGAGAACTCTTGGACCTTTATTATAAAAAAAATCATGCATCTTCTTTTAGGAAAATGCATGATTTTTTTATTTAAAAATATTACTGTGGACCAAGTATTACATTATCTTTACTGATATACTGTTTGAAATATGCAAGGTCTGCAAGGTTTAAAGTACCGTCATATGAAACATCGGCAATTTCTTTCTGTGCATCTGTAAAGCTCTTATCTTTTAAGAGATAAAGTGAAAGAAGTGTAAGGTCTGTAAGATCTACATTGTCATCACTGTTTATATCACCATACTTGATTTCTTGAGCACCGCCCTGATTTGTGTTCGAAGGTGCAGTTGTTACAGAAGCAGATGTAGATGAAGTAGTTGCTGAAGTTGTAACAGTAGCAGGAGGGTTTGTGGCTGTTGTAGTAGATGTCGTTGTCTGTTCAGGTTTTACAGGAGGCTTTTCGGAAGGTGTTGTTCCGTCAGGTTCTACGCCCCAGATAAGTGTATCTCCATCGTACATTGTAATATTCTTTGCTACTGAAAGATCCTGTTTTACAAGTCCTGCAAATGAGTAGTCATTTTCTGAATCCCATACAGGTGTCTTGTCGTCAACAGATACTCTGAACTGAACTTCGCCCTGGTGTTCAGACTGACCTGTAGGCATGATACAAGTACCATCGCTGTAAGCGATCTTTACATAATAAATATTTCCGTCATACTGGATAGGTTCAGAGATAGTGCAGTTTTCAAATTCGTCTGTACTGATTTTTACATTAACATCATCAACTGTAAGTCCTGCTTCAAAAAGTTCTGTAAAGTCCATATAGTAGTTATATGAAAGGTCTTTTATTGTTCTTGCAGGCCATGCAGAGTGGTTAGTAGCCATAACTTTAAGTTCTATATAGCTTGCACTTGCCTGGTTGATACAAGCTTCGATATAAAATTCGTCCCATTTAGGAGTTTCAGTAGGAGGGAATGCAGGATCGATAGTTCCGCCGTACTTTTCAACCATTGCACAAAGAGCAGCTGTGTAACCTGCGTTGTAGTCGATAGCAACTTCTGTATATTCGTACTGAGCTATAGCGTCATTGTAAGAACCGTCTTTACCCGGACCGCCAACAAGTGCGCCGTAGAGTACGTGAGCATGTTGTCTGCCGTCTTCAGTACCGAGATCGTTCCAGTTGTCGTTCCAGATACCGCTTGATGTTCTGTGGTGCCATGCCTTAGGATAGTTTTCACCCATACCTACAACATAGCTTGATTTTCTGCCGTTATCACCGAAACAATAGTTCATCTGTGAATCAGCAAAATCTATGTATTTTTTGAATGATGCAGAGTCATCTTTAAAGAGGTTGTCAGCCGCAACATATGCCAAGAATGCAGTAGTTGTAGTATGTCTGAGTGAACCCCAGTTCATGAGCCATGCAAGTCCGTCAGGTGTATAATCAACCTTTTTACCGCCGTAGCCTGTTGTCCAGTATTCAAGATGCTTCTGAACCTGCTTTATCCATTCTTCATCGCCTGTGTTCATAGCGTAAAGGAGTGTACCGCCCTGCTGAACGTCGTCCCAGCAATGACCCCATGTATATTTGAGTTCTGTAGACTGGCTTTCAAGTCCGAGGTTAGGGATATAATCTGATTTACAAAGATCGAGGTATTTCTGATCCTTAGTTGCTCTGTAGAGCCAGTTTGCAGCCCAGAAAAGTTCATCGTAGAAGTGGCTTGATTTGTACATAGCATCAGAAGCAGGAGTGTTTCCGCCGTCACGTGTTGTATCTGCTATTTTAAAACAGTTTTCTGCGTGTTCGAGGTATGTTGCGGCAAGTGTCGGGTCACTGTCTTTGAAAACTATGTATCCGGCAGCGAGAGCAGCAGCCATCTGACCTGTTACATATGAGTCCTTTGTTGTGAAGTATGGTCTTGCATCTTCACCTTCCATTATCTTGAGTTTTTCAAGATAAACTTCGGCAGCGCCCCACCATTTGTGGTCAAAGCCGATGTCACCGATCTGATAAACAACTTCGTCACCAAGGTCACAACCTACGAGATAATCAAGTGCAAACTGAAGATTTTTCTTGTAGAGGTCAAGCAGACCTGAGTCTTTGAGTCCCTGTTCGTATTCAATAAGACCCCATGCGAGCATAGATGCCGAATATGCATTTGTTACTGCAAACTTGATATGGTCACCTGCGTCAAACCAACCGCCTGTAACAAAATCGTTTTCCATACAGTCATCACGCCACTGAACCTGATTCCAGTCAGCGATAGGACCTGACTGCTGAACCTGATAGAAGAAGAGTGATTTTTGCAGTGCTTCGCCATAGTTGTATGAAGAAGCTGCAGAAACTTCAACATTTTTTACTGTTTCGTTGTTTCCAATCGAGAGAATACCTGCTGAAGAAGCCACAATTCCCAGAGCTGTAACAGCAGAAATGAATTTTTTAGTTATTGATTTCAAACTAAATTCCCCTTTCAAAAATAAAAAGATACCTTTCCAACTAATGTACCGATTTGCCTGACCGGAAAAATCGGTGATAAAAAATAAATAAAATGTTACCAATATTATTATAACAGTTAATTTATAAAAATTCAACTATTGATAATTTAAAATTATTCTATTTTATTTATACGTTCATACAATGATTGCATTTTTATATCAGTATCATTTATAGTCTCGGCACACATTCTCAGTTCCTGCGCTATATCATCAGAAACTTTGCTGCTTTGCTTATAGTGAAGCTGATGTTCAAGGCTTGCCCAGAAATCCATTGCCATGGTTCGTATTTGAATTTCGACAGGAACTATCTTTTTTCCTGTTGACAAAAATACAGGTACAGTTACTATCAGATGCAGACTTCTGTAACCGCTCGGTTTAGGATTTTTTATATAATCCTTTTGTTTTATAAGCTGTATATCATCGTGAAGAGATAAAAAATTTGCAACAGCATATATGTCATCTATATAGTGGCATATTACACGCACACCTGCCATATCATGAAGATTTGAGAGAATAGATTCTGCTGTGATAGGAATATTTTTCTTTGCAAGTTTCTGAGCTATGCTCTGAGGTGATTTAAGTCTGCTCTGAATGTTGTGGATAGGGTTGCGTTTGAAAGTAGACTGAAACTCGTTGTCAATTATTTCGAGTTTGGTTTCTATTTCTCGTATAGCCGAGTCGTACAGATGATTTATCTGTATAAATCCATAAAACTGTTCGATGAACTTTTCGATATCAATGTTGTACGGGTTATTCTGATTTATTACCGAAATATCAAATTCCATTTTGAAGTGACTCCTTATAAATATATTTATAAAATGATTATATCACATACGCTGCTTAAATTCAATTAAAAAATAAATTTTGTGAAAATATTGATTCAAAGGGTATAATATATTATAATGGTGATATGTCAAAAAATAAAAACAAATGAAAGGCGGTAGGTTTTATGGGAAAAGATATGTTTCTTGTCGTAGATGTACAAAATGTATATGTTGACGGCAAGTGGAAATGTCTTGATATGGACAGAATAATTGCAAATATTAATACTATAAAAAAAAGGGTTTCTCCTGATGATGTTTATTTTACACTCTTCATCGCTTCGGAAAATCCGGAAGGGACATGGATAAAATATAACCGTGAAAACAAAGAAGTGAATGATGATGTTCATGCAAATTTGTTGTGCGAAATGCTTGATACAAGTAGAGTACCTGAAAAAAATATCATTTACAAACACACATATTCATCATTTAAGGCTGAGTCTGTAAAAAGCATTATTGACAGTAAACGTTATGACAGAATTGTTGTGTGTGGGGTAACAGCAGGGTGTTGTGTGCTTGCGACGGTGTTTGATCTTGTAGATGCAGGGATACCTGTGATATATATAAAAGATGCTGTAGGACAACACACTGAAGGTACAGGAGGATATGTTGAAAAAATACTCAGCAGTCTGGATGTTCATGTTACACTCATGAATACAAAAGAATATATTGATAGCATTTAAGAAAAACTCAACTGAAAAGCCGACAACCTTTTGTGTATAACACATCAGGCTGTCGGCTTTGTTTATTTTTTATTTTTAAGATTATTGTAAAGCGTTTGGGCACTTTCTTCTAACGTTGCCTTTTGATAGAGAACATCGTTACAGGCGGCCGTATACATGTCAATATAGTTTTCATCTTCGAAGTAAGGACTTATTACTTCAAGTGAGTCAGAGAACTGATTCATTTTTATAAAAGCTTCATATTGCAGACCTGAAAGCATATGATTTTTATTCAGGTAATCACGTGCTGATTTACTTAAAGGGATACCTTTTTCTATTCCCTGATACGAAGCCATCTCATCACTGTTCAGAAGATAGTCGAGCAGCATAGCTGCTTCTTTTGGAGTGTCTGTATTTTTGCTTATTGCATACATCGTTGCAGGTTTGGCGTACCAACCGCTTAGTTCCTGCCTGTCAAATGTGGTATAGTCACAGGCCTGAACATCATAACCGTTTTTTATAGCGCTACCGCAATAACTTGTAGCATCACTCAGCCACGCAAGCACACCTGCATACTCACCGGTTTCCAATTTGAGTCTGTCAAAATATTCAACTTGTTCCATAACATCATTTTCTATGAGTTTACAGTAAAAATCAATCATTTCTTGAAATTCCACAGGGGAAAATGTTATATTTCCGTCCTGATCCATCAGTTTTTTTCCGGTAAGCTGTTCAACGTATGAAGTAGCGAAGAACCAGGATGATTTTTGAGTCATAGCGATGGGATAGTTTTTCCCTTGCATCTTTTTACCGGCTTCTATGATGTCGTTCCATGTCTTCGGAATTTCCAGACCATACTGACTGTAAATATCTTTATTTATATATACTGTCTGGGTGTTGAGTGCTATAGGTATAGCATTAAGACTTCCATCTTTCATTCCATATGAAAGTTCGCTTTCTTCAAAGTTTGAAAGATCAATGTATTCTGAAAGATCGTTTATATCGTAAAATCCTTTTCCATCCGGAGAGTATTGATTTATCCATGCATAGTTGATCTGCATTACATCTGCCTCGGTGTTAGAGGCCATCTGTACATTGCTTCTGGACTGATAACCGGTCCATTCTGAATAGTGGCAGACTACCTTTATATCGGGGTGAAGTCTTTCAAATTCTTTTATTGCTTTTAATGTATACTCATTTCTTGCATCGTTCCCCCACCAGGAAAATGATATTTCTGTCTGATTTTTATGTATTCTTACAATCGACTCCTGAGTACAACTTGTGGACAATAATCCGGTAGCGATTAAAAGCATCGCAAATAAAGAAAAATGTTTACGTTTCATTTAATCAGCTCCCTTCTGAGATGGGTCAAATATTGTGAACGTGTCTTTACCTTTGTGTTTTGAATTATAGAGAGCAGTATCGGCACATTTATAAAGTTCTGCAAATGTATGTCCATGATATACAGAGCAAGCTGCTCCGAGACTTGCTGATATTTTATAACTGTTATCGTCGCCTGTATAGTTATTTCTGAATGCTTTACAAAGCTCTTCGCATTTTTCGGATATGAAGGCTTCATAATTATTATTGAAAAAATCGGGTATTTTAATAAAAACGCAGAACTCATCGCCGCCAAGTCTTCCGAGATAATCTTCAGCACTGAATGTGTTGCGCAACATATCTCCAATACCACTGAGCACTTTATCACCATAAGCGTGTCCGAGTGTATCATTTACATGTTTAAAATTATCGACGTCTACAAGTATTATTGCACCAAGATGGTTTTTGTCACAATTTCTGAGAGCATCTTCAGTGAGTTCCTCAAATGAACGTTTATTGAGAACGCCTGTAAGAAGATCTGTTTTTGCTTTGTTATCAAGGCGAGTTACGATATTGCTTACCGGATTTATTATTTTATCAAGGAGTATAAGGTTTATGAATATTGCGAGCAATAAAGCTATTGTACCTGCGAGAATAACAAGATAGATTATATCGTTTTTTTCTGTAAGTATTATACGAGTAGGTATAGAACAAACAACAAACCAATTGTCGCCGCATTCGCTTATACTTATAAGATACTGATCGTCTATTTTGGTTACGGAATTTTCATTGAGAACACGTGAATATATTGCGTCAGGTAACATTGAACCGGGTACGTTGTGTTCTTCGTCTGATGAATATATTATTGCATAATTATTTTCGATAAGTTGTACAGTCATATCACCTATGCCGCCGGGATGCTCAAATACATTTTCAAGTTCTGTAGAATAGAACGAGGCGACAAACACAGCGTTTTCATTTACTTTTTTTACATAATAAATTCTTTTGTAATCATCGTTATAACCGGTGTACCATCCATCTGAAGTTCTGTGTCTTGTAATCATAGAACTCAGATCGTCAAATAACTTGTCACCAAAAAGTTTTACAGTGCCGTTGGAAACTTTTCCGACAAAATGATTGTTTTTGTAGACAATTCCAAAGTCAACATAGTTTTCCATGATACATATGTCAAATAACTTATCGGATATGATCAATTCAGTTTGTAAAGCTTCATATTCATCATTATTTTTATCTGTCGCATCATACTGATATACTTCCTCTGTTGAAAATATGAGCGTTCCGGTAGTTTCCATACGTTTAAGATAACTCTCCATATTCATTTTCATCTGGACGTTAAGTGTATCAGCGATAGAGCTTACTTTCGTTTTTAAAGTTTCATCAGTTTTATTGAGTATGAGCAACGAAATAGTTAGTATAACCATTAAAGTTATACCGGTGTTTGTGAGCATAAGATATATTTTAGAACGGTGTACTTTTTCAGAATTTCCGTTTTTACTATTCATAATAATCCCCCCGATATATCATAAAATAAATACAAAATCAGTAAACTGAGTTGGATTTAGTATTGAACATTTTTTCTTTATTTTATTAATATTAATAAAATAAAATTTTTGAAACGAATTCTTTATATAATTATAATATATTATAGTAAAAAAATCAATGTTTTTTTGTGAAAATGCAAAAATTTATATAGCTGTATACAATTATAATTTTATAATAATAATTATGTTATTGTAAATTTTGTTATAAATCAATCATAAAATTTGTGATGAATATAGTTTTTCTTAAAATTTAAGTTGATTTAAGAAAAAAGTGTTTATTTTATAATTAATTTATGTTATAATAAAATAAAAAAAGAAATTATAAAGAAAATCATAAGTGAATCGTAAATACATACACAAAGGGGTCTTGTTATGAAAAAAGAAATACGAATGGTTGACATTGCAGAGAGTCTGAATGTAAGTGTTGTAACAGTTTCAAATGCACTCAATGACAGGGAAGGCGTAAGTCCTGAACTTCGTGCAGCTATCAAGAAAGCTGCTGATGAACTTGGCTATAAGTATACTGTAAACGAAAAAATAATACCTAAGATCGAAAACAGAAATATCGGTATAGTTATGTCAGAGAGATTTGTCGGCGAAAAAGGGACTTTTTACTGGAGACTATGTCAGGAAACATCAAAGGAACTTCTGAAAAAAAATCTTTTTGCGATAAATGAAACTCTTTCAAAAGAAGATGAAAAAGCATGTGTATTGCCAAAAATTATTTCGGAAAACAAGGTAAGCGGTCTTATCGTTCTTGGCCAGATAAGAAGATCATATATAGAGATGCTTATTAAACATGATATCCCTATGATTTTCCTTGATTTTTATGATAAGCATTACAGTGTTGATTCAGTAGTTACAGATAATTTTTACGGTATGTATCTGCTGACAGATTATCTTATAGAAAACGGTCATCGTTCTATAGGTTTTGTCGGAAATGTAAATGCTACAAGCAGTATACAGGACCGTTATCTCGGATATGTAAAAGCACTGATGGAAAATGAAATCGATATGCCTCTTGACAACATACCGAAAGTAATTGATGACAGAGATGAATTCGGACTAAATTTAAAAGAGTTAAAATTTCCCGAACAGATGCCGACAGCTTTTGTATGTAACTGTGACGAAACTGCATTCCGGGTGATAACAGCATTAAAGTCTAAGGGATTACGTGTTCCGGAAGATATATCAGTAGTAGGATTTGATAATTTTATCGTATCGGATGTATGTGATCCGCCGATAACAACTGTTGAAGTAAATATGAAAGCAATGGCAGAAGAAACAGTTGAAACTATGATAAGAAAACTGGAAAACAAAAAGTACAAATCAGGAAGAAAAATAATTCTTGGTAAACTTATACTTAAAGAATCCGTAAAAAAATTAAATTGAGTTGATTTATAGGGGACTGTTATATGCAAAAAATATCGCAGAAATATCTTGAGTTTTTTAAAAATACAACAGCTGCCGATAAGGCAAAGAGTTTGTTTTGTGAAGGTTATAATTGTTCGCAGTCAGTTTTTCTGACATTTGCAGAAATGATGGGGATGGACAAGCGTACTGCTTTGATGATTTCATCGTCATTTGGTGGCGGAATGGGAAGAATGCGTGAAGTCTGTGGAGCGGTAAGTGGTATGTTCATGGCTGCCGGACTGATATATGGTTATGATTCTCCGGTAGATAATACTTCGAAGGCTGAACATTATAAACTAATACAGGAACTTGCAGAAAAGTTTAAGCAGAAAAATGATATGCATACCATAATCTGTCGTGAACTTCTTGGATTAGATGATAAAAAAGAAACTCATGTTCCTGAAGCAAGGACGCCTGCATATTATAAAAAGCGTCCATGTGCTGATCTGGTTTATGATGCAGCACAGATACTAAGTGAATATATACTAAGTGAAAAATAAAAAAAGATACCGGATACGTTTTGAAGCAGAGCGTATCCGGTATGCTGTTTTTTAAAAATCATCTCGTGAAGTTCTGAAAGGGGCAACAGGCAATCCGTTTTTACCAAACAGATTTACTTCTCCGTAATTTGTGAAGTTATATCTTACATAAACAGGTTCATCCACTTCGTCTGAATAAACAGATATAGTATTACCGTTTATAGTAGCATATGCCTCTGTAAATTTCTTGTCTTTTCCGGCTATTTCAAAACCGGCAATAAGTGACTCAGGTTGTTTAAATCCGTCATCTGCATAGTCAAATGAGATATGAACCATGTTGTCGGATATATAGCTGCTTTTGTACATAGGGGAGAGTGTGTTGGTTGCAAGCCCGTAAACCATGTCAAGTGTGAGATTTCCGAGTCTTGTTCCGACATAGAGTTTTTCAGTGGGGTGAATATTGTTAAATTCTCCCTGATCAAGTGCAACAACCATACCTGTATTTTTTACGGTATCAAATGTATCGTTTTGTGCTTCTCGTAAAACTGCCCAGTGTTTGTAATCAGGACAGTTCTCAGGTATGTACATAGGAAGCTGGATAAATATAAACGGGAGCTTGTTATCGTTCCAGTCTGTACGCCATTTGTCAATAAGGGCAGTGAGAAGTTCACGATATATATGTGCTTTGTGATCATCGCTTTCACCTTGATAGTACCATACACCTCTTACTGTATACGGACAAACTCTTGAAAACATAGTGCCATATAAAGCATTTGGCGCATATTGCGAATAGGGTCCAAGAGGCGGACACCATCTGTCAGGGCCGAGGATCTCTGTTGCTTCCTGCCAGGTCAGGTCTTTGTTTTGTTTTTTTAGTTCTTTATATTTTTTTGCCCAGTTTTTATTGAAGTCAAGGAACTCTTTAAACTGTTTTTTATATTCTTTTAAATCCTGACCTTCAGTTGCTTTTTCATAGTCATGAATATATTCAGAAAGAGTAGCCGTTTTAAGAAGAGTGTTTTTATCGACCCATGTAGAAGCAGATGTTCCGCCCCAATCGCATTCAACTACACCGATAGTGATATCAGGCATTTTTTTCGCGAGCTCTCTTGCTGAGTAGTATGCAACAGCTGATACGTCATAAAATGATTTGTTTTTTGAAGTACGCCATTTGGCTTTTCGTTCTTTTTTCTCAAAGTCATCTGAGAAATAGGATATTTTTTCTGTACGATAAAATCTTATGTTGTATTTTTCTTTTTTCTGTTCTTTTCGTGTCTGCATATAACTCTTGCAGTTGCAAAGTTCAAACTGCATATTGGATTGTCCTCCGGCAAACCAGACTTCGCCTATCATTACATTTGTAAATTCAATCGTATCGGTTCCGTCAGAAACTGTTACTGTATAAGGACCGCCTGCATTCATAGGAGGAAACGAAAGTTTCCATTGTCCTTTTTCATCAGAAATTGTTTTTCTCGAAATATTGTCTATACAAACAGTTACAGTAGCCATATATTCGGCTTCGCCCCAGAAATTAATATTTTTTTCTCTTTGCAGAACCATATCATTTCCAAATACGGCAGCAAGTTTTAACTTTTTCATAACATCCTCCCGAATAATGTGTTGTTTTATTCCTTTTAGTCATAAATTAAAGTGGCGTTTTAATAATTTAATATATAATTTAAGTATACTGTAAATAAATTAATTTGTCAATTATAAAAAAATACTTGACATAGAATTAAATCCATGATATAATATTTAAGTGATTTGTCACAGACTGGGGTATAGCCAAGCGGTAAGGCAACGGACTTTGACTCCGTCAGTCGCTGGTTCGAATCCAGCTATCCCAATTATTAAATGTAGTTCAACCCTCGTATTTGCGTGGGTTGTTTCTTTTATACTATGGAAAGTATAGGGAACAAAATCCTCTGAAATCCTGCGAAATTCTTCTGAATTCCGAATTTGTACACAGTAAATTACACAGTGATTTACATAGTTGAGTACAAATGAAAACATTTAAATATGTTCGGAGAATGAGGGTGTACAGGTATATAAATTTGGAGATGTATTGATTATGGAAAAAATCTTAATTAAAATACTTGTATGCTTCATAGCAGGTGCAGGAGCAGGTATCGGAACCGGTTTTGCCGGTATGAGTGCCGCAGCGGTTATAGGGCCAATGCTTATAACGTTTTTAGATGTTCCTGCCTATGAAGCAGTTGGTATAGGATTGATCAGTGATGTTCTGGCAAGTCTTGTAAGTGCATATACCTATAAGAAAAGTGGAAACTTAGATGTAAAGAATAGTTTGCCGTTACTTATAAGTGTTCTTATTGTAACTATGCTCGGAAGTTTTGTTGCAAGTTTTATGCCGGAGCAGACTATGAGTGGCACAATGCAGATAGCGCTTATCATTATCGGATTGCGATTCCTTTTGAAGCCGGTGAACAAAACAAGAGAGCAATTAGAAGAAAGTTCTCAGAAAAGCAGATTGATCAAAGCAATTATCGGTGGTATATTTGTTGGCTTTATATGTGGTTTTGTAGGTGCAGGCGGTGGAATGATGTTGTTGCTGGTTCTTACTTCTTTTCTCAGTTATCCTATGCACATGGCGGTCGGTACAAGTGTATTTATTATGGCGTTCACTGCTCTTACCGGAGGTATCAGTCATTTTGTAATAGGCGGAGTACCCGATATTCTTTGTCTTGTGTTGTGTGTTCTCTTTACATTGCTTTGGGCGAGAATTGCTGCGAAAATCGCTAACAAAGCAAATGCCAAAACTTTAAACCGAGTAGTTGGTATTGTAATGATAGCCACTAGCGTTGTAATTTTGGCGGTTAATACAATGACACTTTCTTAATGTATTTTTGATATGATTAAAAACAGGCAGTAGAACGTATACTGCTTGTTTTTTTACTAAAAATAAAGAAAAATGTTATTCTTAGCACTTGCAAATCGGCGCATCTTATGTTATAACCCGAGTTTTACACCAAAAACGAGCAAACCACGCATATACGTGATTTGCTCATTTTTGGTTTACCCTGAATGGGCAGTAACTTGGTGGTGAAAGTCCACTACAGGCTTGGCAGTAGGAACTGTTAGCGAAAGGCAAGTGCGTCCATCGTGAGGTGGAGTATGAAGTAAGCCCGTAGCAAACTCTCGGTCTGACGAACAGAAACTGCATATAAGGCAATATAGGGCGGACGGGCTTGCCAAACAAAGCAAAGTCCAATACTGCCCGAACCCGATGTTGTAAATGCAGCAGATATGAGAGGAAGATTACTGCTCTTAACGGGGGAGGTCTTGCAAGGCGATGAAGGACAAAATAATAACACGGCAACACCATTATTTGCCACAAAGTTTAGTCGTACCGACTTACAGGGAAGATGGGCTGAAGAGCTAGATGGTAGCATATATTGCAGCAACTGTGGGAGTACATCAGAACAAAGTAGTAATTATTGTAGTGTATGTGGTGCAAGAATGAAAGAGTGGGCAGTGATTGACAAATCAAACTGTTGAATTATGGTTAATTTTATGTTATGATAATTACAGAGGGTTACCGCAGGTGTTATAAGGTAGACGAATAACATGATAAAATTTCAGGCGTATAGTATTGCTCAAGTAATATGAATGATTGCGGAGGTTACACAAACGCAAGTAGCTTAGACAAAAACGGACAAAATGAAGCGTCGAACAAAATTCGATTGTTAATGTCGAATGTAACGGTTATAAAATAAGAATTTGGTTGGAGGTAAGAATGTATGGATAGGAATTATGATGATATGCTTGGTTTTTTGGGTAAAGAAGAACAAGAAGTTTTTGTTGAATGTTATAAAGAATATATTAAACAAAAACAGGAAACACCTACAATATTAAACCCAGAAAAAATAAGGGTTATTCTAGAACATTACAAGAAGCTTAAAGCGTTATGTATAGATAAAGGTGATGTTGATGTTAAATGTAATATTCCTTCTAAAATAGATAATACATACTCTTGTATAAATATCACATTCTTTGCGGATGGCGTAGAGTGGAGTGATTTAACATGGTTAATAAATATTCTGGAAGATTCGGATTCGTTTGATATCGCACGTCTTTTAGATGGAGGTATAGAAATCGTCTTTGGTTTTAATGATACAGGAATTTTAGTAAGCGAGGCGGGCAAGAGATAATGGAAACTGTTAATGATATACTTTGTACTGAAGAAGTTAAAAACTTTATAGCAAACTCTACGGAGTGCTTTGATATTCATGCTGTAGATATACTTATCAATTCTTACTGTTATTGTTTAGACCGTTTGTTTGAAGATACTGTAACATTTGTGCAGGGTATTTTGTTTCGCATCAATGAAGACAAAACAGTTACTCTAGACGTAGAATGTGAGATTTATGGCGACACTGAATATCTTGTCGTATTTACGGATTTATTGAAGAGGTGTATAAGATTTGGTGTGAAAAAGGGTACTAGTTCTAATGGTAGTATTATCCTTTCGTTTACATTTCCGAAGATAACCAAGTAATATAGGGGGTTATATGAATAATAAAAGACGTTCTCGTATAGATAAGGCGATAAGCCACCTTGAACCACTCCTCGATATAATTAGAGATATACTCTCGGAAGAACAAGACGCATATGATAATCTCCCTGAAAATTTACAAGATAGTGAAAAAGGTAGTGTTATGGAGGACTGTATTCAGTCTCTCGAAGATGCCCTTGACAGTATCGGAGAAGCCGTCTCTTACCTTGAGGAGGCGAAGGGTTAATGGATTTAGTCTTTAGTATTGTAGGTTTAGCCCTTTGTTTTGTAGGATACATAGTTAAGTCTTTATTTGAAATAGTCTATGATTTGATTACATATAAGGCAGGGGAAAAGAAAAGAGATGAAGAGTTTGCCTACTGGAATAAAGTACGGGCGGAGTTAAACAAAGCGTATTCAAAATCTCTTGACGACTATTGGCGAAGCAGACCAGAAGAAACACAAGAGCTTGCCCTAAAGATATTAGAAGAAGAATTGAAAATAGATATTGTAGAAATGTACGACTCTCGAAAATATCTAAACCCCAAATATGTTCTCGACGAAATGCTAGCCAGAAGGATTGTTGTTGCCGCAAAAGGTGGCTGTATTATAGAAGAAGATTTAGATAGTCATGTTATTATACGTGGTATGAACTATGGACGATTTACTAAGACGGTATACAGACATGATAAATACTACGAGACATACGAACATTTTAAAACTCGCTACGACGCTCAAAGGAAATTGATGATGTGGGTTGAACACAAAGTAAAGGAAGCTCACCCTCACCTTGAAACTTTAGAGATGGTTTTCCTTGAAGATTTCCCTGCATATGCACAGCCAAGAAGATATATGAATATAAATACCTATGCTACTTATGACGTAACTGCTAGTGGTGAATATTTATGGATG
>JAGAKZ010000029.1 GCA_017848115.1 Oscillospiraceae bacterium
TAGTCTTCTGCGTAACCTAGATTTTTTATTTGTCTTTGTTTAGGAGCCATACCCGGACCTGGGCGATATCCTTCTACAATTCTGACATTTGTTTTATATGTTCCGTCTTTATATTTTATTTTGTGTTTTGATATCATTGCGATCCCCCCCTTGATGAATAGATGTAAATATATTATATCATATTTCAAGCGAAAATGCAATAACTTGCAATAACAATTAATAAATTGTTTACAATTAGGTTTTACGTGGTTTAGAACTGTTTTTTGTACTCAAAGTGTAAAACTCGGGCATCAACATTCTTAATGTTCCACGTGGAACATTTAAATATCACAGTATTGATTTTCCGATAGATATTATGTGAAAAATTGAGTGTTGTTTGTATTATTTTTTCTTTACACTACTAAGAATTTGTGTTATAATAATAAATAGTCAATTATTATCTGAAAGGAAGATTTTTGTGGGTAAGGTGATTGCAGTTGCAAATCAGAAAGGTGGAGTAGGTAAGTCCACCACTGTAATAAATCTTGCTGCATTTCTCGGAAGCAGGAACAAAAAAGTTCTATGCATTGATATTGACGCACAAGGTAACGTAACAAGCGGATTTGGTATAAGAAAAAAATCTGTAAAGTACTCTTCCTATGATCTGCTTATAGGCAGGGCAGGTGTTCAGGAAGCTGCGGTATATACGGAGTTTGAAAATATATATGTAGTGCCTTCCACTTCTGCGCTTGCAGGTGCGGAAATAGAAATAATGGACCTTGACAGCAGGCTCAAACGTCTGAAAATGCAGATATTATCATGTAAGCATGAATATGATTACATATTTATAGATTGTCCGCCATCACTCAGTCTTATTACATTAAATGGTCTGGTTGCGGCAGACAGCGTACTTATTCCGCTACAGTGCGAGTTTTTCTCACTTGAGGGGCTTTCACAGTTAAATGAGATCATAAAGCACGTCCGTGCAAATGACAATCCTTCATTACAGATAGAAGGTTTGTTGTTTACTATGTATGATCCTCGTCTTAATGTTACAAATATGGTTGTAAATGAAGTTAAAAAGCATTTCCCTGATAGTGTGTTTGAAACAACTATTCCAAGAAATGTAAGACTTTCCGAAGCTCCCAGTCATGGAATGCCTGTTATGTACTATGACAAGAGCTCAAAAGGTGCAGAGGCTTATGCACGACTTGGAATGGAGATGCTTGGTGAGAAATACGAAGAAAAGCCGAAAAAGAAATTCGGAATAGGATTTAAGAAAAAAGCTAAAAACTAAATTTTTATTTTTTGGATAATTTCTTATAAGAAGCGGAAGGAAGTGATAGAGTGGCAGTAAAAAGAGGTGGTCTCGGAATGGGACTGGGGGCTTTGTTTGATGATAACTCATCTGATATACAGGTCAAAAAGACTCTTAGAGTTTCAGAAATAGAGCCGAACAGATTACAGCCGAGAAAAAACTTTAATGAAGAAGCTATAGCGTCTCTTGCAGAATCGGTAAAAGAACACGGAATAATACAGCCGCTGCTTGTTCGTCCGTATAACAATTCATATCAGATAGTTGCAGGTGAACGTCGCTGGAGAGCTGCAAAGATGCTTGCTATGGAAGAAATTCCTGTCATAATAAAAGAACTCAGTGACGCAGAAGCTATGCAGCTTGCACTTATAGAAAATCTTCAGCGTGAAGATCTCAACCCTATAGAAGAGGCAAGCGGATATAAAGAGCTTGTTGAGACGTACAATATGAAGCAGGAGGAACTCGGTAAGCTTTTTGGCAAATCAAGATCATCTGTTTCAAATCTTATGCGCCTTTTGAATCTTCCGGAAGAAGTTCAGGAATATCTGAAGGAAGGGCTTGTCACAGTAGGACATGCCAAGATACTGCTTGGCGTTGAAGACAAAGTGATACTTATGGAGCTTGCAGACAGAGTGGCACAGGGGCGTCTTACAGTAAGACAGCTTGAAGTGATAGTAACAGGAATGAAACGCTCAAAGTCAGCAGATGATGATGACGAAAAAAACAGAGCAAATGTTTATTATCAGGAAATGGAAATAAGTCTTAAAGATATTCTCGGCAGAAAAGTTAGCGTAAAACACAAAGGCAATGACAAGGGAACTCTTGTTCTTGAGTTCTACGACAGAGAAGATCTCAGAGCTTTAGCAGATAAACTTGCAAAATAAAAATTAAAAAAAATTTGAAAGTGAGTAATCAGTATGTTAGATATTAAATTTGTCAGAGAAAATCCTGAAATAGTAAAACAGAATATAAGAAATAAGTTTCAGGACATAGAAATAATAGAAGAGGGTAAGATAAAGAAAGTCAATAAAATTCCTCTTGTAGATGAGGCTATAGCACTTGATAAAAGAAATCGTGAAATAAAGCAGGAAGTTGAAGCTCTCAGAGCTAACAGAAATAAGCTTTCAAAGCAGATAGGTGAACTTATGCGTCAGGGCCAAAAAGATGAAGCCGAAGAAGCAAAAGCTCAGGTAAAAGCTCAGGCAGACCGTCTTGATGCTCTTTCAGCAGAAGAAAAAGAAGTTGAAGAAAAGCTTACAAAGACAATGATGATAATTCCTAATATCATTGACCCGTCTGTTCCGATAGGTAAAGACGACAGCGAAAACGTAGAACTTGAAAAATTCGGTGATCCTGTTGTTCCTGATTTTGAAGTGCCATATCATGAAGATATCATGAAAAAACTTAATGGTATAGATTTTGACAGTGCAAGAAAAGTATCAGGAAACGGTTTCTATTACCTTATGGGCGATATAGCTGTTCTTCATTCTGCGATACTCGCATATGCAAGAGATTTTATGGTAGAGAGAGGTTTTACATACTGCATTCCTCCGTTTATGATAAGAAGCAACGTAGTAACAGGTGTTATGAGTTTTGCTGAAATGGACGCTATGATGTACAAGATCGAAGGCGAAGACCTCTATCTTATAGGAACAAGTGAACACTCTATGATCGGTAAGTTTATAGATACTATAAATCCTGAAGAAAAACTTCCATATACACTTACAAGTTACTCACCATGTTTCCGTAAGGAAAAGGGTGCTCACGGACTCGAAGAAAGAGGCGTTTATCGTATCCACCAGTTTGAAAAGCAGGAAATGATCGTAGTATGTAAGCCTGAAGAAAGCAAGGAATGGTTTGAAAAACTCTGGAAAAATACGGTTGATCTTTTCCGTTCACTTGATATTCCTGTACGTACGATCGAATGTTGTTCGGGCGACCTTGCAGACCTTAAAGTTAAGTCTGTTGACGTTGAAGCATGGTCACCAAGACAGAAGAAATATTTTGAAGTAGGAAGCTGTTCAAACCTCGGTGATGCACAGGCAAGAAGACTGGATATAAGAGTAAGAGGCGAAAACGGAAACTACTTTGCACACACACTTAACAACACCGTTGTTGCACCTCCGAGAATGCTTATCGCATTTTTGGAAAACAACCTCAATGCTGACGGTTCTGTAAACATTCCAAAGGCACTTGTTCCATATATGAAAAAGGAAAAACTTACACCTGAGCAGTAATATATAAAGATATCGGGATATTGAGTACAATAAGAATAATAGCACAATAGTAACTGTAAAAATTCAATGTATTTGTCTAACTATTAAAATTTGCGGTTTTATCTTGACAAAACAATTAAAATAGAGTATTCTAATAGAAATATAACTTTTAAGGGAGAGTGTTTTTATGCTTAGTGATTTCAATCATAAGTTTGAAAAAGAGGGTTTAACATTTGATGATGTTTTACTCATACCGGCCAAGTCTGACGTTACACCGAACATGATAAAACTCGGTTCATACCTGACTAAGAGCATAAAATTAAATACGCCTGTAATGGCATCGGCAATGGATACAGTAACAGAATCCAAAATGGCTATAGCTATGGCTCGTGAGGGCGGAATAGGTATCATACATAAAAATATGTCGATCGAAAAACAGGTAGATGAAGTAGATAAAGTTAAGCGTTCAGAAAACGGAGTTATCGTAAATCCATTTTCCCTTACTGAAAATCATATAGTACGTGACGCTGAAGAACTTATGGCAAAGTACAAGATATCAGGTGTTCCGATCGTAGACAGCAAGGGCAAACTTGTAGGTATCATCACAAACCGTGATATGAGATTCATGGTTGACCTTGATTCAAAGATCGGCGATGTAATGACTAAGAATAATCTTGTAACAGGTTCAGTTGGTACAACTCTTGAAGAAGCACAGGGCATTCTTCGTAAACATAAGATCGAAAAACTTCCTCTCGTAGATGAAGAAGGTTACCTCAAGGGACTTATCACTATAAAGGATATAGAAAAAGCTGTAGAGTTCCCTAACTCTGCAAGAGATGACAAGGGTCGTCTCCTTTGTGGTGCTGCTATCGGCGTAACAAATGACGTTCTTGAAAGAGCAGGTGCTCTTATCGAAGCTCAGGTTGACGTACTTGTACTTGACTCAGCTCATGGTCACAGTGCAAATATCATCAAGTGCTTAAAGCTCATAAAGGAAAAATTCCCGAACACACCTGTAATAGCAGGAAATATAGCAACAGCAGCTGCTGCTGAAGAACTTATCGCAGCAGGCGCAGATGCACTTAAAGTTGGTATCGGTCCTGGTTCTATCTGTACAACACGAGTTGTTGCAGGTATCGGTGTACCACAGATAACAGCAATATATGATGTTGCAGCAGTTGCACAGAAACACGGTGTTCCGGTTATTGCCGACGGTGGTATCAAGTATTCGGGAGATATCGTAAAGGCTCTTGCAGCAGGCGCAAACGTTGTAATGCTCGGTTCACTCCTTGCAGGTTGTGAAGAAGCTCCGGGTGCAACAGAAATATTCCAGGGCAGATCATTCAAGGTATACAGAGGAATGGGAAGTATGGGTGCTATGGAATGCGGTTCAAAGGACAGATATTTCCAGGATGGCAAGGATACAAAGAAACTCGTTCCTGAAGGCGTTGAAGGTCGTGTACCTTACAAGGGACCTCTCTGCGATACAATTTACCAGCTCGTTGGTGGTATCCGTTCAGGTATGGGTTACTGCGGATGTGAAACTATTCCGGAACTTCATGAAAAGGCAAGCTTTGTACGTATAACAGGTGCAGGACTTAAAGAAAGTCACCCGCACGATATTTACATTACAAAAGAAGCTCCGAACTATTCTGCACAGATATAAAACAAATAAGACCACGGTTTTGCATATAAAACCGTGGTTTTTGTCGTTTTAAAAAGTATCATGGCACATATGGATTGATGTATGCATATGATATATTAGTATTTATTGCCTTGCACATACGCTGACTCTGTTGGATTTGTGCTTATCGGCTTACAGTAAATGAAAAATATATTTTTTGCTTACTGTGATTAAATCTTTGATTAAAAAAATGATTTTGAGGTAATAATATATTTGTAAATTCATTTTTATAAATGCATAAAAGGGGGAAATTCATATGTCGGTCAGACGAGGTGAAATTTATTACGCAGATCTGAGCCCTGTAGTAGGTTCAGAGCAGGGAGGAATAAGACCTGTACTTATAGTTCAGAATGATGTTGGCAACAAACACAGCCCGACAGTAATAGCGGCAGCCATAACAAGCCAGAGAGATAAAGCAAAGCTGCCAACTCATATAGAACTTAATGCAATGCAGTATGGTCTTGCAAAAGACAGCGTTATACTGCTTGAACAGATACGTACTATAGACAAAAGGCGTCTTAAAGAACGCATGGGAGAGCTTGACAATACATCTATGCATAAGGTTGACGACGCATTGTCCATAAGTTTCGGATTAAACAGTTAAAAATGAACAGCCGTACACATCAAAAAAAATTTCAGATGTGTACGGCTGTTTATCTCTCAGTCAGCGTCGCTGACAGATCTCCTTAAAAGGAGAGCCATATTTTCAATTTTATCTTACGTTTATGATATAAGAGAATACTCTAAGTTTTCCCACACAAGTCTGCTTCCTGTATCTGTTCCGAAAGGAAGCAGTGCGAGAGCTATAAACATTGTATCGTCAGTTTCTATATCTGTTCTTTTTAAAGTTGCGTATTCGCCTTCGATTTTTAAAACAACATAATAGTATGGACCCATTTTTAAAAACTCCTTTAGTTTTAAACATTATTTTTTGCTTTTGTTGAAAAAACAGTTTGCGATAGGAATGATAAGTGCAAATCCTACAGCTGATATCAGTGTCTTATTTGACAAGGCAACAGTTGAAAAGACTTTCATCAGTGGCGGAAAATATATAGCGGCCATTACTGCAACAGCAGATACAAGGACAGCAATGAAAAGTTTCGGGTTGTTAAAGTAGTTTACTGTGAAGATATTTCCGGTTTCGGATTTGCATTCAAAAACATGTATAAGCTGTGAGCTTACAAGGGTAAGCAGTGCTGATGTACGTGCATGTTCAAGGCTTCCTGTTATGCGAAGTGTATTTGAAAAACTTCCTAGAGTACAAAGCCCTATCATGATACCACGAAATATTATTTTGCTCATAAGTCCGCCTGCAAAAAAGCTTTCGTCTGATTTTCTTGGCGGTTTATTCATTTCACGTTCATCAAGCGGTTCAAGGCCAAGTGCTATAGCAGGCAGACCGTCTGTTATGAGATTTACGAGCAGAAGCTGAGTAGGAAGCAGAACTATAGGATAACCGATAAGTATGCCGATAAACATGGTTATGACTTCACCTATGTTGCATGAAAGCAGGTATCTCACAAACTTTCTTATGTTTGAGTAGATGCATCGTCCCTGACCTACGGCTTTTACCAGTGTTGCAAAGTTGTCATCAAGAAGTATCACATCTGCTGCCTGTTTAGTTACATCGGTGCCTGTTATACCCATAGAAACCCCGACATTTGCTTCCTTTATTGCCGGAGCATCGTTTACGCCGTCACCTGTCATTGTTACTATATGACCTTTTTGTTTGTATGCTTTTACAAGTCTTAGCTTATGTGACGGATTTACTCTTGCAAATACTGAATAATCGTCAAGAGATTCAAGAAGCATACTATCACTCATATTATCAAGTTCCGCACCTGTTATAGCTTTTTTATTACCGAGTATACCGGCTTCACGGGCTATAGCCATGGCAGTATTTCTGTGGTCACCTGTTATCATTACAGTACGTATATTAGCTTTGGCGCATATTTTTATTGCTTTTTTTGCCTCTTTTCGTATAGGATCGACCATTGCCATAAGACCTGTAAATGTCATACCGCTTTCACTGCTTTCAACATCTGAAAAAACTTTTGTTGAAAAAGCAAGCACACGCAAAGCGTTATCTGAATAAGACAGTATCCTGGATTCGATCTTTTTTCTTATAAGAGGTGTAAGAGGCTGGATCCTGCCGTCAAGGTCTATAAATGAACATTTTTTCAGTATCACATCAGGTGCGCCTTTTGATATGTAGGCTTTTGTTCCGTCAGGATATCTCACGGTGACAGTCATGCATTTTGTTTGTGAGTCAAAAGGGATCTCGCCTATAACAGAAAACTGATTTTTTATATCATTACTGTTGATATTTCCTTTTGCACTTGCAATAAGGAGCGCTATTTCTGTAGGATCACCTGTGACCGTCCATTCACCCATGGCTTTTACAGAAGAGCGGTTTCGTGAATTTATCGGCTGTGAAGTTGAGATGGTTGAGTTGTTGCATAGTACAGCTGATATAAGCAGATTTTTAAGAGCCGGAGTATTTGCTGTATTTACAACGGTATCTTCGTTATTTTTGATACAGCCGGATATTCTGTAGCCTTTGCCTTCGACAAAGTATTCTTCCATGTTTGTAAAGATATTTGTAACAGTCATCTTGTTTTCAGTGATAGTACCTGTTTTGTCGGAACATATTACTGATGTACAGCCAAGAGTTTCAACCGAATGAAGTTTATTTACAAGAGCTTTTTGCTTTAGCATACGGTTAACGGCAAGGGCGAGTGCGATCGTTACTGTTGCGGGAAGGCCTTCGGGAATAGCGGCTATGGCAATAGTTATTCCTGTCATAAGCATTGTGAATATTTCTTCGCCTCTTATGATGCCTGCAAGAAAAACTATTATGCATATGGCTATACAGATAAAAGCAACGGTTTTTCCGAGTTCAGCAAGTTTTTTCTGAAGTGGAGTCAGCTCAGGTTCTATTTCCGATATCATGCTTGATATTTTACCCATCTGAGTGTTTTTGCCTGTTGCGATGACCTTTGCTTTGGCGTGACCTTTTGTCATAACAGTTCCTGCATAAGCGATTTCAGGACGGTTCAGAGAATTATCAGTTGTATCGGGGTCTCCGGCATTTTTTGAAACTGCGGCGGATTCTCCTGTAAGAATTGATTCTTCACAAAAGACTCCGGAAGCATTAAGGAAAACGCAGTCGGCGGGGATCCTGTCGCCTGATTCAAGTTCGATAACGTCAGTTACAACCAGTTCGTCTGCATTTATCGTTGTGAGAATGTCGTTGCGGTAAACTCTTGCTGTAGGAGATGTCATTTTTTTTAATTCTTCAAGTGTTTTTTCGGTTTTGTACTCCTGTATAAATCCCAGTATTGCATTAAGCATAACTATGAGTATGATAGTTACCGAGTCATAAATTTCGCCAAGAAACACAGATATTATGGTAGCTGCTATCAAAATCAGTACCATAATATCCTTGAACTGATTTGCAAATATTTTCAGCGGTTTTGATTTTGTATCTGTTGAAAAAGTATTGTATCCGTTTTTTTGAAGAAGCTTGGCGGCTTCATTGGAAGTAAGTCCTGTCACGTATATTTCCTCCGATTCAGATAGTCTTTGGTACAAATATATTCGGAGTGATATATGATTATAACTTACTTTTAAAAATTAATTTCACAACATACTGTTGAAAACTATGTGGAAACTGTGGAAATCTACGTTGAAAGTCTATGTTTATAAGCGTTTTCAACAATTTTCTCCTCATTTTAAACAAATAAACAATTATTTTAGCTGATTCGAAAGAGGATGTATGTTGAAAACTTATTTGTTTAACTTAAGCAGTTTAAGTGCATTTTTGTAAAAAATCATATCTTTTTCTTCATCTGTGAGAGGAAGTGCTTTAATCATTTCTATTTCATTTGCGGGTGTATCCCATGGACAGTCAGAGCCAAAAAGTATTCTTTCAACACCATGATTTTTTATTATACGAAGTAACTGATCGGGCTTTATTCTTCCGGCAATAACTGCAACGTCAAAATAAAGGTTTCCTTTTTTACCGACAAGGTATTTTTCAACATCGTCCCATTCGTTCATAGCACCGCCATGAGCCAGTATCATAGTCATATCAGGTACTTTGTCAAATGCTCTTGCGGCGGCATCGGGCATACAATGGATAAGGTCAGGTGAAAGCGGATCAAACCCCGAATGTATCAGTACAGGCAGATCAAGTTCTGCACATTTTTTATACACCGGTATTAGTTCTTCATCATCTACAAAAAAGTCCTGATAATCAGGGTGGAGTTTTATTCCGTAAAGACCAAGTTCCTTTATGCGTTCAAGTTCTTCAAGCCTGTCTTCTGCCTGTGGGTGAACGCTTCCGAAAGGGTAGAAGAAGTCGCCTTTTAATGAGGCAGCCCAGTTATTTATAGTTGTCTGCTGTGTTGGTTTGGTTGCTATCGGCAAAATAACAGCACCGCTTACATCACACGAAAGAAGTTTTTCTTTAAGACCGTTTACAGTTCCGTCGGTATGTGCACGGATACCATATTTGGCACTGGTTTTTGATAAGTTTGCCATTGCACGCTCTACTATACTGTCTGCAAAAGCATGCGTATGAAAATCAATATACATAATATTATCATTCCTTTCGTTTACTATAATTATAACACTATTGTTAGCCTGTTTCAATGAAAAAATGTATCAACAGAAATCAGGATTTTTTCAGATAAAGATATAAAAAAATTTTTCTTAAAAATTTATGTAACCTTTTTTTATTTTCTCTGTCTTTATTATTGAAGGGGCATTTTAAGGGAATGTCAGGAAAAAATATTTGTATGGAAACGGAGAAATATTATGAAAAAAATAAACGTTAAAACACTTATAATTATTGCTTCACTTGCAGTAAACGGTGCAGGATTTATGAATGTATGCAGTGCCGAAAGTGTTGATACAGGTGAAAAAGAGGTATTTGACATTAATTCTCTTGGTGTTTGCGGTGACGTAAATAATGATGGTGTACTGTCTGTTTTTGACCTTTCAAGATACAAGATGCATTTGCTTGGTTCTGATGTAAAAATGGCTTCAGATTATCAGTCAGATATAAATCGTGACGGTAAGAAAGATATCCATGATTTTATTATGCTCAAAAAAGCACTTCTTAATGATGCAAAAATCTGGTCAGTTAAAAATATGCCAAAAATGGACGGCTCTACTTCTGCTATTCCGCTAGAGGCAGGTTTCAAGTCAGAGATGCTGGGAATAAGTTATGCTGATGCAAGAAGTATCGTAAATCACCACAAAACACATGAGTCATTTCAGCTACTTCTTTCGGGCGAAAATGATCTGATCTTTACAGTACCTATTTCAGAATCACAGCAGAAAGACGCTCAAAAAGCAGGGGTAAAACTTAATCTTGCACCGGTTGCAAAGGAAAGTTTTGTTTTCGTGGTAAACAAGGACAACCCTGTTGATTCGCTTACACAACAGCAGATAAGAGATATCTATTCGGGAAAAATCACAAACTGGAAAGAAGTTGGCGGAAATGATGAAAAGATAGTTCCATATCAGAGAAATAATGATTCGGGAAGTCAGAACTATATGATCGACTTTATGAGCGGATATGAACTTATGGCTCCGCCTAAAGAATATACTATCGGTGCAATGGGTTCACTTATGGACGCTATAGCAATTTATGATAATTCTGTACAGTCTATCGGTTACTCTGTGTATTCATACGCAGCACAGATGTATGAAAATTCTTCAGATGTAAAATTTATTGCAGTGGACGGAGTAAAGCCATCAAGAGAAACTATGGCAGACAATACATATCCTCTTCTGAGCAATACATTTATAATGTATACAGATAAAGCTTCAAAAGATACACTTGATTTTGTAAAATGGGCGACATCTGAAGAAGGCCAGAAATGTGTGCTTGAAAACGGATATGTACCGATCTCCGATGTAAAATACCCTGACAGGTTAAAGCCATATACAGCAGTCGGCACAGGAAAGGAAAGATCTGCTGACTACAAGCCTTCTGAAAAGGGTTCTCTGTTTGTACGCAATAATACTTACAATGGTGTGAAATACAGTATAGACTTTTTAAAGAACAAGGATTTTGAAAAAACAATAAACAGTGAATTAGAATCTGTTCTTGATGATTTTGGAAAGGGTACAAATATTAATATATATGCTTTAAACGGATATATGTCAATAAGTATAATAGAATATGCAGGCGAGTATACAAATGAGTGTAAAAATGTCGCTGTACTTAATTACGACATTATAAACAACAGAAAGATAGAAAATTTCTCCGATCTTTTCTATAAGGATATGGATTTTGTTCCGCTTGTAAACAATGCAGTTGCTTTAAATATCAGCAGTTCACCTTCTGAATATATAAAAACGGATTTTATAGGTCTGACAGGTACAGTTGATACATTTTCTATAAATAATCTTATGCTTAACAATGAAAATCCGTATCTTTCCGAGAATCGACTGATAGAATATGGCTCTTATTATTTGCCTGATTACATGGTTACCGGTGAATATTTTGATATGAACAATGTATGTATTCCAGATAGCATCCATATACATGACGAGTACTTAAGAGATGAATGGGAAGTTGTTACAGAAGACGATGGAACCGGTGAGATACGTCAGAAAGTTGTAGGCTCGGCATTCCACACACCTGAGGAAGTTGAAAATCATGCCAAAGTATATGACAAGATATTTGAAAGATTAAAAGAAATTCGTGATAATGAATGGCAACATGGAGGAAAAACAATCATTTCCCAAACATTCAAAACTGTCAGTTATTCATATCTGAACGTTACTTACGGAGATATCGGAAAGATAGACGGAGCTCATCGTTACATGTTTGATAGCGATACAGGTGAACAGTTGTATTTTTCAGATATTTTCGGAAGTGAATTTGAGCATCTTGACAGAGAGGTAGATAATATTTACAATATTGATATGAACAACAATGAGGTTTCAGTGTCTCATAAGAGTGGTGGTGATGTTATTAAGTTCGATCCGTCTCATGTAAATATGAAGTATATCACTCCGGGCCCTAAGAGAGCAGTGCCTCAGAAACTTGAAACAGAGTTAAAAGGCGACACATGTAGTGGAATCTATGGATATGCATCATCATATGTTCTTGAATATGGTCCGGAAGAAAAATACTGGCCTATAGAAGGGAAATGGCATATCACTGCGAAAAATGTAGTCAATTCACATGGCGATACATGGTATGAATGCTGGGATTCTGATGATGGTGATTATTATGGCTGGATAAAATGGTTCCATATTAATTTTTACAAAGATGCAGATCCTTTTGAAAATATTGATAATGTATTTACATGGCATACAGGTGTCGGTGGCTGGGCAGAATTTTTAAAGCTTAACGATGACGGCACATTTTACGGAGAATTTAATGACTATAGTGCAGGAGATAATGATAAAGAAACAGGTGAAACGATCTGGCTTCTTGATTATTACGGATTTGACGGATGTTTTGAAAATGTAACAAAAATCAGTGACAATATTTATAAGGGAGTTATCGGAAAAGTTAAGACTAACAACGACAGAGCACCATATCACATGGGAGATCGTCTTACAATAATTGAGAGAGGCGATACATTGTCAGAGGGTGATGAGATAATATTCTATCTTAAAAATACATATACAGCAGATATGGAAAAAGAATGTCTTAACGTTCTGGGTATGGCAAAAGAGTGGCGCTCAACACCTTTGATTATCGAGGATAATGTAATATATAACGTTACAAAGCAAACAGTTTATTTTGATGAAAACGGAAATGTTGAATTCTGGGAAAATAAATAACAAGATAAATTATACTGTCAGTCATGCTGTATTTTTTACGGCATGACTGTTCCTTATAATCACAGAATCAAGATTTTTTTTAAATATCCTCTTGCAATTTGAGTGAATAGTTGTTACAATATTATATAGTAGATTTTTTTCTATCAATAAATGCACATGGAGGTGTAAAAAAGATGGCATACGTTATTTCTGATGAATGTATCGCTTGTGGCGCTTGCGAAAGCGAATGCCCGGTAAACGCTATCACAGCTGGTGACGGTAAGTACGTAATCGACGCTGATGCTTGCGTAGAATGCGGTGCATGTGCAGGTGTTTGTCCTGTTTCAGCTCCAAACGCTGAATAATTGTCAAATGAAGATGTTTGATAATACATGATGAAAAGTCCCTGTAAGTTTTTATGGGGATTTTTCTTTGTTAAAAATACATTTTTTTAATATATATAGATTATTCTTTTAAGGGATTGAAATATATCATAATTCATGATAAAATAGATGTATGTGAAACTGTATTTTTTTTTAATCAGGAGGAATTCGATGAAAAAAAAGATTTTAGCGCTTGCACTTCTCAGTACTCTCGTGCTGTCGAGTTTTGCGGGTTGTTCGAAAGAAAAGAAGACAACAGTAACAACTGATAAAAACGCTGTTGTTACTGAGGCTCCAAAAAAGGTACTTGGACCCGGTGAGGAATTTAAAGCAAACATCGGTGATGAGTTTAAGTACGAGAAAAAGCAGATGGATATAAGGTTTGTTGAGATAGGTCAGACTGCAGCTGATATGACTGATGGTACAGTGTGTTACGCTTTTGTATTTTCTGCGAAAAATAATGGTAGTGAAGATGTAACAATATGGATGCTTGATGACTTTAAGATATCAGTAGACGGAAAAGCAGTTGAGGATATGTATTCTGCAATATCAGCTGCTAACGGTTCTATTGCTTATCCGGATTATAAACGATATGATGCAACTCTTAAAACAGGTGAGAGTATAGAAGGTATAGTTCCTTTTGAAGTTAATGGCGACTGGGAAAAGATGACTATACAGTACAAGCCTGACTCTGAAAATTCAAATGACTTTATAACATATGAAGTACTCAAAGAAGATGTAGTAAAGCGTTACAAGTAATAAAAAAATGGACATATTTCCTTGTCATGAAGGAAATATGTCCTTGTTTTTTTATGCTATAGTAATTGACTTTATAACCTGTGGTGTAAGTGGCTTGTCGGAGTAGTCTGTATCAACAGCTGCTATTTCATCAACTGCTTCGATGCCTTCGATTACCTTACCAAAAGCTGCGTACTGACCATCGAGGTGTGGAGCATCTTCGTGCATGATAAAGAACTGTGAACCTGCTGAGTCAGGCATTCCTGATCTTGCCATAGAGATAACGCCTCTTGTGTGTTTGAGATCATTTTTTACGCCGTTTGCAAGGAATTCACCTTTGATATGCCAGCCGGGGCCACCCATTCCTGTACCTTCAGGACAACCACCCTGGATCATAAATCCCGGAATTACTCTGTGAAATGTAAGTCCGTTATAAAAACCGCTGTTTACAAGCTTTTCAAAGTTTTCAACTGTAATAGGAGCAACATCAGGATAAAGTTCCAGTTTGATCTTCTTACCGTTTTCCATTTCAATAATAACCATATTTAAAACTCTTTTCTCCGCAAAGTATATTTTTATATGATATTCCCGGTGTTGCGGTCTTGTCAGGGATATCTATATAATTATATAATATATTTCAGATTTATGCAACGATTTTACCTTTAATTTACATTTTACTGTCGTACAGAATTATAAGACAATGAATATATTTATTTGAAATGAGAACAATAGATTTATCAACAATCAGTAAGTTGTTTGTTGAAAATCGAATAAAAAGAAGTGATAAAAAATGAAAGAGAACATTAAAAGGGCGATTTTTCGTTATTCTTCACCACCGTCAATAAAGGCTTTTTCATCTGTTGCAGGGAAAAAGGAAAGTCAGGGACCTATTGGCGAATATTTTGATGAGTGTTGTGAAGATTCTTACTTTGGAGAGGAAACATGGGAAAAGGCAGAAAGTCGTCTTCAGAAAACTGCTGTTCAGCTTGCACTGAAAAAAGCGGGACTTGATGCGAGCAGTATAGATATTTTGTTTGCGGGAGATCTTATAAATCAGTGTACAGGAAGTACCTATGGGCTTCGTGATTTTAATATACCTTTTCTGGGGGTATATGGAGCGTGCTCGACAATGGCAGAAGGACTTATGCTGTCGTCAATGGCTGTCAATGGCGGATATGCAGAGTACTCGCTGAATGTTACATCATCACATTTTTCAACAGCGGAGAGACAGTTTCGTTTTCCCTTATCATACGGAGGCCAGAGAACACCGTCATCACAATGGACATGCACAGCCTCCGGTGCAGTTATATTGTCCGGCACGGGAAATGCTCCCTTTGTCCTTGGAGGTGCAGTAGGGAAGATAACAGATTTTCAGATAAAAGATGCAAATAATATGGGTGCCGCAATGGCACCTGCAGCAGCCGATACGATAAAAAGATATCTTGAGGCGACAGGTACAAAACCGAGAGATTATGATTTTATAATAACAGGAGATCTTGGTAGTGTTGGAAGCGTACTACTTCATGAACTTCTCTGTGCAGAAAACATTGATATATGTGATGTTCATAAAGATTGCGGAGTAATGATTTTTGACGGTTACAAACAGGACACACATGCAGGTGGTTCAGGATGTGGCTGTAGTGCCAGTGTTTTGTGTGGATATTTTTTAACCAAACTTTTCAACAAGGAAATAAATAATATATTGTTTGCAGCAACAGGGGCACTGATGTCACCGATGCTTGTTCAGCAGGGTGAGAGCATACCGTGTATTTCTCATTTGGTTCATATCAGTAATGACAGGGATTTTTTACTTCGACGAGGGGAGGAAAAATAATTATGGAATACTTATATGCATTTCTTATCGGTGGTGTCTTTTGTGCTGTTGGGCAGTGTCTTATTGACTATACCAAGCTTACTCCTGCAAGAATACTGGTTTCATTTGTAGTGATAGGCGTGATTTTATCAGCGATAGGTTTATATCAGCCTTTGCTTGATTTTGCAGGCGCAGGTGCAAGTGTTCCGCTTACGGGATTCGGTCACCTTCTGGCTGAAGGTGTACGGAAGGGTGTAGCCGAAAAAGGGCTTGTCGGAATATTTACAGGCGGTATAACTGCGGCTTCCGGTGGTATAACCGCTGCAATACTTTTCGGACTGGCTGTATCTCTTATTTTCAGATCGAAAGATAAATAAAGCAAAAGTCCTTTTTTGTTTTTGAGGAAATATTATTTTGTACCATAATAAAACAGTGAAAACAATATCAGTAAAAATATCCGATTGTATTCAATGAGTATAATCGGATATTTTTTGTGAATATGTGCTGTTTATATATTAAAAGTAAAATAATAATTGTGTGTATGTATGTTTACTCTTAAAACGGTATTATTTACTCGATTTTTATAGATAATAATTAGAATTTAAAATATAATAAAAACACAGTAAGGGAAACGATATACATCAATAATATATGTTTCTTTTACATAAGCTTTTATTCATCATATTTAGATGATTTAAGTTAAATGTATGGCAGTGTACAATTATAGTGATTTGTAATGAAGGAGGAAAATAAAATGGCAAAGTCAGCTTGGCGCTGTGGTCTTATTTGTTTTGCACCATGTTTTGCAGTATGTGCAGTTGATACAGCAAGTCCTCTTATGGACGCAATCGGAACAGCATCCGGTTATGCAAGTGGAGCAGCATAATGAAAGTTAAAGTGATATGTAAATCAAATTAAAAATGAAGGAGGAAAATAAAATGGCAAAGTCAGCTTGGCGTTGTGGTCTTCTTTGCTTTGCACCATGTTTTGGAGTGTGTGCGGTTGACACAGCAAGCCCTCTCCTGGACGCAATCGGAACAGCATCCGGTTATGCAGGTGGAGCAGCATAATAAAAGTTAAAGTGATATGTAAATCAAATTAAAAATGAAGGAGGAAAATAAAATGGCAAAGTCAGCTTGGCGTTGTGGTCTTCTTTGCTTTGCACCATGTTTTGGAGTGTGTGCAGTTGACACAGCAAGCCCTCTCCTGGACGCAATCGGAACAGCATCCGGTTATGCAGGTGGAGCAGCATAATTAATAATACAAATTATTACTAATTAATATATAGCAATATCACATAACTAATTCTAAAATTAAAGATTATGTGATATTGCGTATATATTACAAAAAAGGAGAAAAATATGGATAACAAGGTTGGTTTTTATTTTACAACTGATTCGGGAAATAGATACTTTTACGATGATAACAATGGTAGTGTTACACTTACAGATAGCCATGATGATATAGATTTTATTTATGATGAAAATTCGGAAGTGGACAATGAATTCAATGTTGATGCAGATGAAATTGACACATACCTTAAATATAACGGTTATAACCAGATGATGTTGGTTGTAACTGAAAAATGTAATCTTAGATGTAAATATTGTATTTACTCAGGAAATTATGATAATCAACGAGAACATGGAATAAATATTATGAGTTTTGAAACGGCTAAGAGAGCTATAGATATGTTTTATGAAACTCAAAAAATAAAGATTAAAAATAACGCTCTTCATCTTCCTCTTCTCGGTTTTTATGGTGGAGAGCCGTTAATGAATTTTAAACTTGTTAAAGAGTGTGTTGATTATGCAAGAGAACTTTTTGATAATAATATTAATTTTCTTGCTACAACTAATGGAACTATTATGAATGAAGAAATTGCAGATTTTCTTATAAATAATAATTTTGCACTTTCAGTTTCACTTAATGGTAATAAAAAAGAAAATGACAGATTAAGAGTATTCTGTGATGGATCAGGCACTTTTGAAACAATCATGAAAAATATAAGTTTCCTTCGTGAACGAAATTTTGATTATTTTAAGAAAAATGTTAAATTTATTGGATGTTATGATTGGAAAAGTGATTTAGATTCAATCAATGATTTTTGTAAGCAAAACGAATACGATATACCAGAAATAGTTAAAATATCAATGGTGAATGATACGTTTACTGATTGGTATAAACAATTTACAGATCAGGAAAAGAAAGAATTTTTTGCTTATAAAAAAGAAATTCAGAAAAAGATTACTGATAATCTTAAAAACGGAAGGCCACTTGAACCAATTGAAAGATTACTTTATGCTGACAGCATTATGGAAGTAGTTAATAGAATTGTGAATATTCCGGTAAGTCAGATACGTCCGTCTTTTTCTCCAATAAGCGGAACGTGTATTCCAGGAACCAAATTATGTGTAGCCCCTGATGGAAAGATACATAGCTGTGAAAAGATAAATAATACAAGGCCTATTGGTAACGTATATGATGGAGTTGACATGCAAGCAATAGCAGATATGCTAACTGCGTATTATAAAAAGCTGGCACCAGTGTGTTCTAAATGTCCTGTTAAGCGTCTTTGTCCTATTTGTTTCACATCTTGTCTTGGTGATGATGGTGAATTTACGCGTAGTCAGATAAAAAATTGTGAACAGGTAAGAAAAAGTATGCGTGAAAAATTTACATTTGTATTTAATCTTCTTGAAGCTGGAATCTCAGAAGAGCAATTATTAGATATTAACAAAAGAGGTAAATGATGAAAAAGTATATGATATTGAATAATAAATATAGTGTTGAGTACGGAAAATATGATGCAACTTTATTTAATTTTGAGGATTATAATTTCTTTTCAATTAACGGTGAACGTTTTAAACTTTTTAAAGATTGGATAAAAGGAGAGCCTATTGATACTGATGAGTTCAATGAAACATCAAAAGAATTTTATGAGTTTTTGAAAAACAATGATGTAGCACAATTCAGCGATAAATTTTACATTAGTGAGCAATTTAATGTAGGCAAAAAATTATCGCTTTATAACGAAAAAATATGTAAATTAAGCAGACTGTTTATATCGCTTGGAGATGATGAAGTTAAAAAAACCAAGAATATTACATCGCCTTGTTGGGTCTGTCTTAGCGATTCACCGGTGAAAATACAAAATCCTGAATTATACGTTGAATTGATAAAAAAAATAGCATCAGATGGTGGAGATCAGATAATTCTTTATGGTGGAAATGTAATAGCTAATCCGGAAATTTCAACATTTATGAAAGTAGCAGATGAATCGTATATTCAGTTATGTATAAATGTGAATAGTAAGACTTTGATAGATGAAGAAATAAAACTTGCTGAGGAATATAATACGATTTTAGTAGTGACATTTGATTTTAGTGAAAAATTTGATATGGATCATTTTAATAATGTTTTTGAACGTATAAAGCAATATGGTGTATTAGCTAAATATTCATTTGTTGTGAGCAATGATACTATAGAAAAATATAAGATGATGGAAGACAAAATCAGCGATCTTGGTGCGGAAATTGTCAATTTAAGCATAGTTATGGATGACAATATAACAGAAAATGAACTTTCTGAAGTATGTATTCCTAAAAATATTGGTTTTGAAGAATATAAAATTTATAAATCCATGAATCCCTGTATGGCTGGAAGTCTTGTTGTTGATACAGATATGAGTATTTTGCCTTGTCCTGTAATGAAAAAACATCAACTTGGAAAAGTGGTTTATGCTAATGGTGAGATTAAAATGCAGATGAATCGTGATAAATATAGGTTATCTGATTTTTGGCTCAGTAGTAAAGAGTATATCAATAACTGTTCGGAATGCTCAAGAAAGCATCTGTGTATGGATTGCAGAGGAGCAGAACTTTCTGTGGGCGATATAAACAATAACTTTTTCAAGCGAGAATGTGAATATATGAATAAATGTCGTGATTATTTTGAAATGTCTAAGTGATTATTATATATGGAGTATAAATAATGAAAAAAGTAAAGAATACTTCTGAAAAAATAGTAACAGGACAAATAAAAAAAATGATACCATTTATTATCGTATTATTTTTAATATGTTCAATAACATGTATTATAGAACTTATCATACCATATATCGACAAATCAGTTGTTAATGATGGTCTGCTGAAAGGTGATCAGTCAAAATTTATAAGACTTTTGATTATAAGTTTTATGGCAACTCTCTTATCTAAATTAATATCGTTTGTTGGAGCAATGATATTCAATAAATTTTCTTGTGTAATGATACAAAACATAAAGAAAGAAGTGTTTAGACGTTTAACTGCTCTTCCTGAGTATATATTCAGCAGTAATCAGGGAGGGTATATAAAAGCTAGGATGGATGAAACAGATGTGATTTCGGGCTTCTTTTCGCCAGTCGTCTTCAAGATTATTACATCAACAGTTACGATGATAGGTGCGTTAATTTATATTTTTAAGCTGGATTTTACTATATTCTTAATAACATTGGCTTCTGCGCCGATAATATATTTTATTTGTACTATGTCTTCAAAAAAAGTATCAAAACTTTCTGAAAATATAAATGAATCAGAAGCAAAACTTTCAGGACAAATGCAAGAATATATTCAGGGTGCTGCAGAAATAAAACAACTTAATTTGGAAAATAAAGCGAATACAAGCATAAATTGCCGACTTGAAAATATTACATCTAAGTCTATAAAAAGAAGTAACAGAATAGAAGGCGGTACCACACAAACCAGTCTTGTCTGTTCTATAGTACAGCTTATTGTTACACTTGTTGTGGGTATCAAAATTATGAATAATGGACTCAGTTTGGGTGACTATGTGTCGGTTTCAAGATACATATCCTATGTTTTTTCACCTATTATTCTTTTTTCTACTTATTATCTTTCAATTCAGGAGGCTATAGTTGCATCAAAGCGTATAAATAACTTTTTTTCAGCAGCAGAAGAAAAGAGCGAATATGGTAAGCATCTCAGCGATGTAAAAAATATTCGATTTGAAAATGTAAGTTTTTCTTATGATAATAAAAATAATATCCTTACAGATGTCAATCTGGAGATTAACAGTCATGATAAAGTAAATATTTACGGAAAAAATGGATGTGGTAAAACTACACTTATAAAAATGATTACAGGATTAAAAGTTCCGACAAGTGGAAAAGTGTATGTAAATAATATTCCTATAGAGGATATTAATTTACCATCTTTAAGAAGTCATATTGGTGTTTTATCACAAGATTCATATTTGTTTTCAGGTTCGGTCATAAGTAATATTATTTCGTCACCGGAAGATTTAGATGTATGGAGAAATATTTGTACAAATGAAGTTTTCCGTGATCTTGACTGGGAAAAAGGAGTTATTGTTGAGAATGGTAAAAATATTTCGAGTGGACAAAAACAAAAGATTGTTTTGGCAAGACTTATGATAAAAAATCCTGATGTTATTGTTATTGATGAAGGGATAACCAATCTTGACATAGAATCAAAAAGTGTTATAATTAATGCAGTGGATACATTATTTAAGGATAAAATATGTATTTTTGTATCGCATTCTGATGATTTTTCTGATTGTGTAAACAGAAAATTACTTATAAAGAATAGGCGTATAACGGATATATACCAAACAGCATAATTGAACAAGGAGGATAATTATGGAAACCAAAGATATCGTTTTAGTTGCAGGTGGTATTTTGTTGATAGCAATATCAGCATTTTCAAAAAGAAATAAGAAGGAAGAACTGAAAAAAATGGTTGGTTTATTTTTTGTAACAGCTCTTGTTTTAGTTGCAGTGGTAGTTGCAGGATACTTTTTATAATTGTTAAAGGGAGAGAGTTGATATGCTGAATATTGAAAATCTGAACTTTTCATATAAAAAAGGAAAACAGATATTATATGATATATCTCTTAACATAAAACCAGGAGAGATAGTAGGGCTTATTGGTATGAACGGTGCCGGAAAAAGTACACTAATGAGAAACATATCGGGAATAGTGAATCCCGATAGTGGAAAAATCGTTATAAATGGGACTGATAGAAAAAAATATACTTCTGAGGAACGTAAAAAAATAGCCTATCTCAATGCGGAAAATAATCTTTACAATGAGATTACTGTAAAAGAAAATATCAATATAATGCAGCATTTTTATAATGTTTCTAAAGTGAGGACAGAAAATGTAATAAAAATGCTTAGGTGCGACGAATTTATGGACAAAAAAGTAAGTGAACTTTCGTCAGGAATGCGTCAACGAGCAGCGATTGCAGCTTCAACTCTCAACAATTCTAACCTTATACTCCTTGATGAACCTACTAATGCAATTGATATTGAAACTAAAAAGTATATAATGGACTATATAAATTATCTCTCAAACAAAAAAAATGGTATACTTATAACTTCTCATAATATCAAAGATATTGAAGAACTTTGCGAAAGAGTATATATAATGAGACATGGCAGAATTGTTAAAGAAGCAACCGTGGAATCAATTTTGAAAGAATCGTCTGAAAAGAATCAGAAATGGAGTATATCTGTTCCTAAAAATACAGATATACCGCGCTTAATTGGAAATAATGTAGAGTATTACATTGAAGAAGGTGATTTGAATTTGAAGGTAGTGGTAAATGAAAAATTCAAACAAAGTACTATAAAGTTGTTTGTAAACTCTGATGTTGAAATAATTTCTGTAGAAAGCTTTATAAATAATCTTGAAGATGCTGTTCTTGAAATTATAGGTGACTAGAGAATAGGAGGATTTTATGCTGTATAGAGAATTAATTTTCCTTAAAAAAGATGTAAAAAAATACATATTGGCATTTTTTATGTTAGGAGTTGTAATAGGATATTTCATATATAAGGGTATGGATAGTTCTATTCTGCTTTTTTTCAGTATTTCCATGCCTGGTATAGTTATTGCACTACAGGCGACTCAAAGTTCAGTAATGTATGAAAAGAATAATGGTATGTTTGAAAAACTTCTTACTGTTTACAAACTTCCAAATATTTTAATGGCAAAATCATTTGTTTCGTTTATTATAAGTGCAATAGGGCTGATTGTATGCAGTAGTTCTGTTGCTCTTATAATAAATTTTAGTAAAAATATTGCGATTAGCAGTGATGTTTTTTTATGTCAGTTGTTGATCGCGATTTGTATAAATCTAACTTTGTCATTGTTGCTTGTAATACTATGCACTTGTGTTAATCAGATAATCGTTGTAAATGGTTGCGTATTATTGATAATGATGATAATGTCTGCGATATGCTATAACATTGTAAAAGCAGAGTCAATAGTTGTTTATACAACAATATGTTGCTTGGCGATTCTTGCTGTTGGAGTGGTACTTGCAATATGTATGAAATTTATAAAGTATAGTGTAGTTATTAAATAGTTAAAAGGGAGATGTAAAAAAACATCTCCCTTTTAAATTTGTAAAAATCAAAATCAGAATAACCCTGTTGAAAGATATCTGTCGCCTGTATCAGGCAGAATAACAACTATATTTTTGCCTTTGTTTTCATCTTTTTTTGCAAGTTCTATTGCTGCATGGAGTGCTGCACCTGAGGATATACCGACAAGTACGCCTTCTTTTTTTCCGGCAAGTCTGGAGGCTTCAAAAGCATCATTGTCTGATACGGGCATTATTTCGTCATATATACTTGTATCAAGTACCTCCGGTATAAAGCCGGCACCGATTCCCTGAAGTCCGTGAGCTCCTGCCGGTTTTCCTGAAAGGACAGCAGAAGTTTCAGGTTCTACAGCGACTATCTTTATATCCTTTATTTTTGAGCGGAGATATTTTCCCGTACCGGTTATGGTTCCGCCAGTTCCTGCGCCTGCAACAAATATATCGACATTTCCGTCTGTGTCCTCATATATTTCCGGCCCTGTTGTTTCAAAGTGTGCCTGTGGGTTTGATGGGTTTGTAAACTGTGAGGGGATAAAACTGTGAGGTATTTCACTTGCAAGTTCTTTAGCTTTTTCTATTGCACCGCTCATGCCTTTTTTTCCGTCTGAAAGTACAAGCTCTGCGCCATATGCAGTCATAAGCTTTCTCCTTTCGAGAGACATTGTATCAGGCATGACTATTATGACTCTGTAATTTCTTGTAGCCGCAACTGCCGCAAGTCCTATTCCTGTATTTCCTGATGTAGGTTCTATTATAACGGAGTCGTTGCAGAGAATTCCTTTTTCCTCGGCATCGTCGAGCATTTTCTTTGCTACACGGTCTTTTATAGAGCCGGCAGGGTTGAGAAATTCGAGCTTTGCATATATATTTGCTTTCAGATCGAGCTCTTCCATTATATTTCTGAGTCTGAGCAGTGGAGTTTTTCCGATGATCTGGTCTACAGATTGGTATATATTTGCCATGATAAAAAATCATTCCTTTCGTGTTATTGTAAAAATAGTCAATCTACGACATAGTATATGCCGATGATTGACTATTTATTATTTCTAAAGTTTAATTAATATGCCTTGCCCCAGTAAACAAGTGTTGATGCAGGTTTGCCACAGCATACGCATACATCAGAGATCTTGTCCTGATTTTCAGGGATACAACGTGAACCAACGCCTGTCTTTTCCTTTACTTCGTCTTCACAAGCTTCTTCACCGCACCACATAGCCTTTACAAAACCGTCACCTTTCTGTTCAAGAACAGAAACTATTTCGTCCATAGTCTTGCAGGAGTATGTTTTGTTTTCTCTGTTTTCGAGAGCTTTTGCATAAAGACCGTCATGTACTTCTTTGAGCTTCTTTGCAACTTCTTCTTCAAGGTTGTCAAGGCTTACTACAGTCTTTTCGTTGTTGTGACGTGTTACGAGTACACACTGGTTATTTTCGATATCCTTAGGACCTATTTCAAGTCTTACAGGAACACCCTTCATTTCATATTCTGCAAACTTCCAGCCTGCTGAGTTGTCTGTATCATCAAGTTTTACTCTTACGCCGTTTGCCTTGAGTTTGTCTGCAAGTGCATTTGCCTTGTCAAGAACGCCTTCTTTGTGCATAGCTACAGGGATAATAACGAGCTGTACAGGAGCTACTGCAGGTGGGAGAACAAGACCGTTGTTATCACCGTGAGTCATGATTATAGCGCCTATAAGACGTGTTGTAACGCCCCATGAAGTCTGATGAGGATTTACTTTTTTGTTTTCCTTATCAGTATATTCGATATCGAAAGCTTTTGCAAATCCATCGCCAAAGTAGTGTGATGTACCCGCCTGAAGCGCCTTACCGTCATGCATAAGTGCTTCTATAGCGTATGTAGAAACTGCACCGGCAAACTTGTCACTTTCAGTCTTCTTACCTTTGATAACAGGCATAGCAAGAGCGTCTTCGCAGAATTTTGCATAAACGTTGAGCATCTTTTCTGTTTCTTCAATAGCTTCCTGTGCTGTTGCGTGTATAGTATGACCTTCCTGCCATAAAAATTCTCTTGAACGGAGGAAAGGACGTGTTGTCTTTTCCCATCTTACAACACTTACCCACTGGTTGTAGAGCTTAGGGAGGTCACGGTAAGAGTGGATTATATTTGAATAGTGTTCGCAGAAAAGTGTTTCAGATGTAGGGCGTACACAGAGTCTGTCTTCGAGTTTTTCACTTCCGCCATGAGTTACCCATGCAACTTCAGGCGCAAATCCTTCAACGTGGTCTTTTTCTTTCTGGAGAAGGCTTTCAGGTATGAACATAGGCATACATACGTTTTCGTGTCCTGTTTCCTTGAACATTCCGTCAAGTATCTTCTGGATATTTTCCCATATAGCATAACCGTAAGGACGTATTACCATACAGCCCTTTACGCTTGTATACTCGATAAGTTCAGCTTTCTTAACTATATCAGTGTACCATTTTGCAAAATCTTCTTCCATAGAAGTAATGGCTTCAACCATTTTTTTGTTATTATTTTTACCCATCTGGAAATCCTCATTTCTTATTGATATTATCTTGATTTTTTTGATGTTTTTTTAATTCCGGAAAAAAAGTACGTTCCGGTTTTTCATCGGTATCATGCGGTTCAAATGCACTTCTTACCGAGTACAGACGTTCATCTTCAGGAGATTTTTTGTGTTTTTCTATATGAGCATCTATTTTCTTGGCTATTTTTGGTGTGAGTTCTGCCAATAAATAAATAAGAAGAAAAATAAACAATATTTTTCCTAGAAACGCAAATGAAATCTCTACGCTGAAAGCAGCTACATTAAATATAGGTCAACACCTCCTGATAAGACATAACATACATATTAATTATAACAATATTGTACAGTAAAATCAAGATTTTACGATAAAAAAAACCGGACACCGAAGCTTTGAAATGCTCAGCCGTTTTTATTTTGTTGCGGAAAAGAAATTTGTGTGGTATAATCAGCTTAACAACTGACAGGAGGCTTACGTATGTCTGAAAAGAATATACTTATCGTTGACGACGACAAGGACTTGTCCTTTATAATATCTGAAATGCTCGAGGGCTACGGTTACTCCGTAACAACCGCCGCAAGCGGTGAGGAGGCCTTTGATCTGCTTTCACAGCACACCTACCATCTCATACTTCTTGATATAAATCTCCCCGATACCACGGGCCTTGAGCTTTGCAAAGAGCTTCGCCGTGTGTCACAGATACCCGTTATCTTCGCCAGCGCACGCACCAGCGAAAATGACCGCATCACAGGATTTGACATCGGCGGTGACGATTATCTGCCAAAGCCTTACTCCATGAAGGAGCTTCTGTCACGTGTCAACGCCCTGATACGCCGTACCTACGGCTTTTCTGAGCAGGAAAAGGTTGTGACCTTCGGCAATATCAGCGTAAACATCACCGCACGCTCCGTTACAAAGGACGGTGCACCCGTTTCCCTTTCTCTCCGTGAATTTGACCTGCTTGCGTACCTTTGCGAGAATATGAACACAGCTATCCCCAAGGATAAGCTTATCGCTGAGGTGTGGGGTGCATTTTCTGAGGTTGAGCCGTCCACCCTGACGGTGCACATACGCTGGCTACGTGAAAAGCTTGAAGCTGACCCTGCAAATCCGCAGTACATCAAAACCGTATATAAGGTCGGTTATATGTTGGAGGTTAAGGAATGAAGAAATATTTAATAACCGCCGCAATTGCTTTCATAGCCTTGCTTGCCGTTGCAACAGCTTTGCTTTGCAGCGCATCAGAAAAGCCGCCTGAGGTTGATTTCGGCAGCTACACAGTTGCGGCAAATGAAATTGAACAGCTTATCGCAAACGGCGACACGGCAACCGCACAAATCCGTGCCGCTGAACTTAAAACCGAACTGTCGAAATATGTCCCCGAAAGCAATAACAGCACAGCTTATCTGTGGATGATTTTCGCTGCTTGTTCGGCACTTATAATCGCCGTATTCCTCTATATATGGTTTACAGTTCTCCGTCCCTTTGAAAAACTGACGGGCTTTGCTGAACGTATCGCAAACGGTGACTTTGACCTGCCGCTGAACTATGAGCGTACCAACTATTTCGGCAAATTCACATGGGCGTTCGACTGTATGCGCCGTGAAATTTCCTCGGCACGTGCCTGCGAAAAGGAGGCAATCGAAAACAACAAGACGGTTATTGCTTCCCTTTCTCACGATATCAAAACCCCTGTTGCGTCAATCCGTGCCTACGCTGAGGGCCTTGAAGCGGGAATGGACGCTACCCCCGAAAAGCGTGCAAAGTATCTGTCGGTTATAATGCGCAAATGCGACGAGGTTGCGGCACTTACAAACGATATGCTTCTCCACTCAATTTCCGACCTTGACAAGCTGAAAATGAACCCGACAGAGTTTGAACTTTGCGGCTTCATCAAGGAAGCCGTGTCGGAAATTTCCGCACGGAACAATATCCACCTTAACCTGCCCGCATATTTCATTGACATAAATGCCGACAGGAACAGACTTACACAGGTGTTTGAAAACATTGTCAGCAATGCGGCAAAGTATGCAAAAACAGACGTTGAAATTTCCGCCGCAAAGACGGATAAGGGTGCAGAAATTACTTTCCGTGACTTCGGCAAGGGTATTCCCGATGAGGAAATCCCCTTCATCTTCGACAAGTTCTACCGTGGCAACCGTATCGAAAAGGAAAACGGCGCGGGACTTGGTCTGTACATTGTAAAATATGTTGTAACCCAATTGGGCGGCGAGGTCTACGCTGAAAATCTTCCTGACGGTTTTCAGATAAAAATAATACTTCCTGAAAAAGCGGACGGATAATATCCGCCCCTACAGACTTCTTAAGGACTTCTTAATAACTTTTGCGGTAAAATTAAACCAACAAAAGAACAGAAAGGAAATGGTAACCTATGAAAAATATAATTTTATCCGCAAAGGGACTTTGCAAAAGCTTTGCACACAACGGCGTGCAGAACCATATTTTATCAAACCTTGATATCGAAATCTACGAGGGCGACTTTACCGTTGTAATGGGTGCGTCAGGTTCAGGCAAGTCCACGCTTCTCTATGCTTTGAGCGGTATGGACAGGGTAACAGGCGGCTCGGTTACTTATGACGGAAAGGACATCGTCAAGCTTCCCGAAAAGAAGCTTTCCGAACTTCGTCACGGCGACTTCGGCTTCATTTTCCAGCAGATGCACCTTGTCAGCAACCTTTCCCTTTTTGAGAATGTTGCTGTTCCCGGGTACTTGAACAAATCCGTCCCCGCTGATGAGGTCAACAAGCGTGCTGACGAACTGCTTGAAAAAATGGGCATTTCCGCAATCAAAACACAGCTTCCCTCACAGTGCTCAGGCGGCGAACAGCAGAGATGTGCCATTGCCCGTGCGGTAATCAACAACCCTAAGCTTCTTTTTGCCGACGAGCCTACAGGTGCACTGAACAGAAAGAACACGACCGAGGTACTTAACCTGCTCACTGACCTGAACAACAACGGTCAGAGCATTCTTATGGTTACCCACGACAGCCGTGCGGCGCTCCGTGCAACAAGAATTATCTACATTGCCGACGGTGCGGTAATCGGTGGCCTCGACCTGCCGCCTTACACAGCCGAAGCTGAAAAGAGCCGTGAAGCACAGGTGAACGCTTGGCTTGCTTCGATGGAATGGTGAGGTGCGGTATGGAAATTTTCAAGCTTCTCAAAGCCAACATCAGGCACAAGAAAGGCGCTTTCAAGAGCATTGCCGCGCTTATGGCAATTATTGTGTTTTCCTTCAGCGGCACGGTGAGCAACAACGACAACCTTGCCCGTTCGATTGACCGTGCACACACTTATGCAGACACTCCCACATTCAACGCAATGGAGCGTGTTACGCTTATGCAGGAAGACCTTGTGGAAACCGTTTCCGCACACCCTGACGTGGTAAGTGTTACCGCAACTGACTGCGTTCTTGCAGGCGGCACAAAGGCTGACGGAAACGATGTGTTCCAGAATTTATTTGTATACGAACAGGGGCACGACATATACCGTGTTATGAATGACACCTTCACAGATTACGCTGAAAATCCCGAGCCTCTCAAAGAGGGCGAGGTTTACGTCCCTTACGGCATGACAGCTGTTACAAAGCTTGAAATCGGCTCAATGCTGACTATGGGTACAGAGGATTACGTGTACGATTTTACCGTCAAGGGATTTATCGAAGAACCGCAGTTCGGCGCTTCACTTATGGGCACAAAGCGTGTACGTGTATTTGTACACGAAAATGACTTCAAGAAAATGTATGACGAAGCAAACGACGTGGGCACTCACAAAATACTTGACGTTGGTATTACTCTTGCTGACGGTGCTGACTACACCAAAGTCAAAAAGGAACTTGACAACTCCTGCGGACTTGCGGCAAGTGCAGGTATTGTTATCTCAAAGGAAGAAGCAATCACCTACACGGAGCTTTACTCCAGAACAGGCTCGGGAATTCTTCTTGCATTTCTCATACTTCTTATCGCAATCGTAATCATCTCAATGTGGCACAGCATTTCCACATCAATTGATATGGAATACACAAACCTCGGAATACTCAAATCACAGGGCTTCACCTCTTGGCAAATCCGGATTGTGTACGTACTCCAGTATTTCATCGCTGAGGTTATCGGCTCGGTAATCGGACTTATCATTTCCGTGCCTGCACTCAGACTTCTCGGTATGCTTTTCCAGCCGATGACGGGTCTTCTCACAGCTACCGACATTTCTTTCGTAAAATGCGGCGCAATGGCGCTTGCACTTGCGTTACTCTGCATTGTATTCGTGGTAATTGCAACAAGCAAGGTCAGCAGGATTTCTCCTGTCCGTGCAATCTCAGGCGGCAAGGCAGAGGTTTACTTCGACAGCAGACTTAACCTTCCAATCAAGGCAAAGCCACTTTCATTCTTTATGGGTCTGCGTCAGTTTACATCACGCTTCAAAAGCTACGGCGGCTCGGTTTTAATTGTTGCGCTTCTCGTTTATTTTATGATGACGGTAACAATTCTTTCCGACACACTTTCAAGGGAATACTTCGGCGAAACACAGTTCTTCCAGAACATCACCCTGATACTGAATGATGATTTTGACCTTGACAAAATGGAAGAATTCGAACAGACAGTTGCGGAAATTGACCCTGATGCGAGAACACTTTTCAACTTTTCCGACTACATAATGATTGACGGAATTCAGCTTTACTGCAATTCCTACAACAAGCCTGATATGCTGAACAAAGTTTACGACGGACGTATGCCTGCCTACGACAACGAGGTTGCTGTGACAGACATTGCTTCTGAACTGCTTGGCAAGGGTATCGGTGACACGGTCGTAATCGGCAGCAACGAGGACGCAAAGGAATTTATCGTTACTGGTATCTATCAGAACGTGAACGATGCAGGCAAGAATATCTGTATCACAAGCGACGGCTTGTACCGTATCAACAAGACCATCCCGATGTTCTATGTTGAAATGGCAGATTTAAGCCTTACAAACAAGGTTGCTGACGTGCTTGATGAAAAGTACAGCGAGAACATTCTCCGCAAGTATGTTGAGGAGGAAAGAAACACCTCCGCTGACGGAATTTTCGAGCTTATTGACACTATCTGCGTGGTTATCGTTGCAGTTGTGTACGGCATTTCCATCATCTTCTCAGCGGTTGTAATCAGTATGATTTGTTCCAAAGCCTTCATTAAGGAACGTACCGACATTGGTATACTGAAATCTCTCGGCTTCACGGCAAGCGGCCTGCGCACACAGTTTGCATCACGCTTCACAATCATCGCTGCAATAGGCTCAATAATGGGCGGAATTGCTTCGCTGTTCCTGACAACACCGCTTCTTGAAGTGATAATGAGAATGGTTGGTCTTACACGAATTGACGCTGACATTACGCTGTTTACATTCCTGTTCCCTGCCCTTGCAGTGTGCGCAAGCTTCTTCCTTTTCGCATATTTTGTAGCAAGAAAAATCAACACAGTTGAAGTAAGAGAGCTTATATCCGAATAAAAAGAAATCCACGAAGGGGTGCCCCCTTTGCCAGTCCGTAATAAACAAATCAAGGGTATCGAGTTTGTGACTCGGTACTCTTAATTACTTCTATACGGTCATTGCGCTAAGCTTCGGGGGATTTTTGTGTATTTTAAGTTCCGAAATTGCGGTATACAGCCAATTTGCAGGGGAGGTCTTCGGTAGTCTGTATTGAAAACAACGACTTATTCTGCAGACTGTATATCCTATCTACATGTTAAAAATCCAGTTTGATTTTTGATGTAAATTGTGATATAATAAACTGTAATTACAGATTTGCACAAATAAAACAATATAACAAGGAGTACAATGCAGCATGAAAAGAATACTTATCGTGGAGGACGACAAAACCCTTGCATCAGGCTTGTGCCGTGCCTTGAAAAACCAGGAAACGGAAGCAATTGCCGCTGAAAATCTGCATACGGCAAAAGAATGTCTTTCCAGCGAAGATGTCGCACTTGTCATCCTTGATGTGAATCTTCCTGACGGAAACGGCTTTGATTTTCTTCCGTATATAAAAAATACATATAATATTCCTGTAATAATGCTGACTGCAAATGATCTTGAAACAGATATTGTAGCAGGTCTTGAGGCTGGTGCAGATGACTACATAACAAAGCCGTTCAGTCTTGCCGTGCTTCGTGCAAGGGTAAATACACAGCTTCGCAGGGCGTCGGACAAAAAGAATAACCAGATCTATGTATCTGATAATTATTTTTTTGATTTTGACAGAATGGAATTCAGAGTTAGCGGTACTGCAGTTGAACTCAGTAAAACAGAACAGAAGCTGTTGCGTGTTCTGACAGACAATGCCGGGATAACCCTTTCCCGTGACAAGCTTGTAGACAGGATATGGACTGACGGATCGGAATATGTTGATGAAAACGCACTGTCTGTAACAGTAAAGCGTCTTCGCGATAAGCTTAACGCTAAGACTTACATAAAAACAGTTTACGGAATAGGCTACGTATGGGTAAATAAAAATGAAAACTGATGTTTCTTATATACTGGAATTTAATATACTTCTTCCTGTTCTGATTGTTGTGTCGGTTCTGGGGGCCGGTTATGGAGTCTACTGCCATATCAGAATGAAACATCAGATAAAAAGGCTTGACAGTATGCTTGACAAGGCGATCGACGGCAGTTTTACCGAAAGTTGCTTTGATGAGTCGCAGCTTTCATATATCGAAAACAAAATGTGGAGATATCTTTCCACATCAGAAATATCTGCACGTAAAACCGCTGAAGAAAAAGCTAAAATAAAAACTATGATTTCTGATATCTCACATCAGACAAAAACACCTGTGTCAAATATAATGCTTTACTCAGAGCTTCTGTCAGAGTGTGAGCTTTCTGATGACTCAAAGAATTATGCCGGCATGATCTATGCTCAGTCTGAAAAGTTGTCGTTTCTGATCACATCACTTGTAAAGCTTTCCAGGCTTGAAACAGGAATTATTTCTCTTTTGCCAAAGCAAAACGATATTCTTCCTATGCTTCGGGATATCGTTTTGCAGGCAAAGGCAAAGGCGGAAGAAAAAGGGCTTAGTCTTACACTTGAATGCGACGATGAAAAAGCAGTGTTTGATGAAAAATGGACAAACGAGGCAATATGGAACATAGTTGACAACGCTTTAAAGTATACAGACAACGGCGGAGTAAAAATAACTGTAAAGGAATACGAGATGTTTGTCTGTGTCCGGATTTCTGATACGGGCTGCGGTATTTCCGAAGCAGAGCAGGCGCAGGTTTTTTCGCGCTTCTACCGTTCTGAAAATTCTTCTATGAAAGAGGGCGTTGGTATCGGTCTGTATCTTGCAAGGCAGATTATTTCGTCAGAAAAAGGTTACATAAAGCTTGCGTCCGAGGTCGGAAGGGGAACGACCTTTTCTGTGTTTCTTTCAAAACTGTAAGAATTTATTTTGCTATGGAAATAATGTAGAAAGAATTATATGAGATAATCCGTATTGTAGAGAAATTTACAATACGGATTTTTATATAAAGGAGAAAAAAGTTTATGGTTATACTATCAACTGAAAATCTTAAAAAATATACGGCAGAGGCGAAAATGAGGTGCGTGCACTTGACGGAGTAAGTCTTGAGGCTGAGCAAGGCGAATTTGTTTCCGTTGTCGGAACATCAGGAAGCGGAAAGTCCACGCTTTTGCATATGCTCGGGGGACTTGACCGTCCTGATTCCGGAAAAGTATATGTAGACGGAAAGGATATTTTTTCTTTTAAAGATGAGGCGCTTACAATTTTCAGAAGGCGAAAAATAGGTTTTGTTTTTCAGAATTATAACCTTGTGCCGTCACTTAACGTATATGAAAATATCGTACTTCCTGTTCAGCTTGACGGCAGAGCACCTGACAAGAAGTACATTGACTCAATAATCGAAACTCTCGGTCTTAGTGAAAAGCTTGACAATCTTCCGAACAATCTTTCCGGCGGTCAGCAGCAGAGAGTTGCTATTGCAAGAGCATTGGCTGGAAAGCCGGCAATAATCCTTGCAGATGAGCCTACGGGAAATCTTGACAGCAAAACCTCGCAGGATGTTATGGGACTGCTTAAAATAACAGGCGAACGTTTTTCTCAGACAATAGTTATGATTACTCATAATGAAGAAATCGCACAGCTGGCGGACAGGATAATCAGGATTGAGGACGGAAAGATAGTTTCAGGAAAATAAGAGGTGACATCTGTGAAGATCAATAATAAAAAATGTATCAGCCGAATAAGCATAAAAAATCTGCTTATGACAAGGACAAGGTGTATTATTTCAATAATTGCAATCGCACTTACCACAATTCTTTTTACATCGCTTTTTACAATACTTATGACTATGGCCAAAAGCGTTGAGGAGTCAAATTTCAGACAGGTAGGTACATATTCTCATGGCGAATTCAAGAGGCTTACAAAAGAGCAGTACGAAAAGCTGTGTGGTGATGAGGATATAAAAGAATACGGTCTGCGAAGGGTTGCAGGAATCACGGCAGGTGAAGCCTTTGTCAAAAACTATGCTGAAGTAAGCTATATGGACCGGAACACTGCAAAGTGGAGCTACTGTACTCCTGACAAGGGTAAGCTTCCGAAGGAAAACACCAACGAAGCAACTGTTGATACAAGAGTGCTTTCCTGCCTTGGTATTGAACCCATAATAGGAAAAAGCTTTTCTCTTACAATGGATATTGATGGGATTATCGTTACAGAGGATTTTGTTTTAAGTGGATACTGGGAATATGATGAAGCTGCGCCTGCAAGTTATGTACTCATTCCGGAAAGCAGACTTGAAGAACTTTTTTCAAAGTATGATGTACAGTTCAATGTTGAGTTCACAGGAAAATACGGGCTTGATGTCATGCTGAAAAGTGACCATAATATTGAAGAACAGCTTGTTGCCATTCTTGAACGTCACGGTTTTTTAAACGGTCAGGAAGGTGATAATTCAGTGGCTATTGGTGTGAACTGGGGCTATATGGGAGAAAATATTACCCAAAGCCTTGATTTTGAAAGTTATGCTATAATCGGTGTTATACTTCTTTTCATTATATTTACCGGATACCTTATTATCTATAATATTTTCAGAATATCTGTTGCAAACGACATACGTCATTATGGTATGCTGAAAACTATCGGTACAACCCGGAAACAGATAAAGCGCATGGTTATGATACAGGCACTGATTCTTTCGGCTTTTGGTATTCCGACAGGACTTATTATCGGATGGCTGACCGGAAGTATTCTTTGTCCTGTAGTGATGTCGGAGCTTAATACATATAACTCATCAGCTTCTGTAAGTCCGTGGATATTTGTGTTTTCGACTGTGTTTGCTCTGATGACTGTTATAATTTCATGCTTTATTCCTGCTAAAACCGCTGCTAAGGTATCACCTGTCGAGGCACTCAGATATACGGAGCAGGCATCAGGCTTTGGCAGGCGAAACGGGAAAAAAGGTGTATCATTGCCCGGTATGGCATTGGCAAGGCTTTCAGGAAGCAAGGGTAAGACTTTTCTTGTCATTTCATCGCTTTCGCTTTCAATAATAATTTTTTCTCTTACTTTTATTCTTGCAGGCAGCTTCAGTATAGAAAAATACCTTTTTGATATTCAGGCAGATTTTCTCGTGGCAGAGTCAAAGTATTTTTCATATGACTGGGACGAAGAAAACGCAATCTCTCTTGAGGATAATGAATTTCTCAGATATATGGACGGTGTAACCGACAGCTTCGTGAGCTATGGAATGCCTGATTTATACTATCCGATGATATTTTACAGCGAAGAAGCTGTACGAAGATCGCTTGCAGAATCCGGTAACGATGATAATGTTATAGATAATTATATTTCAATGAACATCGAGCCTGACGGCACAGTTGCAGAGTATACACAGATTCTTGGCCTGGATGAGAATGCTTTTTCAAGACTTAAGGTGTGTGAGGGAGATATAGGAAAGCTTTCGGAAGAAGGCTATATTGCTGTAGAAAAGAATGATTTTTTCAATCCCGGAGATAAGGTTACCATACGTTATAGTGATAACTCTGAGTATATAAATACTCAGACCGGTGAAGCTTATGACATTATGTACGCAGAAAGTATACCGGTAGATGAATGGAAGTTTCTTGAATTTAGCGAAGAAACACACGAGGCTGTATATGAAATAGCAGCTGTTGTTGAAGTACCGTATACACTCGGTTACAGATTTTCATTAAGCAATCCGTTGTTTGTTACAAGTGCTGATGATCTGTTTGCGCAGTCTGAACACTGCGCCCCGCTTTACATTGCCTTTGATACAACAGATGAGGCAGAAGCAGATATAGAAAAATTTCTTGCCGACTATACTGAAAAATCAACTCTCAGCTACACAAGCCGTGCTACAGAAGCTGCTGCGTTTGAGTCTTTACGTAAAATGTTTATTATTCTCGGAACAGCCCTCAGTGGTATTTTAGGACTTATCGGAGTACTGAACTTTGTTAATACAGTACTCACAAACATCAGTGCACGTCAGAGGGAAATAGCTGCGCTTCAGGCAATGGGTATGACAGGAAAACAACTTTGTACAATGCTTATCTGGGAAGGTATGATCTACATTCTGGGTACATCAGCAGTTTCACTGGTGCTTAATCTGATAACGATCCCTTTGAGAAGAGTGATAGAAAACATGTTCTGGTTCTGTGATTACAGCTTCACTCCGCTTCCTCTTATCGCCGCAATAATTGTATTTACCGTTATTGGTGTAATAGTTCCTTTGATTACGTATAGGATACTTATAAAAAAATCAATTGTAGAAAGACTCAGGGAAAATGAGTAACAATACAAAGAAAAAGCAGATACCTCTCTTATGAAGTATCTGCCTTTTCTGTTTCATAGCCTGCTGTATAGGTCTTTACATAATAGTTGTTTTGAAAACTTCTATATGAGTACCGACCTAAGCTTCGGGGGATTTTTGTGTATTTTAAGTTCCGAAATTGCAGTATATAGCCAATTTGCAGGGGAGGTCTTCGGTAGTCTGTATTGAAAACAACGACTTGTTCTACAGACTGTATGTGCTATCTACATGTTAAAAATCCAGTTTGATTTTTGGCGTAAATTGTGATATAATAAACTACAATTACATTTGTAGCAATTCAAGTATAACTCATTTTCGAGTCATTGTCTTTATTTTTTATTTTGCTCATTTATAGTCATTGAAAAAATGAAGATATGATAAAATACAAGTGTAAATTTATTTCTTTAGAGAGGTTTTTTATGAAAAAGAGAAGAATTATCATTAGCCTTATAATTGTGATTTTGTTTTCAGCAGCAGGCTTTTTTATTACTGCTGTAATTCCGGCAAAATTTGAAAAAAACGATATTCGAAGTGAATTCCCCTTAAAGAATGAAACGGAATATGACCGTGAAAATGTCAGAAGATATGCAGAATATGCTTCCGAATATCTTCAGAATGATACTTTCAGATTTCTTTCATCTGAGAATGGAGACAGTGCAACAGACTGCGCAAATTTTGTTTCGCAGTGTCTGTACGCCGGAGGCTTCAAAATGACTGATGAATGGTATATGAAAAAATACAGTGAAACAGTTCCTGAGATAAAACGAACAACAGATAAAATCGCTTTAACACTCAGACGATTTATTAGTTTGTCATTTGATTTATATGAGGGAAATGACTATACTGACACAAATTATATGTGGACGTATACCTGGTCCTGTGCAGGTGAACAGATTGATTTTTTTGAAGACAATTTTGCGGAGAAAACCTTTGAAGTTAATGATTTCGATGAGTTTTCCGATATTGTAAAAAATGAAAATATTAAAACAGGAGATATTATTTATCAGAGCGTCGGAAATATACATCATGTTGTTATTGTTTCAAAAGTTTCTGATGACGGAACAGTTTACATATCATCTCACAACCCACCGCTGTTTGACTGTGAAATCAATAAAGACTCCTGGACTAAGAGAGGTTTTTCGGGAGGGGCTGTTATTCTTAAAATTAAAGATAAATTACCCTGAGTTTTAAAGAAAATTCAGGTTAAGGATGGATATTAACTTTGTTTTAAAATTCTCCCTCTGGTTACAGCCATTCCTGTATTTGCAGTAATTGGAACAATGATTCCTGCAATTATATATAAAAACCTTATAAAAAAGTCAATTGTAGAAAGACTCAGGGAAAATGAGTAACAATACAAAGAAAAAGCAGATACCACTCTTATGAAGTATCTGCCTTTTCTGTTTCATAGCCTGCTGTATAGGTCTTTCATATTAGTTCTTTGGAAACTTTTATATGAGTACCGACCTAAGCATCCGGAAATTTTTTCGGTTTTTATTAAACCGGGCAAACGTTTACAGCTCTCTGCTTGTCGCTGTTCTTAGGGTCAGCTTCTACATCAAATGTAACTTTCTGACCTTCTGCAAGAGTCTTGAACCCCTCTGAAACAATAGCTGAGAAATGTACAAATATGTCATCTCCGCCGTTGTCGTTAGCGATAAATCCATATCCCTTTTCTGCGTTAAACCATTTTACTGTACCGTTATTCATACTGCGGTCTCCTTAAACAAATATATTTTCATGACCATAATAAAAAAACTCACATACTTTTGTAAATCATTAAAAAGACAATGACTTACAAAAGTATGTGAGTGCAAAGCGATCATGAATTGTTTAAATTATATCATAGTTTCAAAAATATGTCAAGAGAAAGTGAAAAAGTTTTTATCATATCGTTTCTGAAAAAGTCGAAGAGCCGATACATATGTACCGGCTCTTCTGGTTAGGATTGTATGTGTAAAGTTAAATGAAAATATCATGTATAAAGTCAAAAATAACAGTGTTTATTTATTGACATTGTCGTTATCATTTGTTAAAATTAAATAGGCAATAAAACAACATTAACGCAATTCATTGCCTGTCCCTATCTTTTATAGTAGCACAGATGATTTACTTAGTCAAATAGTTTTATTTGAATACCAGTTATAGTTTTTGCGTTATATATCAGCAATAGCAAAAACCATCCAGTTTAAAAATTTTGTTTTTTTCATTCTGATGCATTCTTATCGTAAATGTGTGCTGCTGAGGAGTGGCAGAACTGAATACAAAGTCTGATTCCCGGTTTCCCCATCCTGTAAGGCTGTAACTGTCTATATTTTTCAGATGTTTACCGTCCATTAGTATTTCGGCACATCCGTATTTCAGGTCGGAATAGGTGTAGAAAAATATTATAAGACGGCAGCAGGTAATAGTTTTTTCTACAACATCATTTCTGGAAAGGTTGGTTTCACATGGTTCGGATGTAGTGTTTTCGTAGACTGATGTTGTAAAAGGGGAAGGAATTATGTAATCAGGATCACATGGTGCAGAATTTATCTGTTCAAAATAATGTGCTATACATTGTGCTATTAATTCATGACCTTTGTTTGTAGGGTGGGCGTAATCCGCTGAATAATCACTCCACGTCCATTCACCGCTGTCTGTTTTTTTGCGTAAAAGATCTCTTATGCTAAGTACAGGCAGACTATAGTGAATATCGTATGGGATCTTCTGAGCCTGACTGTTGTTGAAACTTTGCATTGACATATACAGCGGAATAACGGCACAACCATGGTTCAAAAGTATTCGTATCATACCTTCGTAACACTCAAGTAGCTGTGGTGTTGCAAAGTCGCTTATTCCAAAATCTACAAACACTATATCGGGGTCATGTATGAGTACCTCATTTTTTGTGCGATAAAGACCGATGATTGTATTTGAACCGCATATTCCGGCATTTATATATTTACTTTTACCAAACTTACGATTGAATATTTCAATAAACAGCGTGGTGAAACTTGTGGTTGAAAGAGTTTCTTCAAAAGGTTCAGCTGTCACAGATGCACCAAGAAATACTATCATGATTTCTTCACCTGTTTTTGCTCTTTTGAGTGTATTTTTTAATCGGTAGTTATTTCCGTATGATATTATCAGACCATCAAAGCAATTCAAACAGATCACCTCACTAATTTTTAAGGAGAAATTTAAAAATGACAACGCAACAAATAGAGTATGTGATGATGCTTGCCGAAGAGAAAAGTTTTTCGGCTGCTGCAAAAAAATTATTTATAACACAGCCATCACTTAGTCAGTTTATCATGAATCTTGAAAATCAACTGGGAGTACAGCTTTTTGACAGAAATACATATCCGATAAAGCTTACTCCGGCAGGAGAAATATATATAAAAAATGCACGTCGTATAATGGATATAGAACGTGAAATGAATGCAGAACTTACAGATCTTATGAACATGAAAACAGGTTCTCTTATAGTCGGTGCTGATTCGTTCAGAGCATCCTGCCTTTTAAATCAGAGTGTTTCGGCGTTTCATGATAAATACAGCAATATCAAAGTCGATGTTACCGAGGCTGATTGCAGCGAACTCGATAATATGGTGATACGTGGTGATATTGACTTTTACATAGGTGCAAGTGAACCTGATCCGAAAAATTTTCATAAAGAATTTCTTGCAAACGAAAGAATTTATCTTGCTGTTCCGCAAGGGTATTCCATAAACACCATACTTCGTGAGTATGCACTTACTGATGAAGATATATCCGGAAACAGCGGACGTATATCAGCTGTGGAACCGGTTGATATAACAAAATTTGCAGATGAACCTTTTATAATGTTTGGTGTTGAGAACAGTCTTAACGATGTAGTAAATCGTATATGCTCCGCAAGTAATTTCAGTCCTTCGCAATATACGACAGTAAAGCATCTGCAAACAGCTTTTTCGTTTATAAATTCAAAAATAGGAGTGGGATTTGTTCCCGACTCGTTTATAAAGTACGGGAACATCAAAAATCACCCTGTTTATTATGCTCTTGACCCTGCAACATCTATATATGAGATAATACTGGTATCAAGAAAGAATAAATATCTTACAAAGGCAGCAGTTGAGTATGTACGTATATTAAAACAACTTATAGGTTTTGGTACATGGATCTGAACTGTTAGTCTTTGTAGTTCATATCGTTTTCAGAGACGTTTCTGAGTGCTTCATTGTACTCAGCAGCGTCTTTTTTTGCGGCCTCCAGATCATGTTCGAGATAATTTCCGCATTCGGCTTTGCTTGAACCGGGAATTTCACCTGTAAAGTCTGCTATGAAAATAAATGATTTTTTAATGAGTTCAAGTACCTCTGCCTTTGAAACACTGTCACGTACTATAAGATAAAATCCGCTTCTGCAACCCATAGGACCTGCATATATAATGTTGTCGGAATATTCAGAATTTCTTACATATGTTGCAAGCAGATGTTCTATGGTGTGGAGAGATTTAGGTGAGATAAAGTCGTTGTTGTTCGGTTTTTTCATTCGAATATCATATGTTACGGCATCTCCGTCTATTCTTGATATGTATACACCTTTTTCAAGTGTATCGTGATTTACTGTAAAGCTTGCTATCTTTTTCATGATAGTACCTCCTGTTTTTGATTTGTATATTAAACTTTACCACATATTGCGACATATGTCAACACGGACAAAACCGGTTTTTTCTGTTTGATTCAGGAAAAACCGGTTCTGAGTATTGTGGAAGCACTGATAAGTGTTATCTCTTTAGTGCTTCTTATGAGGGTTAATTGTAGATTTCAGATTATTCGAGAGGCCTGGAGAGAGTTATTGCAAGTATATCTGTTGATGAAGGATTTTTTACATAGTAGTTTGTCGTTTCAACACGTCTGTAAATGCCATCATCACCTATTTGCCGTGTAATAACGCTTCTGTGTCTGGTACCATGATTGTATGCGTTTATCTGGTCGATACGATCGAAGGTAGTTTTGAAAAGTTCCTGGTCATCAGGATGCATTGTTGATGCACCATGTTCTATAAGTTCGGTAAACACACCTGTTGACTTGCAGGACTGAGTAGTAAAGTTTTCATAGGCCATCATATAGAAACTGTTTCTTGAAAGGTTGCACATTATGATAAGCGGATAACACATAAATACTGCATCAAGCAGGAGTTGAGTAGCGCTCGCAGCGGGCTGTGTTTCGATAATATCTCCGGTTTCATTTTTTTCTTGGGGGATATTTAGCAACTGTTCATATTCATTTTGCGGTATAGGACGTGAAAAATAGTAACCCTGAATAAGCTCACAACCGCAGGTGCGGAGAAATTCCAGTTGTTCTTTGGTTTCTACACCTTCTGCAACAGTTGAAAGTTTCAGTCGCTGTGCGAAGTTAAAAATGCTTTCAAGCACTATTCGTTCCTTTTCATTTTCACAGTTTCCGCTTAAAAGTGATTTGTCTATTTTGAGTACTGATGCCGGCACATCTTTTACAAAGTTGAGAGAAGAAAGTCCGCTTCCGAAGTCGTCTATTGCGACTGTAAATCCGGCATTTCGTATTTTGTTTATAAACTCTATGATATATGTTTTTCCTTTGGCAAGAGCGGATTCTGTTATTTCAACTTCTATAAGATCGTGTGGGATGTTGTGACTATCTACGATTTTACAAAGTCTTTCGGTGAAGTCTGACTCGTAGGTATGTGCACGTGAAAAGTTTACAGATACAGTAACAGGTTTAAGACCGTTTCTGATTTGTTTTTCCATAAGATCACATACAATTTTTAATATATGCCAGTCGAGTTTTGTTATAAGACAACTTTTTTCAAGTATCGGAACAAAACTGTCAGGTGGTATCAGTGTGTTTTCATCGCTTATCCATCTTGCAAGTGCTTCTGCTCCGGATATTATTCCTGTGAGAGCATCGTATTTTGGTTGGTAGTATGCAACTATTTTATTGTTCTTTATGGCAATGTCAAGCATTTCCTCAATATTTCCTTCTGTAAACTGGATCATATATTAAACCTCCTCATGATTGCTATTTATAGATATAATGTATAAAAACATACAATATTTATTGCGATAACAGTTGTTTTGCACAGCTATATTATTATTGTAACACTTGGAATAGGGAGTGTCAAGTTAACGTTTTAAATCTCTATGTAAAAAAATAGCGTCTGACTGTTAGCTATAATGCTGTATAAGGCAGATACATTTTTATAAAAAACAAATCGCTATCGCTTGTTTTTGTGGTTTATCCTGAACGGACAGCCTTTTACTCGATTTTTTTAAAATATCTGTCACACTGCAGTTGTTTTTTACGATTGTATATGGTGAGAGAAGAAATTTAAGGAAAACAGGAGGTGAAAATTTTACATCTGAAGTATTGATTTTCTTTTAAAGTGTAGAAAGGATGTGTAAAAATATGATACGAAAATTTGTAAGTATGGTTACTGCATTAGTTCTTGTTATGGGAACATTTGCAGGCTGTAAAAAAGAAGATAAGGAAAAAAGCAAGGGAACGACCGAAAATGTCAGGGTGCTTAATTATTTCAGGGAAAGTGACGGGTTTGCCCAGCCGGAGAATATGTATTATGATAACATATACAGCGTAGACGGAAACCTTGTTTATGCAGGATATATGTATTCTTCGGGAGCAGGTGAAAACAAAGCCGGAATATATGATACTCTTACAGACGAGATAAGAGAAATAGATGTATCATCTCTTGAAATAAATTTTGTGTCACGTTGCTGTATAGGAGAGAAATATTATTACATATGCTATGAAGGTAAGGACGGAAAACTCTTTACGGCAAGATTTGATAAGAAAACAGGTGAGCTTGTTGATAATACCCCGACTGACTCAGAAGATTCCGCATATATCATAGAGTGCGGTGAAGATGATGAGGGCAGGTTCTTTGCATATATGCTGAATTCGTCAGACGGTGGTAATACAACAGATTCTGTTGTACGCTGTGTTTATGATGATTCTATGGAACTCGTTAAGAGTACGGATATATTTAAAAAAGAATCTGTTGGCAGTGATTCTTTTTTTTCTACCATGACAATATCGGCTGATGAAAGTGTATATATTTTTATCGAAAACAGTGACGGTACTACAGATATGGCAAAGTTTTCTCCCGATATGGAAGAAATGTATACAGTAAAAGACGTTCTTTCTGATATGAACGGCTGGTTTTCACAGTGTATGGTACTTGAAAACGGAAATCCGATTATTGCGACATATGATACGGAAAATATGAATGGTGAAGGTAATGGCAGAACAAATTTTAATGAGATCGACGCACTAAGCGGTGAAGTTGTGGGAAGGTATGACAGTGATGAATTTTACGGATATATTCCGATAATTCCGAGTGAAGGGTTTACTCTTCCGGAAGGAGCGGATATATTGTATCTGGGTGGAACAGATATATACAGTTATAGTTTTAAGTACGATGAATTTACAAAAGTAGCTGATTTTGAAAATCAACCGGTAAGCTACGGAAATATATCATGCGGACTTGGTAAAGGCAGTGAGATATTTTTTGCGTCATATGTTGAGGAAGACAGTCAGAACGGCTGTGGGATTTATGTAGTAGACAAGGAAGGAAATACTGTTACCAGACAGATACTTTCGGAAAATATGCAGATATTTGGTCACGATAAAGACACGGACGGAAATATTTGTTTTGTTTGTCGCAGTTACAACGATGATGCAAAAGAAGGTGAGCCTGAATACACTCTGACTGTTGAAAAATTTGATAAGTCATGGAAGAAAGTCGGTTCTGTTGAGCTTAAATCCGAACCGGAAGACTGGTACGAATGCAGTCTTCTTATCAAAGATAACGGAAATATCGTTGTTTCAAACTTTAACAGTGTTGCATCATTTGACAGTAACGGAAAACAGATCTCAAGTATAAGCGTGGGTGATGACAGCAGAATTTTCGGAGTGTTCACAAGTAAAGGCGAAGACTATGTGATCAGCGAAAATTATGTTTCTACTCTTACATCACTTCAAAGAGCAGACTATGACAAAAAATCTTTTGAACACGTAGCGGACCTTGATTTTGCGATAGCAGGACTTGACAAGGGCGATGACAGCTGTGATGCATTTTTGAGTACATCTGACGGTATATACGCTTATACGGTCGCCGACAACAGTTGTACCGAAGTTATAAACTGGCTCAACTCCGATATTGACACAAATGTAAACGGAACAGCATTATGTATTGACAGGGACAATATCATAATTCCTTATTATGATAACGCAAGCTATGAATCTCTTGTGAAATATATAAAGAAGGTAGACGAGCAGACTCTTGAAAAGATAAACAACAAGAAGAATATAGTACTCGCCTGTGATTCTCTCCCCGATTTGCTGAAAGAAAAAATAGTGGAGTTTAATCAGGAAAATGATAATTACAGAATACTTGTAAATGATTATTACAAATACCACAACTATGCTGACGGCATATACAGCAGTGGTCTGAATAAGCTGAACGCCGAGCTTATAGAGGGAAAGATACCCGACATTATTATAGGTAACAAATCCCTTGACACAAACCGTTATGCACAACTCGGCATATTTGCAGACCTGACACCATATGCTCAAAAGGCAGGGCTTATAAATGACGAGGAGTATTTTACAAATATAATAAAAGCATTTTCTCATAACGGAAAACAGTACCAGTTACCGCTTAACTTTTCACTTTTGACACTTGCAGGCAAAGAATCGGTTACAGGAAATGATGACAGTTTTACATTTGACGACTTTTTTGCGCTCAGAGAAGAGATAGAACCTTTCTATATGCCTTCAAGACAATGGACGATGAGCTATCTGATAAGTGACAATCTCAGTGCATTTGTCGACTTTGAAAATAAAAAGTGTGATTTTGAAAACGACACTTTTGTAAAACTCATAGAATACATAAAAGAAGAAACCATTCCCGATGACGAAATATCCGATGTGTGGTCAAGTGAGGAATATCAGCAAAAAATAGTTGAAAACCACTGTGCTTTTGAACAGCTTGGTATTTATTCTTTTGAATCGGTTGCAAGCTTCAATCAGCTTGATGTAAAAGGCAATAAGAAATCACCCGATGAAAAGCTTTCACTTTTAGGTATTCCTTCATATGATGACAGCAGTCCGCTCATATCTTCCGATACCCTTGTAAGCATATGCGAAAAATCACAACACAAAGATGCATCATGGGAATTTATAAGTTTCCTTTTCTCTGACGCTTCACAAAGTTCACTTTGCAAGCTAAATCACGGTTACCAGTACAATTTTCCGATAAAAAAATCTGTTTATGACAAACTTGCCGAATCAGAGAGAACCAAAACCGATAACGTCCATACAAATGACCGCTACGGCAATGATGTAAGACTCCGAAATATTGACAAAGATACTGCCGGGTTGCTCAGAGAATTCATATTGTCTGCAGACAGAGCAGTTGTAAGTGATTATAATATAAACTCAATAATAAATGAACAATGTGAGATTTTCTTCTCAGACGGACAGTCCGCCGAAGATACTGCAAAGGCTGTACAGAGCAGAGTATCGCTTTATTTGCAGGAGATAAAGAAATAGATATAAGATATACAAAAAATATCCCACACCAAAACGGTATGGGATATTTTTGTATATATTCGATTATCCGAGAACAACTGTAATTTCGTTTGTATCTTTAAGTATATCAGCCTTGATGTAGTCACCTTTGATAACTTCGCCGTTTACGTTGATTTCCTTTACACCGCTCTGAACGTGTGCAGAGTTGTCAACTTTGATGTTGAGCCATTTTCCTCTGAAGAATTTCTTTATAGAGAAACCGTCCCATGCAGAAGGGATAGAAGGAGAGATCTTAAGGCCGTAAGCGTCAGGACGCATACCGCAGATACCTTCTACACAGCCTACCATTACAGTTGAAGCTGTACCTGTAAGCCAGTGAACGTGTGAACGTCCTTCAAATTCAGATCTTGTGGATTCTGTGAACTGGCCGTGTGCATATGGTTCGATAACACGTCTGTCAGCGTCGTTGTTCATTGCTGCAGGTGAGCTTTCCATGAAGTACTGGAATGCTCTGTCACCGTGACCGATAAGGCTTTCTGCGAGTATTGCCCAGCCCTGTGGCTGTGAGAAGATACCGCCGTTTTCCTTTGTATCAGGGTTGAAGATGTGCATGAGCGCACCGTCAAAGTGGTGGTCTACGTATGGTGGTTCAAGAAGCTTTATACCGTAAGGTGTGTTGAGGATATCGTAAACAGACTGCATTGACTTTTCTGCACGTTCTTCTGAGGAGAAACCGGAGATAACGCCCCAGCTCTGTGGGTTGAGCCACATATTTGCTTCAGGGTCTTTCTTTGCACCAACGATTACGCCGTTTTCACGAATACCTCTGATATAACGGTCTTCGTCCCAGCATTTGTCGAGGGAAGCTGAGAGATCAGCCTTGATTTCGTCAAGATATTTTATATAGTCTGTATCGTTCTTGCCTTCGGCATATTTTCTGAGAACGTTTATAGCATAATAGAGCTGGAATGCAACGAATGTACTTTCACCCTTTGCGCCGAGTCTGAGACAGTCGTTCCAGTCAGCATGGAGTCCGGCAGGCATCTTGTTTGCACCAAGACGTTCCATGGAGAATTTTATAGCTCTCTTGAGGTGATCGTAAACTGTATCTTCGCCACCGTTTGCATATACGATAACTTCATCGAGGAATCCTATGTTTCCGCTTTCACCTATATATTTCTCGATAGTCGGGAAGAGCCAGAGAGCGTCATCGGCTCTGTATGAAGGGTGACCTGTAGCCTTTACGTATGACGGCTGGTCAGGTGTATCTTCGTGACCTGCATTATGGTCAAACTTAACGAGTGGAAGTCCTCCGCCGTTGTCAACCTGTGCTGAGATCATAAAACGTATCTTTTCAGCGGCAAGTTCCGGATCAAGATGGATTATACCCTGTATATCCTGAACGGTATCTCTGTATCCGTAGCCGTTTCTGAGACCGCAGTATATGAGAGAAGCGGCTCTTGACCAGATAAATGTGATGAAGCACTGATATGAGTTCCATACGTTTATCATGTTGTTGAATTCTTCACTTGGTGTATCAACCTGGAAGTTGCTGAGTTTACTGTGCCAGTATTCTTTGAGCTCAGATACTTCCTTGTCAGCTGTTGTGCTGTCTTTGTAGGAGTTGAGAATTTCGTCAGCTTCAACTGCGTTTTTCTGACCGAGTATATATGTGAGTGTAACAGATTCGCCGGGAGCGAGTGTGATGTCGGACTGGAGTGCACCGCAAGAGTTTGAGTTGTAGTTCATAGAGTTGTCGCACTTGCCGTTTTCAACAGCTATCGGATTTGAGTAAGTTCTGTAAGAACCGATAAATTTGTCAAGGTTTCCGCAACCTGCTGTAACGTCAGCGCCTACCATACCGAAGAAACGTTCCTTATGGTTTGAACCTGTTTCGTCTTTCTTTTCATTTTCATTGATGTGCTGGATTATCTTATTGCCCATAAGTTCTGTACGGGAAATAAAGAGTGTGTACTGGAGGTTTACCTGATCCTGTTCATAGTTGTCTTCGTTTGTAAATTCAATAAAACCGAAAACAGAAAGGTTCTTTGGCTTAGTGTCGTTGTTTGTTATCTTTGTGTTCCATACTTCGTATGTTTTGCCAAGCGGTACATAGTATGTTACTTCTGAAGCAGTCTTTTCATATTCGGACTTGATAACAGTATATGCTGTACCGTGGATACAGGTAGTCTTGAACTTGTCGAGCGGTTTGCCTACAGGCTGCCATGAAGCTGACCAGTAGTCGTTTAAGTCGTTGTCTCTTATATAAACAAATCTTCCAGGAAGGGCCATGTTTGAGTTGAATCTGAATCTTGAGATTCGTCCGTTTGCACCTGATTTAACAAAGCTGTAACCGGCCGCATTGTTGGAAATAATTGCGCCGTATTCAGGTGAGCCGAGGTAGTTTACCCATGGTGCAGGTGTTGCCGGGTTAGTGATGACGTATTCTTTGTTTTTTAAGTCAAAATATCCGTAATTCATATCTTAATTCTCCTTAAAATAAAATTTGAAAAGTATGGTTCTGTTATTTTTGAAAACGTGTACCTTTATAATAACATTTCTGCTCCTTATTTGCAATACTTAAAGAAAAAATCATGCATTATCAATAATTAGTAATGTGATTTTGTAGTGAAAATATAATTAAAATAATATTTTTTAATTATATTTTTAAGTAAAAGTTTTTTGAGTAAGTGAGAGGATTTTGAAAGCGTTTTGAAAAATATCAATATACTTTTTTAAAACTTTAAGTTTTACATCAAAAAATAATTTATTTTTGTTGATAAGTGTATATAATTAATAAATTATTGTATTATTATTGACTTGATAAAATGCCGGTGATATAATTGATTATAGTGGGTATTTTTTTAAATTATATTTAGGTTAAATGAAGAAAATGTGAAATTGGGAGTGGTTTTTGTGCAGGTTATCCGAAAAATTATCGCCGGCGTTTTTTCCCTCACAATAGTCTTTGCTATGATGGGAAGCAAAGATGAAAAAGATGTTGTCTGGGCAGATGAAACAGGCGAGATTTCCGTGTCGGAATCAGGAACCGAAACGGAAATAAAACAAAGAAGAAATTGGAAATACAGCGTTGCTGAGGATGGCACCGCGGTACTCAGAGGCTATCTGGGAAAAGAAAAGGTCACAGCTACGCCTCAGACTATTGATGGTTATGAAGTACGGTATATAGCTAATGAGGCATTCAGTACCGGAAATATGTCCGAATTGCGTATTTCAGAGGGAGTTCGTGAAATAGGGGAACGGGCGTTCTGGAACAATCACAACATAAAAACAGTTGTGTTGCCTGAGAGCTTGGAGGTTATAGGAAAAGAAGCGTTTTCAACCTCATCTCTTGAAAAGATAAATATTCCCTCAAGGGTAAAAACAATAGCCGAAAAGGCGTTTTCAGGGAGTACGCTCAAAAATATAAATATTGCAGAAGGAGTTTGCTCTATCGGAAAAGGGGCTTTTTCCGGTTGCGATAACCTTGGAATTTTGTGTATTCCTGCAACGGTTACCGAAATCTCATCTGAGGCTTTCAGCGGTTCGACTATGAAAGAGGTAATTATAAAAGGAAATGTTGATACTATAAATGAAAAGGTTTTTGCAAGAACACGAATCGGTTGTGTGACGATTTATAAAGGTACAAAAATTATTGAGAAAAACGCTTTTTATATGGCGAAAATTGACAGATTGAATCTTCCGTCAACGATTGAAGTGATAAAAGAGTTGGCCTTTAAAAATATGGAGATAGATGAAGTTTCTGTTCCGTCAGGTGTTGTGGAAAAGGATGCTTTTATCGGATGTACCATTACAAAGGTTACTATTGATAATGAAAATGCAGATATTATGTGCGGAGCATTTTCCGGTTGCGCCAATCTTGAAAATCTCTGTCTGAACACTGATGTATCTGTAAATGGTTCCGGCTTTAACGGATGTATGTCACTCAGATGCATTAACGGAGAGGAAGTGCTGGTTTCAGATGATTCAGGCTTGTTTTCCTTTAACGAAGAACTTAGTGGTTACGTGTATGAAAACTTTAATACAACAACAGACGTAGGATTTATCAACAGATTTGTTGCTGATGAAGTAAAGAGAATAGTAGGCAGTACAGTTACGGAAGATATGAGTGATATAGAAAAAGTCTATGCACTTCATGACTGGATATGCAATAAAGTATCGTTTGATATCGAAGGTAAGTTTGAAATGCGCAATCACGTTGATTCAGCTGTGTTTATGAGCGAATATGCTGTGTGCGGAAGCTATGCACGTGCATTTGCACTTCTTATGCAGGAAGCAGGGCTTGAAGCGTATTATGTTGCAAATGAAACTCATGCATGGAATATAGTAAAACTTGAAGATCACTATTTTCATGTGGATGTAAGTTATGCAGATTACTTTGATCCGACAAGCTATGAGAGATTTCTGGCAAGTGACAGTCAGTGTGCGGAGTATTATGGTCAGTGGAAAGTTTACAAACCGTCGCTGCTGTATAATTATGATGATGGTATAGAAGCTCCTGAGTGTCCTTATTTTCTTGGAGATATTGATATGGACGGTAAAAAAACCAGTTCTGATATGCAGCTTATATGTGATTATATAAGAGGTGATGTTCAGTTGGAAGACGGAGCTGAATCGATTGTTGACGTTGATGGTGACGGTTGTCTTGATCTTGCCGATGTGACAGGATTCAGTACGGATTTTGTTGAGGTGCAGTCAGATGCGGAGTAGTTTTGAAAAACTATAGATAATCAAAAAATGCAATATAAAAGCCAAAACTTTTTTAGAAAGAATTCCCCCACCTCTAAGGTGGGGGAATATGTTTTTTACCTATATTTTTCTTATTTCCAATTACTATCTTCAATACAGTTTATAAATTCCTGCAAAACTTCTTTGTTTGGAATCCATGCTTCACCTGTTTTTTTGCTGTAAGTCAGATATCCCAGATGAATTAGAAGTGTAATGACATCATCTGCAGATTTGAAAGTAACCATGTCATTTTCAAACTTTTCTGTATTTACTTTGATTTTCTCGCCGGCAATCATTTTAATAACTGATTGCTGTAAACCATCCATATCAAGCTGAATAAATACTTTCAGGGCTTCAAAGCTTTCGGTTTTTGTCCAGTAATTACTGAAAATTTTCCTGCTACAGGTAAGAACAACTGACTGTGGATTGTAAATCGAAATATCATCAATCAAATATCCGTTGTACCATTCTTTCATTTCATCAAAAGAAAGATTATATTTATCACAAAGTAAGTAAGTTTCATTTTCTGTAAATCCCATATATTCGGAATATGGAGCTGAATCGTTGATTGAAAATTCATGATACATATTTAAAGCAGAATGTTCTCCGTACTTTTTTACAGGAAAAATGCCTGTTGCATAGTCTAAGGCAACGTATTCTTTTTCCTTAAGTAAATCACGAAGGAAATCAAGATAGTACTTCTGACCTTCGAAATCATTTTTGAAAACCCTGAAAACACAATCCCATTCATCTATGATAAATACAAACGGTACTCTATGTTCAGCATATATTTCCCCGAGCATTTCTTCAAGAGAAAAATCTTCAGAAAAATTCATATTTCCGTATACCTTCAGAAGATCACGCTTCAGTGATTTTATAAGTTTTTCAGTCATTTCCTTTCCGCCGGAAACTTTGGATGCAAAACCTCTGACATCAAATTTTAATACATTATATTTATTGAGGTGTTTTTCAAAATCCTTTGTTTGAGAAATTGCCAGATTTTTAAACAGCTCTGTTGAATTGCAACCTTTGCTGTAATATGCAGTCAACATATTAGCAGCCATCGATTTGCCGAATCTTCTTGGTCTGCTTATACATATATGACGATTATCGGTTCTCAGAGCGGAATTTGTCATATTAATAAGCATGGATTTATCCACGTATATCTTAGAATTGACTGACATTTCAAATAAATCGTTTCCGGGATTAAGGTAAATACCCATGTCTTACACCACCATAAAAATTGTTACACCATAAATTACACCATAAATTATACCATAAATACATGATAAATTCAATTTAAGATAATTGCCAAAAGTAGAACTACATTTATTGTACACCATTTCAATAAATGAATCAATAAAGCTCGTATTTTCGATATTTATATTTTTATAATCTTTGTAGTTCTACTTTTTATGTTCCTCTTAGGTTAAACTGTTAAGCTGATTGACATCTATTTCTTTGTTTGGTATACTAATATAAGCGTTTGGAAAAATTGTTGGGAGTGAATAAATTTGTTTAAAGATATTGATTTCGGAACAGGTGTCAGCAGAAAGTATATTGATAAAAAAACACCTGAGAAAAAACTAATTAAATTAAGCAAAAAAACTATTGATTTCTTGATATTCGTGTGGTATAATATTTTATAGTATGATAAGCTGGAAAGGTCGGATAATTCCGACCTTTAATTTTGTATGGAGGTTTTCCGCTTGAAAATTAAGAAAAATGGTGCTACGGAACTTAAAGTTTATCAGATAGCTCAGCCTATAGCAGACGAACTTGGTTTTTCTATATGGGACGTTTCTTTCGTAAAGGAAGGCGCAGAGTGGTATCTGAGAGTTTTTATCGACAAGGAAGACGGTATAAATCTTGATGATTGTGAAGCAATGTCAAGACCGCTCAGTGACAAGCTTGATGAGCTTGATCCGATTTCCGAGAGTTATTTTCTTGAAGTTGGTTCAGCAGGACTCGAAAGGGAACTTCTGAGAGAGTCACATTTTGATGCTTCGATCGGTAAGGATATACGTATACATCGTATAATAGCGGCTGATGGTGTAAAGGATTATGTCGGAACGCTTCTTGGCTACGACAAGACAAGTGTAAAGATTTCTGTTGACGGTGAAGAAAAAGAAGTATTGTTATCCGATGTGGCATATATTAAGATATACGAAGAATTTGATTTTGAATAAAATAATTTTGGAGGTCGTTTATTAAAATGAACAAGGGTTTTTTCGACGCATTGACAATGCTTGGAGATGAAAACAGTGTATCAGTTGAAACATTGGTGGAAAAAATAAAATCCGCACTTATGAAAGCGGTAAAGAAATCATATCCGGATTGTGAAAATATAAATATCAACATAGATCCGGAAACACGTACATTTGAAATAAGCATTATCAAGCTCGTAGTAGAAGACGAACCGCTTGACGATAACGAAATCAATATCAGCGAAGCGAGAACTATTGACCCACGCGCATACATCGGTGGAATGGTAGCCGTAAAAATCGATACTGCACAGTTTGGCAGAGCTGCGGCACAGTCAGCAAAGCAGTCAATCAAGACAGATCTCAGAGAGATCAACAGAGAAAATCTTCTCAATCAGTTCCAGAACAAGGAAAATGAATGCATAAGTGCAAAAGTAAATCAGATTGAGCCTAGTCGCGGAACTGCAACACTCATATATGACAAGACTGAACTTTATCTTTTCAAGAATGATCAGATACCGGGCGAAGTACTTAAAGAAGGCCAGATGGTAAAGGTATACATCACAGGTATCGTAAGCAAGGAAAAGAAACCGATAGTAAAGATATCAAGAACACACAAAGATCTTGTAAAAAGACTTTTTGAACTTGAAGTTCCTGAAATATATGACGGCACAGTTGAGATAAAGTCTATCTCACGTGAAGCAGGTTCAAGAACAAAAATAGCTGTATGTTCAAAAAATCCCGATGTTGATGCTATAGGTTCATGTATCGGTCCTAAGAGATCAAGAATAACAAATATCGTAAATGAGTTAAACGGCGAAAAGATCGATATAGTTGTTTACAGCGAAGATGCATCCGAATTTATTGCAAAATCACTTGCACCTTCAGAAGTAGTAAAGGTAATGCTTGATGAAGAATCAAAATCATGTACTGTAATAGTACCTGATTCACAGCTTTCACTTGCAATCGGAAACAAGGGACAGAATGCAAAGCTTGCAGCCAAGCTTACAGGTTACAAGATAGACATAAAGCCTCTTTCCGAAGTAGCAATGCAGCTTGAAGAAGAAGTAAATGCAGAAGAAACAGCAGCAGAAACTGCAGAAGTTGAAAATACAGAGGAAACAGCAGTTGAAACTGCAGAAGATGTTATGACAGAAGAAATAACTGAAGAAGTATTAGAAGAAGTTTCAGAGGAAACTGAGGAATAAGTCATGGCTGTAAAAAAAATCCCGATGCGTATGTGTTGCGGATGTGGTGAGATGAAGCCCAAAAAGGAACTCATAAGAGTTGTAAGAACTTCTGAAAATGAAGTAAAGCTTGATTTCACAGGACGTCTTAACGGCAGAGGCGCATATATATGTCCTGATAAAAGCTGTCTTGCAAAAGCAAGAAAAAGCAAGCGCATAGAGAGAGCTTTTGAATGCAGGATAAGTGATGAATTGTATGAGGCGTTTGAAAATGAATTATGATATAAAGTTTTTCAATCTTCTTACGATGTGTATAAAAGCAGGAAAACTGCTAAGAGGTTTTGATGTCTCAAAAGAGGCGGTTCTCGGCGGGGAAGCAGTATGTATAATGACTGCGGCCGGTATTTCACCCAAAACTCTCAAAGAAGTAAATTTTATATGCGAGAAGAAAAAAGGTGTAAAGGTGATCGAACTTCCTTTTGACATGGAAACTATAGAAATAAATATAGGGAAAAAGGTGGGGGTAATGGCTGTCTGCGACAAAGGCTTTGCAAAAAAGTTTTCCGAATACGTAGATGCAATGAGTGAAGCTCCGGTCTGAAAGACAGCGTGAAAATAGTAAAATCAGGAGGTATCGTATATGGTTACGGCAAAAAAGACTAAGATAAGTGATCTGGCTAAAGACTTGAACGTTAAGGCAAATGACATAGCAGAACTTCTTGAGGGAGTTTCCGATTCAAAAAAGAAACCGTCATCGGTTCTTGCAGATGAAGAAATAAACATGGTTCTTGAACATTACACTCAGCTAAATCAGGTAGCCAATTTTGATGCCTACTTTGATCAGCGAAATAAAAAGTCACAGGCAAATTCAAAACAGGAGACTGTAGAGGAAAAACCGAAAACAGACAATGTTGATAAAAAAGTTGATAAAGCTGACAAGGAAAAAGTTCAAGCCGGAAAACCAAAATCCGAAAAACCTGAACCTAAAAAAGCTGTAAAGAAACCCGAAAAACAGGAAAATAAAACTACTGTTACCGAGGAAAAGAAACAGCAGGATAAACACGAAGTCGAACCGGAAGCAAAAGTTGTCGAAAAGACAGAAGCTCCCGTACAAATCACAAATGAAGAAAATCATGAATCAGATGATAAGAGGGAAACGATAGAAAATATGAATCAAAAAAATAATAACTCACAAACAAACAAATCACAGGAAACTGCAAAGTCAGAACAGAAAATGCAGTCATCAAGAAAACAAAAAGATTTTACAAGACCACAGCAGCAGAGCAAGCCAAAGCCGGTTAAAAAACAGGCAACGGATAAGAGCACAAGCACAAATCGTGGCGAAAAGACAAATTTCAGTGCAAATATGGCATCTTCCACTCCTGAAAGATCAGTTCGTACTGTTGATACAAGAGGCAGTTATGTTGAACTTGACAAGTACAACGAAAGATATGAACAGATAGCACCAAGCAGTCATACAAAGGACAACTACACAAAGAAGCAGAAGATCAATCAGAAGTCTGCTCAGAAAAACAAGCATCTTTCAAAGAAGGAAACAGAAACAGAAAAGCTCCGCAGACTTGAACTTGAACGTGCAAGAAAACAGCAGCTTAAAGTTCTCATTCCGGATATAATAGTTGTAAGTGAACTTGCATCAAGACTTAAAGTTACAGCTACAGAAGTTATAAAGAAACTTATGGGTCTTGGCGTAATGGCTACTATAAATCAGGAGATCGACTTTGATACAGCGGCTCTTGTAGCTGATGAACTCGGCGCAAAGGTTGAAAAAGAAGTGATCATCACTATAGAAGAAAGACTTATAGACGATACTGATTCTGAAGAAGATATGGTAGAGAGAAGTCCTGTAGTAGTTGTTATGGGTCACGTTGACCATGGTAAGACATCACTTCTTGACAATATCAGAAAAGCAAACGTAACAGCATCTGAAGCAGGCGGTATTACACAGCATATCGGTGCTTACAAGGTAAGAGTAAATGATAAGACTATCACATTCCTTGATACACCGGGACACGAAGCGTTTACTTCTATGAGAGCAAGAGGTGCTTCTATAACAGATATCGCTATCCTTGTTGTTGCTGCCGATGACGGTATCATGCCACAGACAGTTGAAGCCATAAACCATGCAAAAGCAGCAGGTGTTTCAATAATAGTAGCTATAAACAAGATGGATAAGGAAGCTGCAAATCCTGATAAGGTAAAGCAGGAACTTACAGAACATGGTCTTGTTATAGAAGAATGGGGCGGAGATATCATATGTGTTCCTGTATCTGCAAAGACAGGTGAAGGTATAAACGAACTTCTTGAAAACGTACTTCTCGTTGCAGAGTTCAGAGAACTCAAGGCAAATCCGAACCGTCTTGCAAAGGGTGCAGTAATCGAAGCAAGACTTGACAAGGGAAGAGGTCCTATAGCTACACTTCTCGTTCAGAACGGTACGCTCCATCAGGGTGATATAATCATTGCAGGTACATCTGTCGGCAGAGTAAGAGTAATGACAAATGACAAGGGTAAGGAAGTAAAGAGTGCAGGTCCGTCTGTTCCTGTAGAAATAACAGGTCTTGCAGAAGTTCCGAGCGCCGGTGATACTTTCAACGCTGTAGAAGACGAGAGACTTGCAAGAGAACTCGTTGAGCAGAGAAAGCACGAAGCTAAGGAAGAACAGTTCAAGGCATATCAGAAGGTAACTCTTGATAACCTCTTCAACCAGATCGCAGAAGGCGATATCAAGGAACTTCCTCTCATAGTAAAGGCTGACGTTCAGGGTTCTGTTGAAGCAGTTAAGCAGTCGCTTGAAAAACTTTCAAATGAAGAAGTAAGAGTAAGAGTTATTCACGGCGGTGTAGGTACTATCTCCGAAGGTGACGTAATGCTTGCAAATGCTTCAAACGCTATTATCATAGGATTTAACGTAAGACCTGATCCTGTTGTAGCAGAAAACGCAAAGAAAGACGGCGTAGATATCAGACTTTACAGAATTATCTATGACGCAATAGAAGAAATCGAAACAGCTATGAAGGGTATGCTTGCTCCTAAGTACAGAGAGAACGTACTCGGACGTATAGAAGTAAGACAGGTATATAAGATCTCAAACGTTGGTACTGTCGCAGGTTCATATGTGCTTGACGGTAAGGTAACAAGAGCTTGTGAGATAAGAGTTGTAAGAGACGGTATAGTTGTTTCCGAAGACAAGATAGACAGTCTCAAGCGTTTCAAGGACGACGCCAAGGAAGTTACAGCAGGTTATGAATGCGGTATCGGTCTTGAACACTTCAATGATATCAAGGAAGGCGATATTTTTGAAGCATTTATCATGGAAGAGTACCGTGAAGACTGATAAAAGATAAAGTTGAGGGAGGCATAAATCAATGGCTAGTTTTAAAGCAGGCAGACTCGGAGAGGATATAAAAAGAGAACTTACAGCTATCTTAAGAGAACTTAAAGATCCGAGAATAGCAGAATTTCTTACTATAGTAAGAGTTGATCTTTCAAATGATCTTTCACACTGCAAAGTGTATGTTTCCAGTTTTGATGGTATTGAATCGGCACAGCAGTCGGTAAAAGGACTTACAAGTGCATCAGGATATATAAAGAGAGAGCTTTTTGCCCGTCTTAAAATGAGAAAAAGCCCCGAACTCAAATTTATAGCTGACAATTCCATCGAAAGAAGTACCGAGATCAATAAGATCATCGATAATTTTGAACACGAATAAATGTTTTGTTTTCACCCATAACTGAAAGGAAAGAGTATTTTATGCAGATAGATTACAAACAGGCAGCCGAAATAATCAGATCCTGCGACAATGTTCACATCCTGACTCATCAGAGTCCGGACGGTGATACGCTCGGATCGGGTTTCGCCCTTTACTTCGCACTCAGAGCAATGAATAAAAGAGCCGCTGTTATATGTCCTGACGGTATTATACAACGGTACAGGTTTATATGTCAGGGATACGAAGAAGAGGAAACATTTGAACCTGAATGTGTTATAGCAGTAGATATTGCTGATCCTGGACTTATGGGTGAAGTACAGCAGAAGTATGAAAATATAGTTGATCTGTGTATAGATCATCATATATCAAATACTATGTATGCAAAGAAAACACTGGTAAATCCGAATGCATCGGCAGCCTGCGAAGTTATGTATCACCTGTTTTCAGAACTCGGTACAAAGATAGATGACAATATCGCACGCTGTCTTTACACCGGAATCGCAACTGATACAGGTTGTTTCAAGTATTCAAACACAACTCCTTCAGCTCATATAATAGCAGCTGAAATGATCGGATACAATATAGACTTTGCGACTATCAACCGTGAAATGTTTGATATAAAGAGCAAGGAACGACTTTACCTTGAACAGCATATCGTAGACCATATGGAAACATATCATAACGAAAAATGTGCAGTCCTCTGTATAACAGAGGATCTCTGTACACGGCTTGGAGTAGATATGGAGGAACTTGACGGTGTTGCAGGTCTTCCGCTTCAGATACAGGGTATGGAAGTGGCTGTTACGATGAAGGAGAAAAAGCCGGGCGTTTATAAAATATCCATGCGTTCTGCCGGTAAGATAAATGTTTCGCGCATATGTCAGCAACTCGGTGGCGGAGGTCATGTAAATGCCGCAGGCTGTCTTGTGACAGGCGGACTTGATGACGCAAAAGCACAGATAGTTGAAGTTGTCGGAAAGGCGCTGGGTGAATAAGTGAACGGCATATTATGTATAAATAAACCGGAAGGATTTACTTCGTTTGATGTTGTCGCAAAGCTTCGGGGAATACTTAAAACCCGTAAGATAGGTCATGCAGGAACGCTTGATCCTATGGCTACAGGAGTGCTTCCCGTATTTGTCGGAGGCGCTACAAAAGCCTGCGACATAATGCCTGACAACACCAAATCATACAGAGCAGGATTTAAGCTTGGTATACAGACCGATACACAGGATATAACGGGTACTGTACTTGGTGAAGCTCATGATGTATCGGATATTTCAGAAGAAAAAATAAAAAAAGAGCTTGTAAACTTTACAGGTGACATAATGCAGATACCGCCGATGTATTCGGCTGTTTCTGTAAATGGTAAGCGACTCTACGAACTGGCAAGACAGGGCATAGAGGTGGAACGCAAGCCAAGGGGCATATCGGTAAAAAGGCTTGTACTTGAAGAGTATGACGAGAGCAAAGGTGAAGGTGTTCTCTTTATAGAGTGTTCAAAAGGAACATATATAAGAACTATAATCCACGATATCGGTGTTTCTCTCGGTTGTGGCGGAGTTATGACTTCACTTGTACGCACATCATCAAACGGTTTTGAACTTTCCGAATCCGTTACACTCGATACAGTACAAAAATACGCCGACGAAGGCAGAGCAGAGGAACTTTTTACACCTGTTGAAAGAGTTTTTGAAGAACTTCCCCTGATATGTCTTGATAAAAGAAATACGCAGTTGTACAAAAATGGTGTAAAGCTTTATATTGACAAGTTGGGTATTGAAAACAGCACTGAAGATGTCAGATACAGAGTTGTGTCATATGAAAGAAAATTTATGGGACTTGCTTTTGTAAAGGACGGCTGTCTGCGTGTTTATAAAAATTTTGCACAATGATCGTCCTGAAAATTTAAGTGCGTAAATATGTTTAGTTGACTAAACTGTTTTTTAAAAAAATAAGCTACTGACAATGAGGTGTTCTTTTGAAAAATATAACAGCAACAGATACTGTAGCGGAACGTCCGACTGCGGTAGCACTTGGAATATTTGACGGTGTTCACCTTGGTCACAGGGCGATATTTGATAAAGTAAAAGAGTATGAAAAACAGGGGCTTTCTCCGGCTGTATTTACATTTAAAACAGAAAGTATTTCTGTAAAACACGGAAAAAAGTACAGCTATATTTATACCAGCAATACAAAAATGAAGATTTTTGAGAGTATGGGTATAGAATATGTATATGCGCCTGATTTTTCACAGCTTAAAGGTTTGTCGTGCGAGGAATTTGTCAGAGATATACTTGTAAAAAAGATGAATGCCTCAGCAGTTGTCTGCGGACCTAAGTTCAGATTTGGAAAAGGTGCGGCAGGCGGTGTGGACGAGCTTTTTGCAATGGGTAAAAAATACGGTTTTGACGTGGGATATGTTGAACCGGTTTATATAGATAATTCAGTAGTGTCATCATCAGCTGTAAAAGAGTTTCTCTCAAGGTCGGATATAGCAGGTGCGGAGCGCTTTCTCGGACACGGATACACGATAGAAGGCAGAGTGTGCGAGGGAAATCGTATAGGAAGGACGATAGACTTTCCTACGATAAATCAGTACTTCGATAAAAATCAGCTGATACCGCAATACGGTGTGTATTCTTCTGTAACATATATCGATGGCAGAGAGTACCTGTCTGTTACAAATATAGGCGTAAAACCTACAGTTGACAGCAGTGGTATCCCGCTTGCGGAAACTCACATTTTAGGTTACAGCGGAAATCTTTATGATAAAGAAATGACAGTAAGACTTACAGAATATATACGTGGTGAATGCCGTTTTTCATCTGTAGATGAGCTGAAAAAGCAGATAAAAGCAGACGTTCAGAAGGTAAAGACCACAGGAGGTATAAAATAAATGGATTTTGAAAAATTAGCAGAACTTCTGTTTCCGGATATAAAAAACACACCGGATTATTATGAAAATCTCTATCCGGCAAGAGAACTTCCCGACAAGGCAGAAGTAACACGTATAGGACCAAGCCCTACAGGATTTATCCATCTCGGAAATCTTTACAGTGCAATGGCAGGCGAACGTCTTGCACACAGAAGCGGTGGTGTGTTCTATCTCCGTATCGAAGACACAGATAACAAGCGTAAAGTTGAAGGTGCAGTAGAATCTGTAATTTCTTCGCTTGATTATTTTAATATAAAGTTTGACGAAGGTGCAGAAGTTGACCGTCAGGCAGGCAAGACATCATACGGTCCTTTCTATCAGCGTCAGAGAGCGGAAATATATCAGACATTTGTAAAGGATCTTGTAAAAAAAGGTCTGGCTTATCCTTGTTTCTGCAGTGAAGATGATATAAATGCCATAAGAGAAGTTCAGACAGAGCAGAAGCTTGATATCGGCTACTATGGCAAATGGGCAAAATGCCGTGATCTTACTTTTGAAGAGATCGAAAGCAGAATCAAAAACGGCGATCCGTACAGTATGCGTCTGAGATCAGCAGGACAGCCGGGAAATACAATAAAATTCAAAGATGAAATAATGGGTGAGATAACTCTTCCTGAAAATATTATGGACGTTGTTATCCTCAAATCCGATGGTATACCGACATATCATTTTGCACACGCTGTAGACGATCATCTTATGAGAACTACTACAGTAATAAGAGGTTGTGAATGGCTTCCGTCTGTTCCGACACACGTTGAACTCTTTAACGTTCTCGGTTTCAGAAGACCGAAGTATGCTCATACAGCACAGCTTATGAAGATAGAGGACGGAAAGAAGAGAAAGCTTTCCAAGAGAAAAGACCCTGAGCTTTCACTCGGATATTATCGTGAACTCGGATATCACCCTGAAGCAGTAAGAGTATATCTTCTCACTATACTTAACTCAAACTTTGAAGAATGGTATCAGAAAAATCAGGGCGTACCGATAGAAGAATTTAAGTTCTCTCTCAATAAAATGGGCGTTTCAGGTATACTTTTCGATTTGCTTAAACTTGATGATATAAGCGGAACACTCATTTCAAATATGGAAAGAGAAGAAGTTTACGATTATTTCTACAAATGGATGAACGAATACAAGCCTGAGTCTGTACCTGTTTATTTTGCAGACCCTGAAAAAATGGGTAAGATCATGGATCTTTGCATGGGTATCGGACAGAAGAGAAGACGTAAGGACTTTATAAACTGCATTCAGATGTATGATTTCCTCTCATATTTCTTTGATGAAATATTTGCGCCTGTTTATGAGTTTGAAAAATATGAAGATATGACTGCTATTATCGAAGAGTTCAAAAACACTTATGATTATAACGATGATGCAAGCACATGGTTCTCAAAACTTAAACTTATCGCTGACAAATTTGGCTATGCGTCAGATATGAAGGCGTATAAGCAGGATCCTGAAGGTTACAAGGGAAATGTAAGTCATGTAGCTGAGATAATAAGAGTAGCTCTTACAGGTAAGAAAAATACACCTGATCTCTGGACTATCATGCAGATACTCGGTAATGACAGCTGTATGACACGTCTTGACAAGGCTCTTTCATACCTTGGCAAATAACAATTTCGGAGGACATATATGGAAAACGATTATAAAAACAAAAAATATCAGGAAAGACCCGAATTTCCGAAAAGAGCTGTTATCACAGGTGGTATGCCTTATGGAAATAAGTCACTTCATTTTGGCCATATAGGCGGAGTTTTCGTTTTTGCAGACGTATTTGCAAGATTTCTCCGTGACAGAATTGGCAAGGAAAATGTAATCTTTGTTTCAGGTACAGACTGTTATGGTTCACCGATAGCAGAAAGCTACAGAAAGCTTTGCGAGAGCGGTGAATTTGAAGGAACTATAGAAGATTTTGTTGAGAGAAATCATCTCAGACAGAAAAAGACTCTTGAAGACTACGATATAAGCACAGATCTTTTCGGTGCTTCAGGTATAGGCCGTGCTTCTGAAATACACAAGGAAGTTTCTTCAAAGGTAATAAACAAACTTTATGAAAACGGTCATCTTTCAAAGATAACAACTTCTCAGTTCTTTGATGAAAAAGCAGGCGTCTTTTTAAACGGCCGTCAGGTTGTAGGTAAATGTCCTGTTCAGGGTTGCTGTTCTGAAAAAGGATATGCAGACGAATGTGATCTCGGACATCAGTATATGCCTGAAAACCTTATAGATCCGAAGAGTACGCTTACAGGCGAAACACCTGTTATGAAAGACGTTGTAAACTGGTACTTCAATCTTACAGAGTACACCGAAATTCTTCAGGAATATATCGACAGGATCAAAAAACAGAAAAATATCAGACCGCTTGTTACAAAGACAGTAGAGGAATTTTTGAAACCTCCTGTTATATATATTAAAAATGACTATCTCGAACAGTACGAGAGCATCAAGGGCGATATGCCTGCTCATGAAATAGAGCTTGAACCGAAAAAGACTTCATTTACTATCATTTTCAAGAAACTTCATGAATGCGACGAAGCTTGTCGTGTTCTTACAGACAACGGAATAAACTACAGAACAGGAAAGACTCTTGTTCCTTTCAGACTTACAGGAAATATAGAATGGGGTGTTCCCGCACCTGTTCTCGAAGGTGAAAAGGACCTCACAATATGGGTATGGCCCGAATCACTCTGGGCACCTATTTCCTTTACTCAGGCTTGTCTTGAACAGCAGGGAAAAGATAAGGCTGACTGGCGTAAGTTCTGGTGTTCAAAAGATTCACAGGTTTATCAGTTTATCGGTCAGGACAATATCTATTTCTACGGTATAGCAGAAATGGCTATGATACTTGCTTCACAGGGTAAGGATAATTTAAATTCCGATCCTGCTGACGGACAGATGCAGATGCCGATACTTATGGCAAATAACCATATTCTTTTCCTTGACAAAAAAGCAAGCAGCAGCGGTAATGTAAAGCCTCCTATGGCAGATGATCTTCTTGACTACTACACAGCAGAACAGCTCAGAATGCATTATCTCGGACTCGGACTCGGACAGAGAAGTGTAAGCTTCCAGCCAAAGCCTTTTAATCCTGCCGCAAATCCCGATGATGCCGATCCGGTACTCAAAGACGGTTTCCTTCTTTCAAACGTATTCAACAGAATAATCCGTACATGTTTCTACACAGTTCAGAAACACTATGACGGCGTTATGCCTCAGGGCGATGTTGACGCCGACATACTCGAAGCTGCAAAGAAAGCTGTACTTGATTATGAAAGATTTATGTACAGATTTGAGTTCCATCAGGCGACTTATGTACTTGACACTTATATCAGAAAAGCAAGCAAGTACATGGTAAAAAATCTCGGTGATGCAGACAAGACTGAAAATGATGAGCTCAGAAGAAAGACACTTGTAAACGTGTTCCATATCATCAGAACAGCCGCAGTTCTTCTTCACCCGATGGCACCAAACGGCACAGAAATGATTCTCGAATATCTCGGACTTGACGAAAGTTTCTGGAGCTGGGACAGAATATTTGATACCATCGCAGATTTCACAGGCGGAAAAGAACACAAACTCAAGTTCCTTGAACCAAGAGTAGACTTCTTTAAACGTCACCCAAGTCAGTTTGCACAGGGCGATGAATAAGAGTTTTTAAAATATAATAAAAATAAGCCTTTGCCTTGTTATGTAAAAGTGATAAGGCGAGGGCTTTGTTTATATGTTTTGGCATACAGTTGCAAATTAAAGTAAAATCTGATAAAATAAAAATGATTGTTATGTAGTTTTAGTATTGAAGGGAGAGTGAATTTTGTGTTAAAAAAACCTGTACCAATCGGATATGAAGATTTTAAGGAGTTGCTTGACAGAGGTTGCTATTATGTTGACAAGACAGGTCTTATAAAGGAAATGATCGATACACAGGCCAAAGTTTTATTATTTACAAGGCCAAGGCGTTTCGGAAAGACGTTAAACCAGTCTATGATAAAATATTTTTTTGAAAAAACCAAAGAAGATAATGCGGTACTTTTCAATGATCTTGAGATATCCGGATATGACGGAAAATATATGTCTTATCAGGGCAAATATCCTGTTATTTCTATATCATTGAAGTCGTTGAAACATTCTTCTCTTAAAGATGTGTATAAGGCTTTTGAGGTTATCGTTTCTGATGAATTTAAAAGACATATATCTTTGCTCGACAGCCCTCTGTTACTTGACAATGATAAAAAAACGATAAAGAAAATTATAGATATGAATGCTGATAGTGTCGATGTAAAATTTTCTTTGGGATTTTTGTCCGAGTGCCTTTATAAAGCTTATGAAAAAAAAGTAATTGTTCTGATCAATGAATATGATGTGCCTCTGGAAAATGCACATTTTAATAATTTTTATCCGCAGGTTGTTGATCTGATACGTGGTTGTTTTGAAAAAGTACTCAAAACAAATACAAGTCTTCATATGGCAGTTCTGACCGGTTGTCTGAGAGTATCAAAGGAAAGTATATTTACAGGGCTTAACAATCTTGATATATATGATGTAACAGATGAGCCTTTTTCAAAGTATTTCGGTTTTACTAATGATGAGGTAGAAAGTATGCTTTGTTATTATGATAAAAAAGATATACATGATGTGATAAGACAGTGGTACAACGGATATTTATTTGGAGTTACAGAAATGTACAATCCTTACAGCGTTACTAAAGCGGTAAATAATGCGGTTCGTTCCTCCAGGTTTATTCCGGAAGCTTACTGGACAAATACAAGCAGTAACAGTATAGTCAGGGATTTTATTCTGCATTGCAATGATGATATCAGACATGAACTTGAACAACTTGTAAACGGCGGTATTGTATACAAGAAAATATATAAGGATCTGACCTATGATGATCTTGGAACTTCCGATGATCCGGACTCGATGAATTCGGAACAGATATGGAGTCATTTGCTTTATACGGGATATTTAAAACAGAGATATAATTTTGAAAAAAGTCTGTACGAATTGCAGTTGCCAGATTGTGAAGTAAAAGAAGCGTATACAAAGATTATTAATGAAGTGTTCGAGTATAAGCTGAAAACAACTTCAAGAGATGAGCTTTTTCGTGCGGTACTCGAAGGCGATGCAGAGCAGATTGAGTTGATTTTCAAGAGGTGGATTTATAAATCAATAAGTTACCATGATAATAAGGAAGATTTTTATGATGGTGTAATGCTTGGTTTGCTTTCGGGATTTGACGGATATAAGGTAAAGTCTAATCGTGAATCCGGAGACGGAAGATTTGATATCGTAATGTATGATGCAATGATGCAGAGTGTCGGAATAATATTTGAGTTCAAATTTACAGATGATATGAAAAAGCTTCCGGATAAATGCAGAGAAGCTTTGGAACAGATCGAGAAAAATAAGTATGAAACAGAACTTGAAGATCTTGGCGTAAAAAAAGTTATCAGATATGGTATTGCTTTTTGCAAAAAGGTGTGCAAAGTAAGTGTTGCAAAATAAGGTGAAATGATTGAATAGATTATTGGTACAGAGATGGTGAATGTTATAATTATTCATTTGCGGGATAAAGATGATGAGAAATAATATAATCAAAAGATGTCCGTGGTGTGGCTCAGAAGTTGAAAAGCTTGGACTAAGAACTCAAACTATAAAGAAATGCCCTGAATGCGGAAAAAAATATACATACGGAGGTAGTGGATTCGGAGATAGTAATGCAGAAAAATACATAAAAATTGCATTACTTGTATTCAGTGTATTCTGCTTGTATTTAAGTGTATATTGCAAAATATTTTTGGTGGTTATGATTTTATCATTAATAGCGGTGTTTACGCTCAATTTAAATGAAATCAATTATCAAAGATATGATGATCCGGATATGTATAAGTATAAAAAGTATATATCTACAATTCGATTTGCCCAGGATTATACGGAAAAAGAAATTAAAATACTGCTGAGCAATTGTAGTATTTTCCCGATTTGTTTTATTGATGATAATCGACAAGCAATTTCAAACGACATTTGTATTTTCGTAGAAGAAGCGAATAAACTGCCTGATAATTCATATGAATGTATATTTTCTTTTTTGCCGTTATCTGAAACTAAATATAACATTAATGAATTTAATTTCAAATTTATTTGTTATGATAATAGAAAAATAATAGGGGAAGGAATTGTATTAAAAGAGAGCACAAAATTTTAAAAAATCATCCCTTGCCTTGTCACGAAAAAAGTGATAACGCAAGGGTTTTTTTATACATACCTTGAATAAAGTCTTGTTGTAAATTAACACAAAATCTGATAAAATAAAAGAAATAACGAAAAAACTCAGTGAGGATACAGAAACGATACATCTATATGGTATCATGATTACATAAAGGGAATGAGGTTTAAAAATGGCTTACAGAATACTTTTGGTTGAGGACGACACTTCGATATGTGAAGTAATATCTGATTATTTCAACAGCATGAGCGGAGGTTCTATGGAACTTATCATATCAAATGACGGCAGTGACGGTCTAGAGAAGATAAATAATGATAAATTTGACCTTATTCTGCTTGATGTGATGTTGCCGGGAATAGACGGATTTTCGGTTTGTCGTGAACTCAGAAGGAAAAGTAACACACCGCTTATATTTATTACAGCAAGGACAAGAGAGGAGGATATTTTATACGGTTATGAACTGGGGTGTGATGACTATATCACAAAACCTTTCAGACTTTCCGAGTTTTATGCCAAAGTAAATGCCATGTTAAGACGCACTACAGGTATAGATACAGTGAGCAGACTTATTTGCGGAAAAATAAGCCTTGATCCTCATGCTCTTACTGTTTTTTCAGATAAAACCGAAGTAGAGCTTCCGCCGAAGGAATTTGCTCTGTTAAGATATCTTCTGGAAAATAAAAACAGAGTAGTAGACAGAGATACACTACTTAATAAGATATGGGGCTATGACTATTTTGGAAATGACAGAGTTGTGGACAATCATATAAAAAAGTTACGCAAAGCTCTCGGTGAATGCGGAAGACAGATAAAAACAGTCATTAAAAGAGGTTATAAGCTCACCGAATAGGAGGAGATATATAGTGGCAAAAACAAAATTTTCAAAGTTTTTTATAAAAAAATTTATCCGTGTATTTTTATTTGTTATGATAATATATGCAATAATTACAGGTGCAGTTATTATAATGTTTAAGCTGATGAATGAAAGTTTTGTTACAAATGAGAGTCTGAACATATCAAGTGCGATAAGAGACGCTGAAAATAAAAATGAATATTTGAGAAATAATGCATATGAATTTTTTTCGTGTACGTGTAGTGATGATTTTGCAAATAGTCAGGTTGGAAAAGAACAATATGTGGCAGTTACTGTTGACGACAGAGTTATTACTTTCGGAGAATTTTCATGTCTTGTTTTATTTAGGGAGAATGAAGATGAGAAAAAGACTGCTTTTTATAAGATAACCAATGAAGAGATAGTAGCACAGATAAAGGATTATTATGTTAAAGGCTATGATATTGAGATATCGGGGCTTTACTATAATAAAAATGATGGCAGTTGCATACCACAGACTCTGAATTTTTTTGAAGTTGACAGGAAAACTTATAAAAGAAGTGATTTTTGTTATAAAACAGTTGATTATGCTCCCGAAAATGCTGAAAACTATATCTATACAAATAATAATGCAAAAATTATTTCGAATGGTGCTACAGAAAACAATGAAACTTTTAAAGCATTAAAACAATGGGTAAATACTGCAACTGATTCTCCCGATATTTCAAAAATAAAAGGTGATGTCTATACAGATATGAGAACTTTTGAAACTGATAATGGTTTGCTGAAAGTTTATTTTTTATCTTCGTATGATGTTATATCTCAAATAGGCAGAGCGATAATTTATTATCTGATAGTCTGCATAATTATTTCAGTCGTTATTGCATTTGTGTGGTCAAAGATTTTATATACCGGATATTCGGCTAAGTATGATTTTGACAGCTATCGTGTAAATCTGACAAATGCACTCGCACACGACCTTAAAACTCCGCTTACAGCAGTTTTAGGATATGCAGAGAATATATCATCAAAAACAAATCCCGAGAAAAACGACTATTATGTGACTTCTATCATAAACAGTGCCACATATATGAATGATATAATAGAAAGCACACTGGAGTTTTCAAAAGCAGAAAGTATAAAAAGCGTTGTTTGTGAAAGTGTGGATATAAGAGAGTGCTTTAAGGAACAGTCAGATATTTTATGGGCTGATTTTTTGAAAAATAACATAGAACTTAAAGTTAGCGGAGATGGAAAAATTTCTGCCGATAAGAGAATGCTTAGCAGAGCAGTGTACAATATTTTGCTGAATTGTCTGAAATTTTCCGACAAGGAAAGTGAAGTTGAGATAAAAATATCTGATAAGGAATTTTCGGTTAGCAATAAGTACTCGTATGACATAAAAAAATCAGCATCTGAACTCTGTATGCCGTATGTAAAGGGCGATGACAGCCGAACAGGCAGTAAGGGCAGTGGACTGGGACTTTCCATAGTAAAAAGTATATGTGATGTTCATGGATTTAAACTGGATATAACTTTAAAAGATAGCGTTTTTTCTGTAACGGTGCAGGAAAAATAGGTAGTAGAATAAAGATAATAAATAGATACGAATACATAAAGAGGAATGAGAAAAATGACAGGATTATCACCGAACTTTGAAAACAAGACTGCGCTTGAAAATTATGTATATTATCATATGATTCTGAAAAAAGCAAAATATCAGCAAGGAATATTTATACTGTTTGAATTATTGTTTATGTATTCAACCTTTTGGTCTTACTGGATTGGAGCGCGTAAGATAATAATGCCTGCAATGATATTTCTTGTGATAAAAGAAATATATATAGTTTCAACTCATGCTAAAAGAAAAGCATTGATATCTTTTGTGGGAAATTTTATTACAGCGTGTATAATGTTTGTAGAGGAAGTATTAATAAGTTATGTGAGTCATATAACTTTATTTCAGGCTTTAGGCTTCTTTGCCTTTAAAACATTTCTTCTGCCTACAGTATTTACCCACATTTCAATGTTTCGTTATGAGTGTACAAAAGAGTCACTTTCAGAACTTAAGGACTATCCGTACTTTTTTACACACCAGTACGAACCGGGAACAGAGGTGGAATTTACGGAGTTTGATGACAGCAGAAACGATAAATATCTGAAAATAGCACTGCGTGATATCGATTTAAGAAACAGAGTATCTAAGAAATTGAATATTGCCTGTATCATTGGCATGACAGTCGGAGTAACTCTTATGCTTACTACTATCTCTAAAAATTTTTCCTTGAAAAACGCAGAAGAGTATTCTCATGAAAAATATTATGGTGCGTCTGAGTCGTATGTAAGTATAAAATTGGACTTTTCCAGTGCTATTGAAAGTTCTGCCGGAGGTAATAAAAATTCTTACTGGATAAGGTTGTGTGATGATGAGAAATATGTATATGTAGATGTTAAGAAAAAATATTTTGATGAATTATCAGACAGTCGCTATCCTGTAGCAGTTAAGGGGAAAGTTTACAGAACATATAATGATGAGCATATAAATATAACCAGACTTGTAACCGGATTACGTGAAAAAACACTTTCAGAACTCACTTTCAAAGACATCGAACAAATAGAAGAAATCGCCCGTACCGATATATACATAGATGTTGTAGATGAAAAAAGCATAGATAATATCCTTACATTATCACTCTTACTTACGCTGATTCCATTTGCCGTATATACGTTTTCGGTCACATTTATAAGAAGAGAATAATTTTTGTAAATAAAAACCGACATCTCAATATTGGATAAAGATACAAAAAAGAGTGGAAATGGTTATATGACGATAATGGTTATGTAGCCATTTCTATATTAAGATGATACACAAGGTGATAATAAAGAGAGTGCATAAAAAACTGCCAGCTTTTCAGATGGCAGTTACATACCTTAAAGTGTATCTTTTTTAAGAATATTCAAATAATCAGAATAAGCAAATACTTTATTTCGTGCTGAATTAGTTGTTTCATTTAGTATTCTGAGTTCTTGTAATTTGCGTATAGCGCTTGAAATTGTATTATAACTTACATTGAGTTGTTTGGAAGTATGTTTAATGTCGATAATTGGGTATTTTTCGATATAGTTAAACAAAATGCGGATATTATCAGCTTTTCGATTTGTTTTAGGTAAAAGAGCGACGTTTTTTTCGTGAAGTGCAGATAATTGTTCAATTGTTTCGAATGAATCCTTTGCAGCTGCAGAAACTGCTTCAAGAAAGAATATAACCCATTGTTCATAATTACCTGTACGACGAACTTCAGATATTCTGTCATAATATTCAATTTGATTCTTTTTCAAAAAATATGAAATATAAATTACAGGTGAAGAAAGTAGTTTTTGTTCAAGCAGATAAAGAAGTATCATAAGTCTTCCAACTCTTCCGTTTCCATCAAGGAAAGGATGAATGGTTTCAAATTGATAATGAATTAAAGCTATTCTTATTAAAGCATCATAGTCTTCATTTTCACACATGAATTTTTCCAGATCGGACATTGCAACAAGCATATCTTCTTTATTTGGCGGAATATATCTTGCATCTTTTAATGAACAGTTTGGTGCACCAATCCAGTTTTGAGATGTTCTGAATTCACCCGGATTTTTATCCTGTCCCCTTACACCCTGCATTAATTCACTATGAATCTCACGAATCAAACGATTGCATAAAGGAAATGTTTTAAGACGTTCAATTGCATAATTTGTTGCCTGAACGTAGTTTACAACATCAGCAACATCAAGATTGCTATTTGTATCAAGTTCAGGATCAAGTACATCATCAAGTGTACATTGTGTACCTTCAATCTGAGAAGAAATAAGGGCTTCTTTTCTAACATACATCGAAATAAAAAGATTTGTGTTTGGAATTAACTTTGAAGCTGTATCAAGCTTTACAAGTTCACGATTTGCTTCAACAAGTTTTGAAACCATATTACTGTCTATATTCAGTGCAGGTTCAGGCGGTAAAGGATTTGGTTTAAAACTTTTATAACTTAATTCTCCACTAAGATTAGACACATTTTCGCCGGCTCTGTTCATAACAATATCTCCTTACTTGCTTTTTGAAATATCTATATGTATTATATATCTTTTATTTCAGAAAGTCAACAAGAAATTGAAATAAAAACAAATTTTTCAGATATTAATTTCAATAAATCATGATAACTTGAAATAAAATGTCTTCTGAATTTTTTATATTTCAAAAACTATGAGCAAATAAAAATCTTTCAAGAAATATCTCCCGATATCAATCTGTCGGGAGATAAATTTTTATATTCTCTTAAAATTATCATTCCATTATCACATACCATTGCTAAAATTTAAAATACAATAATTATCATGATTGCTCCAGGAGGATTTTTACATATTTCTGAATGGGGCAATATATATGTTATACAGTATCATAAAGGAGGAAAATTTACCGGTGATTGAAGTAAAAAATCTTTCAAAGTATTATGGTGATTACAAAGCTGTAAATGACATTTCCTTTGAAGCAAAGAGTGGAGAAATTCTTGGTTTTCTCGGACCTAACGGTGCAGGAAAGTCCACTACTATGAATATGCTTACAGGATATATTTCATCTACATCGGGAAAAGCGATCATCAATGGCGTGGACATAATGGAAAATCCTAAAAAAGCGAAGTCTTTTATAGGCTATCTTCCCGAAATACCGCCTCTCTATCTTGATATGACAGTGAGCGGATATCTCAACTTTGTCTATGACCTCAAAAAATGCAAGCTTTCAAGAAACAAGCATCTTCAGGAAGTTTATGACCTGGTTAAAATTTCTGAAGTAAAGGACAGAATAATAAAGCATCTGTCAAAAGGATACAAGCAGAGAGTCGGACTGGCTCAGGCACTTATCGGAAATCCGCCTGTTCTTATACTTGATGAACCTACAGTAGGCCTTGACCCTAAGCAGATAATCGAAATAAGAAGCCTTATAAAGCGACTGGGTAAAAATCATACTGTTATACTTTCTTCTCACATACTTTCTGAAATTCAGGCAGTCTGTGACAGAATAATCATTATAAACAAGGGAACTCTTGTTGCAGACGGAACAGCCGAAAATCTTTCTCAGAGCATGACAAATGACCACAAGATAATAGCAAGAATAGAAGGTCCGCGTGAAGAAGTTTACAAGGCAGTGCGTGGCATAAAGGACGTAGTTTCCGTAATTGCCGATATGCAACGTGGTGAAAATATATACGATTATGAGATAGAGGCAAAACCGGGAGTAGATATACGAAAACCTCTCAACAAGCTTGTACATGAAAAAGACTGGTGCATACTTATGCTACAGCCAAACGATCTTACACTTGAAGACGTATTTATCAAGATAGTTGCAGGAGATGCAACATATCTTCCTGATGGAGTACAGGAAACTTCTGAAGAGTTGCAGGAAACTGAAAGTACTGACGACTCAGTAAATGAAGAAAAAAAGAAAGAGAAGAAAAAGAAGGAAAAAGACAAAGAAAACGAAGATGAGAAAGGAGAGGAAAAATAATGGGTGCGATATTCAGACGTGAAATGGGTGCATTTTTTACATCGCCTATAGCATATATTTTTCTTGGTGTTTTCTATATTATGTCGGGATTCTTTTTTGCAAATTCATCTATAGCGTATCAGACAGCCGATATGTCAGGTACATTTGGTTCGGTATTTACGATACTGCTTTTCCTTATTCCGCTTATGACGATGAAACTTTTCTCCGAAGAAAAAAGACAGAAAACAGAACAGGGACTGCTTACTGCTCCTGTCGGACTTCTTGAAATAGTTTTAGGAAAATATTTTGCGGCACTTGTGCTTTATACTATAGGCATAAGCATCTTTCTTTTGTTTGCCCTTATACTTGAATTTTTCGGAAGTGTGGCATGGGCATCTGTTCTTTCAAACTTTCTTGCACTATGGTTTCTCGGAGCAGCATTTATAGCAGTGACACTTTTTGTGTCATCTCTTACAGAAAATCAGATAGTTTCGGCTATAGTTGGTTTCATAGCGCTTATGATACTCTTTATGATCGATTCAATAGCGAGTATGGTTCCGGTTAAATTTATCGCTGACGTTCTTACAAGTCTTTCTTTTTATTCAAGATACAATGAATTTGTAAACGGCCTTTTCAATCTTTCAAGCGTAATGTTTTATATAAGCGTAGCTGTACTTTTTAACTTCTTTACAGTACGTGTCTTTGAAAAACGTCGCTGGAGCTAGGAGGATAGAAAACAATGAGTAAAGTAAAAAAAGAAAAGAAATCTTTTGACAAGAGAAAATTCAGATATGGTACGCTTGCGACCACTGTTACAGTCGTATTTGTCGTGGCACTGGTACTTCTGAATATACTTGCATCAGAGCTTACAAAAAGATTTGACCTGAAAGTAGATACTACAGCAGAGCAGATATTTGCTATATCCGATCAGACAAAAGAATATCTTGCTACCATAGATAAAGATGTTGAAATATCTGTTATGATAGCCGAAGAAGATATGGAAAACGGCACCATGTACACAAAGCTCATAAAAGAAATAGCCGAAAAATACGATGCCTGTTCAGATAAAATATCAATAAACTTTTATGACACAGAAAAAAATCCTGAGGTAGTAAACAAATACAGCGAATACTATTCTGACTCTATAAATTATGGTGATATAGTAGTTTTCTCCGAGGGCAGAATAAAGGTTCTGGCTATGACGGATCTTTTTGAAGTGTCTGTTGACTATTACACATATACTCAGCAGATAGAAGCAGTAAAGGCAGATGAAGCACTTACTTCTGCAGTAATGTTTGTCGCAGACCCAAATCCACCGAAAATGGCTATACTTGAATGTCAGCAGTCTGACTCAGTTGCTATGTCACTTGCACAGCTTTCCGAAATGTTTGCGTCAAACGGTTATGTTGTTGAAACCATAGATCCTCTTAAACAGGATATAAGCACAGACTATGATATGGTTATCCTCGCTGCACCATACAGTGACCTTACTGAAACAGTCATTGACAAGATAGACGCTTATCTCTACAACGACGGAGATCTCGGCAAAAATCTTTTCTATATGGCAAACTACGACCAGCGTGAAACGCCAAACGTTGATGCATTCTTAAAGGAATGGGGCATAGAAATAGGTGACGGATATATAATGAACAGTGATGCATCTTCTACAATTGCGGCACCTATTCAGGGGCTTCAGTCATATTTTGAATCACCAATGGTAGAAGTGGCAGATGACTACAAAGAGTTTATAAATTCTGAAAAGATCCCTATGATAATGCCGGCTTCACGCCCTATAAATTTATTGTTTACCGAAGATGATGACAGAGAAACATCTGTTATGCTTACTACACCGGCTACATGTGCAGTTGTTGATATGGAGGGAAATGCAGGAGAACTGACTTCTCATAATGTATTTGTAAGAGGAAGCAAAAATATTTTTGTGGGTCCTGAAAAAATTTCAAGTAATGTTATAGTTTCGGGTTCTGCATATTTCCTTGACAGTCTTATCGAATCAAATTCACTTAACAATAAAGAATTTGCCATAAAGCTTGTAAACAGATATACCGGAAAAGATCATGGTATAACTATTTTACCAAAGAGTCTTCTTACAGATGTGCTTAATATTTCTGAAAGTGAAGCAAGAGGTATAAATATTGCTGTTATAGTGGTTATTCCTCTTATAGTTGTAGTTATAGGAATGGGAGTATTTTTAAGGAGAAAATACAGATGAGCGGTACGGTAAAAGGATTGATAGCAGGAATAGCAGCGATAGTGGTTCTCGGTGGCGGTATCGCTGCCCTGAAGCTTACTGAGCCAAAGCCGGACACAGGTGTTCCGGATCCATCAGTCAGTTATAGCAATAATCTTACTATATATAATGGAAACGCCAATGATATAAAATCAATTTCTGTAAAAAATACAAACGGTGGTTATAAATTGATAAGAACTGCCGAGGTTACAGAAACAAAAATGCCTGAATATAAAATAGATGGTCTTGAAAATGTCAAGCTTAATGATACGATTGTAGGTAGTCTTCCGGCAAATGTTGCGACACTTGAAGCTTTAAAAGTCATAGAAGAAGACGCAGCCGACATGAGCAAGTACGGACTTGATAAATCAGATATAGAGGCAACAATAGAGTTTGATGGTGAAAATGCCAAGACAGTTACTCTTGTGGTGGGAAATGATACTGCCGAAGGAAATGTATACGTTGCTCTCAAAGGCGAAAAAACAGTATACACTGTATCAAGCAGTTCGGTTTCCTCATATGTATATGAAAAAGAATATTTTGTTTCACTTGTATGTGTTGAAGAACCACCTGAAGATGATTATCCTATAGTTCAGAGTGTAACAGTTGATCAGAAGGCACTTGAATATGATATAGTGTTTGAGTACGATCCGGAATCAGACAGCGATGACGAGCTTGGCGGAACAACCGCTTCTCATGTAATGACTTCACCGGTAGATGCATATCTGAATATTTCTGATTCTGTAAACTACACGCATGGTATATTTGGGCTTAGAGCTTCAACAGTACTCAGTATTTCTCCAACAGAAGAAGAGCTTAAAGTAGCAGGAATCGACAATCCTGTATGTACAGTTACTACAACACTTGATGATGGAAGTTCATATGTTTTAAAAATAGGTATCGAATACGGCGAGGAAGGAAATACAGGATATATCGGATATCTTGAAGGTACGGATATTCTATGGCTTTTTGATAAAGGAAGCTTACCATGGGTTGGTATGGTACCGGAAGATGCGATGGCGTCACTTATATTTGGTACGTATATTTATGATCTTTCATCACTTACATTGATAACTGATGCAGGAACAAGGTCATTTGTCTTTGATGGAAATTCTGCTGATGATTATCTTGTACTTCTTGATGGTCGGGAATATGATCTTGAAAGATACAGAAACTTCTATCAGGCGCTTATCAGTGCGCCAGCAGAGCAGATTTATCTTGATGATTTGGGTGCTACAAAGAAAATAGCAACTGTTATTCTTGAAAAAAATGATGGAAGTGAAAGCGAAACTGTTGAGTTTTTTGATGCAGGCAACAGGGAAGTTATAATAAGTAAAAACGGAAAAGTAAGTTTCAAGTCAAGGGCAGCTTATATAGAAAAAGCGTTTTTACCTAACATAGAGAGACTTGATACAGATGAAGAATTTGTAACTAACTGGTGAGTTCGGGATATAAGTCTTGAAAAATAGTTAAATGTCGAATATTTTTCCTAATATATATCGTTTTGAAAAAATATATTTGTGCGACTTGCCAAGTTAATGATTTTATGCTATAATTATATGTAGATATGGATTTTTTAGAAACCGAAAGGAGAAGATGTTATGAATGAGACAACACAGGAAAAGGTTAAGTTTTTTACGTACAAGGACATTCCACTTGTAAGGAATGGTGATGTACTGTATTACGGTGATATGTCAGACGAATATGTTACAATGATACAGATACTTTCAAAGCAGAAAGTCGGAAATCTTGATGTTGCAGATAAAGTAAAAGTTTATCTTATGTCAACTGATGAAAAACTGAACCCTACTGATGCGATAAAGAAAACCAGTGAGAAAAACGGTTTATATGACGCTCTTGATCTTGCGGGTGCGTGGCTTGAAAGGGCAAAGCGAGACGGAGTCTGAGTTAATAAAAAAGCTCCATCATTCTGTTTGTAATAGAATGATGGAGCTTTTTTCACTATGGAGCAGGAAAACACCTTCCCGAACAATAAAAGGGAAGGTGTTTTTAAAATTTATCCTAAAAGCAAGTATTTCTTTATTTTTAATAAGTCCATAACGTTTATTTTGCCATCACCATTGAGGTCATAGTCAGGTTCTTTTGTTCCCGGTTCATCGGGATCTTCCGGTGGTTCCGGATTAACGGTTGTGTCTACCGGTAAAAATGTGTATTTATTTTCAAGTGCATAATTTTCAGCCAGTGTATCAGGATAGCCCTTTACCACGTTGAGTGAATCACTGAAAACTTTTTTGCCGATGATATAAACGGATGGATGTATGGTTACAACCTGAAGTTTTGTTCCTGCAAAGGCAGAATCACTGATTATCTTTGTTGTTTCGAGGATTTCATATTCGAGCAAAGATGAAGCCTGAGGACATCTTACAAGTGTAGCTTCTTCCTGGTTGTAAAGTACACCATGATCACTTAGATATTTTGGGTTTTCAGTGTCAACGTTGATTTCCATGATAGTTTTGTTGTTGTATATTGTAGGATCAACGTATTTAGCAGAAGCCGGAACTACAATGTTTGTAAGTACCGGAGCATATTTGTCGAGATATCCTCCAAATGCATAGTTACCGATAACACGGAGGTCATCAGGGATAGTAAGCTTTGTAAAATTGAACTTTGATGCATCGTTGCTGCCGTAGAAGACTTTATCACCAAGTACAAGTACATTTTTACCCATATTGAGTTCTGTGATAGTATTGGCATCATAGAAAGCCATGTCGCTGATTTCTGTAACAGAATCAGGTACGATGTAAGAAGTCATAGCAGTATTGGCAGGACATCTTACAAGTTTAGTCTTGTCAGCGTTGAAGAGTACACCGTGTTCATCGTTGCTGTATGCAGTACAGCCTTCTTCAACAGTAAATTTGCTGATATAAGGGTTGTTGTAAATTGTGGAATCTACAGACTTTGCAGAAGCCGGAACTATTACATGCTCAATAGAAATAGCATATTTGTCCAGATATCCGCCAAATGCATTTTTTCCGATTGTGGTGGCTGCATCAGGGACTGTGAATTCTGTAAATTTGTGTTTTGATGAATCGTCACTTCCGTAGAAGACTTTTTCACCGATAGTAATTACGTTTTTGCCTAAATTAAGACTTGTAATAGTGTTAGAATCGTAAAAAGCCATGTCGCTGATTTCTGTAACAGAATCAGGTACAACGTAAGAAGTCATAGCAGTATTGGCAGGGCATCTTATAAGTTTAGTCTTGTCAGCGTTGAAGAGTACACCGTGTTCATCGTTGCTGTATGCAGCGCATCCTTCCTCAACAGTAAATTTGCTTATAGAAGAGTTGTTGTAAAATACAGGGTCAACGTATTTTGCAGAAGCCGGGACAATAAGATTATTGATAGAAATAGCGTATTTGTCCAGATATCCGCCAAATGCATTTTGACCGATAGTCTTAATATTGTCAGGAACAGTAAAACTTTCAAATACGTGTTTCGATGAATCATCTCGACCATAAAACGCTTTTTCGCCAATTATAGTTACATTTTTGCCTAAATCAAGACTAGAAATAGTATTTGCATCGTAAAAAGCCGAATTACAGATCTCTGTAACAGAGTCAGGCACAACGTAAGAAGTCATGGCAGTATTAGCAGGACATCTTACGAGTTTAGTTTTATCAGCATTGAAAAGAACACCGTATTTATCGTTGCTGTATGCAGTATTACCTTCTCCTACGGAAAATTTAACTACAGAGGAGTTGTTGTAAAGGATAGCGTCAACATATGTTGCAGAAGCCGGAATCGTAAGATTTTCAATTGATGGACAATATTTGTCCAGATATCCGCCAAATGCGTTATCTCCAAAATTTTTGAGATTATTGGAAACTATAAATTCTTTGAAAATATGCTTTGTTGCTTCATCTTTTCCATAAAAAGCTTTTTCACCGACAGTAGTCACGTTTTTACCCAGATTAAGACTGGTAATAGAATTAGCATCATAGAAAGCGGACGCACCTATTTCTGTAACAGAATCAGGAACAACATATGACGTCATTTCAGTAGCGCCGGGGCATCTGATGAGTGTAGTCTTGTCAGCGTTAAAGAGAACACCGTGTTCATCGCTTGAATAATTTTTGTTTCCGTCCGCTACACTAAATGAACTCAGGACTGTACTCTGATAAAAATAAGGATTGACATACGTAGTAGATGCAGGGATCACAAGTGATTGTATTCTCGCTATACGAGAAGAATACGAAGATCCGAAGGCAGTTGTGTCAATCGATTCGAGGTTGTCCGGTATAACAAGTTCAGAGATCTCAAAGTTTGCATTTGATTTTGATGAAAAAAACGCTTTGGCACCGATTGTGCGTAAGTTTTTACCCAGTGTAAGCTTTTTTATTGCAAAACAGTTTGTAAATGCACTGTTTCCGATTGCAGTTACCGGTGTCCCGTCGATTTCATCAGGGATAACGAGGTTTTCAAGATCAAGTTCCTCTGTGTAACCTGTGATAGTAATTCCATCCTCAGTTTTTGTGTACTTGAATCCCTGGTAGATAACATCGTCAGCAGAGATCGTCATAGACGGTGCCAATGCGATCTTGTGAAGATTTGCACCTATGCCCATACCTGCTACCAGTACAAGTGATGATGTCAAAATTGCTAGTTTTTTGTTTGATTTCATTTTTGTTTACTCCTTTATGTAAAGATTATAGCATATATTGTACCACTTATAACTTGTGAATGTCAATATAATAAAAGCTGAAAAAGCAAAAAAGTTAAAAATATATTAAAATAGTCGGAGATGCGATGGAAATAACACTTTGGATTGTTAAGATTGACTATGGTGATTTTGAAATATTGTGTTGAAATATAACGAAATAGCAGAGATAAATAATAAAAAAATAGAACCACACATATGTGTGGTTCTATTTTCAATGATCAAAGCTGTTTAGCGGGCTCGAACCGCCGACCTCTTCCTTACCAAGGAAGTGCTCTGCCTACTGAGCTAAAACAGCAAATCAATCAACTAGTTAATTATACTATATAACAGCGAATTTGTCAATATATTTTTTATGAATAATAATGCTATGGTGAGTTGATTTTATTGTGATTCTATTTCAGCTTTTGCAACACAAATAAATTCTTCAGGTGTGTAAATTGTAATATCAGCGTTTGCATAATCTTTTATATTTCTTGTTACGATGCAGTCAGCTTTTGAACGTTTTGCGGTTTCGACCATAACTGCATCTTCAAAATCAGAAATTTTTGATAGCAGTGCCTGCCTGCAGTCTTCGCCGGAGGTATCCATGAGGCCGAATATAATAAGAAGTTTGTTTAACTATTTTCAGCAAGAATTCCCCCACCTCTAAGGTGGGGGATGAATTGCGCCATTTTCATCACTTGACAATAGTAACATAATATGATAAACTGAAATTAATTAAATATTATTGTACATTAAAACATATAAGGAGCAA
>JAGAKZ010000074.1 GCA_017848115.1 Oscillospiraceae bacterium
ATTCCCAATAAAATGGGATATAGGGTGTGTGTTACACCCGGTTGTAGTAAACTTGGGTTAGTCCTGGGTTGAACAATAAATAAAATATGTTTTAATAAAATTTTATATTATTTTTATTAAGTTTAATATTTTTAATAACATAAAATTTATGTTTAGAAAAAACGGAGGACCTACAATGGGAATATATTTCAATCCATCAAATGAAAGTTTTGCAAAAACGTCTAACAGTGAAATATACATCGACAAAAGTGGACTACTTAACCTCTTGAACAAAAAGCTATTATCCGAAAAGAACTGCATATCAATAAGCCATGCACGTCGTTTCGGAAAATCACAGGCAGCGCGAATGATAGAAGCATACTACAGCAGAGGGTGTGATTCAAGAGAATTGTTCTCATCACTTGAGATTTCAAAATCTCCCTATTTTGAAACACATCTGAATAAGTATAATGTTATCCACATAGACATGGCATCATTTGCTGATTATTATAAAGAAAAACTTGTATCCAAGGTAATAGAGATATTATACAATGAACTGAAAGCAGAGTATCCTGATATAATTGATATAGATAATCCTTTTGCGACAATACTTAAGCAGGTATATGATAAAACAGAAAAAATTATTGATGGAAAGTCTGAAAAATGTCCGTTCGTGATTATCATAGACGAATGGGATTGTGTTGTAAGAAATTTTTCCGATGCTCCTGAAATTGTTCACGAATACCTGCAGTTTCTTCATTCAATTTTCAAAAGTGAAGAATCACAATCATTTCTTGCTCTTGGTTATATAACCGGAATTTTGCCGATTAAGAAAATAGAAGATGAGTCAGCACTTAATAATTTCAGAGAATACACAATGATAAACTCAAGAGAGTTTACACCATACTTCGGATTTACTCAGAAAGAGACTGAAAAACTTTGTGAAAAATACAATATGGAGTTCGAATCGGTCAAGGCATGGTATAACGGATATCTGATAAACGGAGAAAAAATGTATAACCCTAATTCTGTAAATCAGTCAATTCTCGACCATAGTCTTGAATCATACTGGAAAAATACATCAGCCTTCAAAACGATAAATACGTTTATAACACTTAACTTCGATGGATTGAAAGAATCGGTAATGACAATGCTCGATGGTGGAAGAGTTGACGTTAATACAGAGAAGTTCCAGAATGATCTGTCAGTAATCAATTCGGCAGATGACGCACTGACAGCACTTATCCATCTTGGGTATCTTGGATATGATGCTGATATGGGTGAGGCGTTTATTCCTAATTATGAAGTAGCAACAGCGTTTCACTCAGCACTTGAAACAGGAAGCTGGAGTGAAATAGCAGATGCGCTTTCACGATGCAACAAAATACTGAAGGCAACAATACGAGGCGAATCCGAGAAAGTAGCAGAACTCCTTGAACTTTCGCACGAAACATACACGTCTGTCATAAAGTATAACGATGAAAACTCCCTCAGCTGTGCAATAACTATGGCATACTTTACAGCTCCTGCGTATTACACAGTTGTAAGAGAACTCCCCACCGGCAAAGGCTTTGCAGACATAGCCCTTATACCAAGAGCAGATTCAGAAAACAAGCCTGCGATGATAATAGAACTCAAGTGGAATCAGAGCGCAGATACGGCAATAAAACAGATAAAAGAAAAAAGATATGCCGGAATTCTTAGTAATTATGGAAAAGAAATTCTTCTCGTAGGAGTAAATTATGACAGGGAAACAAAGAAGCATGAGTGTGTTATTGAGAAAACAAAGCTCATTAGTGAAAAATGTTAAGCTATGGAATGTGAATGTTGTGGAAAAAATAACATCATCAGGTGCTTTATCTCAATTGCAAAAGCTACAACCCAAGTATACTACAAAATAAAAGGAGGCATACCATGGGAATCCTACTAAACCCCGATAATTTAAATTTCAAAGAAGCAATAAACTCAGAAATATATATAGATAAAACAGAACTTATCAAACATACAAATAAAGTACTCCAAACCAAACAAAAATACATCTGCGTAAGCCGTCCCCGCAGATTCGGAAAATCAATGGCTGCCGATATGCTTACAGCATATTACAGTAGAGGTTGCGATTCGGAGCAGATGTTTTCAAAATATAAAATATCAAAAGCAGAGTCATTTAGTGAGCATCTGAACAAATACAATGTTATTCATATAAATATGGTAGAGTTTCTTTCTTATGGAAAAGACATAAATGAGATTTTAGAATATCTTGTCAGACGTATTTTGCGTGAATTAAAAAAAGAATATCATGATGTGGATTGTTTTGACTGGAATAATCTTATACTTTGTCTGGAAGAAATATTTTATGAAAAGAAAAAGGCATTTATTTTTATAATAGACGAATGGGACTGTATTTTCCGCAAGCACAAGCACGACAAGGAATCACAGACAGTATACCTTGACTTTCTCAGAAATCTTTTAAAAGATCATAGTTATGTAGCATTGGCATACATGACAGGAATACTGCCTATAAAAAAATACGGTGAACATTCAGCGATAAATATGTTTACTGAGATATCTATGATAAGCGCAAGAGAGTATACAGAGTTTACCGGATTTATTGAAGATGAAGTCAATGAGTTATGTGAAAAATATGATATGCTTCTCAAGGAAGCCAAATATTTTTATAATGGATATAATCTCAAAGGAACATCGATATACAATCCACGTTCAGTAGTAATGTCGATGACCGGACATGATTACGGAAATTACTGGACTTCAACCGAAACCTATGAGGCATTAAAAGACTACATCCGCCTTGATTTTGACGGACTCAGAGAAAAAGTAACATCAATGATAGCTGGAGAAAAAGTAAGAATAAATACAGCAAAATTTCAAAATGACATGACAACATTAAACAGTGCTGATGACGTACTTACACTTCTTGTGCATCTCGGCTACCTGACATACGGAGAAATAAATTCAATGGGAACCGGGGAAGTGTGGATACCAAACGGAGAAGTAAGACAGGAATTTATAAACTCAATAGAAGACGGTGGCTGGGAACACCTGATGAGATCGATAAATGCCTCAGAGGAACTTCTCAAAGCAACACTAGACATGGACAATGAAAAAGTAGCACAGATGATAGAAAACTGTCACAACGATAACGCATCAATATTCAGATACAACGATGAAAATTCACTTGCATGCGTAATAACCATAGCCTACTACTATGCAAGAAACAAATATATAATGCATCGTGAATACGCAACAGGAAAAGGTTATGCAGATATAGTATTTATTCCGTTACCCAAACAAACAGAACTACCGGCAATAGTAGTAGAATTAAAATATAATCATGCAACAGAAACTGCAATAAATCAGATAAAAGAGAAGAAGTACACCGAAAAACTGCAGGATTATACAGGAGAAATATTGCTTGCAGGTATATGTTATGATGAAACCAAAGGGCATAGTTGTAAGATAGAGAAATTTCAGAAGCTATAAAACCAAACTTGTATAAGATTTATAAAATTTTTAGATAAATAAGAACCTTGAGAGATTATTATGTAAATAGTAAGATTTCAAGGTTCTGGTTTTTGTGGTGTTATTTTAAATGTTTTTTTTCTATAGAAACACAGGAAAACTATGAATATGTTATAATCTTTTAAGATTTAAAGCAAATTGATAAATATTACCTTGAAATTTGTAAAAAAATAGTGTATAATTAAAATGTTTATTTGTTAAAAGTAAAACATGCAAAGGAGATATTTGAGTATGCGCTTTAAGAAAGCTTTGTGTATGACAACACTAGCGACATTACTATTTCCGGCTGTGCAGAACATTGAGTATGTTGATGCGGCGGAGTATAGTATTGATATTGTTGTTGATACTGTAGAAATTGATATTAATGATATACCTGAGGACAGGTGTGTTAAGGTTGGGATTTCGCTTTATAATAATCCTGGTATGAATGGAATATTTTTCCCGTTAGAAAAGGATGGTAGAATAGGGTTTTCTGGAAATCCTCCTTTAGAGTATCCCAATATGCATTTATCAATTGACAATTTAACGGATAATATTTATAATTTTTCACTTTTTTATGCAAATGGAATTGATTTTATATGTGGTGATGACGTTTTTTGTTATGTAAAGTTTTCTTTACCTGAAGATATATCAATTGATGATTTTTTTAGTATAAGTATATTAAATGAATATATTTATAAGTTATCTGAAACTAGTAATGGTGTACCTTTTATTCTAAGTTTTTCTGACAAAGATTTTAATAATCATTATAATGATTGTTTTAACATAACAAATGGGGGGATACGTATTGTTGGAGCAAATCCACCACAAACTGATTCTCCTCAGACCGAACCTCCTCAAACTGAACCTCCTCAAACTGAACCTCCTACCGAGCCACCACAAACTGAACCTCCTTATACAGAGCCTCCTCAAACCTCAACACCATCAGATACCTCTACAACTATAGAATCTAGCACAATTATAACAACATCTATCACAACCACAACAAACGAATCAACAGTTACAACAACAGAAAACACAACAATCTCAACGACATCCGTTACCACTACTTCTTCTAGTTCAAGTGTAACAACGACTACTACCACAGAAACAAGCGAAGTAACCGAAAATAAAAATGATAAAAGTAAGAATAACTTACCACTTATTCTAGCCATGCTAGCCTCTGTTGGCATACTTGGCGGAATAATAGGTTTTATTATAAAAAAATCGAAAGGAAATAAGGGAAAATAATATGAGCAAAAAAGAAGTGCTTAAAAAAACTACTGCTTTTTTAGCAGCATTGTCATTTCTAATGACAAATCAAAATCAGTGCATATATTTAATGGCTGAAGAAACAACCACATCAAATACCAAGGTTGAAAATTCAGCTTCTGCAACTACAACTGCAGTAACTAAAAAAGATAATAATGTCACTACAACCGTAGCAAACACCACATCTGATATCACAAGGTACACTGAGCCGGCTGTTACTACTACTCCGGCAATAACAGAAAGTATTACCACTACTGTTCCTTCTCAAACAACAACAGTAACTACTACAACTACCACACCGTCACCCAAATATGTATATAATATTACTTTTATCGGTGACAGTTTTAAAGATAACAAAGAACTTACGATAACTGCTCTTAAAAGCATAGGTATAAAAGAAGAGTATATTGAAATCACCGAAAACAGTGTACAGGCAAAACTCTACAATAAATTATCCAGACCTTCAAAAGATGTAAGAACAATAGGTTCAATTTATGCTAAAGCTGAAATGAGCGGGTATAATATAACATTCACAGAATACACTCTTTTTGAGTTCAAATTTAATGGCACTAATATTCAAGATAACGAAACAAATCAGCGTTTATTTATGGAATCAATAGGTGTATACGATATAGATGATACTAACTATGCCATACTTAAAAGTGATTTCGGCAAAGATTTTGATTACAGTAAATTAATATATACTCGTTCCGGTCGAAAAGCTAAATTAGAGTTAAAAGAAAATGTTTTTCTCTTTACTGAATATTACGATATATCTCCTGTAATGGAATATATTGATGTTCCGGAAAGTATTATAAACAATCATGTGCCATACAACACTGAACTTTCACTTAAAGAATGTTATCGTTTTGAAGATGCTAATACTAAAAAAATAACTGTAAAAAGCGATCTTAACTATAAAGATTATAAAATATCTGAAAAAACATATTCAGTTGAGTTTGAAAGCGGAAATTACAAAGTTGGTGGTCAAAATCCTGAGACTAAGAAATATTCATGGCTTAAAGATAAAAGTAACACCTACAATATTCACTGCGAAGGTGAATATATCAAGTCCGTAACTATTTATGATGGAGAAACAGCTGTATATACTGAAGATTTTAGCAATTCAATGTTTAACAGTTGTGATATAGTATTTTCAACTGAAAATCTTGAACTTGAAATAGTGGATAATAAAGTATTTACTGTTAAAGTTGAAACTATCCCACAGACAGTATCTATACCATTGTATTTTTTCAATCCTGAAACAAATGAATGGGAACATAACGCTGAAACTGACTATAGAACTTTAGAAGTTTCAAATAAGGGTACAATAACTGTTCCACAAAGATTACAGGACGAGAATAATGTAGATAAATACATTTTTATTGATGTAACAGAAAATACAACAATACAATATACTCCTATCTTAAGTGAAATAATTGAAAGCATTTCATCTCAAAATCCTGAAATAAAATATTTTTCTTCTATAACTTTGTGTTATTACAAACTAAAAAAAGGTAATGATTTCAACTTTCATAACAATATATGCAAAGAAAACTCACTATATTATGATAACAATGTATATATATTTAAACCTCTTAATTTTATTATGTTTATGAAATCTTCAAATGTTTTTTCTCTCGAATATATTACTATGGATAAAATATTTGATAATAATAAAGCGAATGCTAAATCATTCTTCATTTTAGAAGAAATAGAAAAGATTTGGAGAGAAAGAATCGATCTCCTCTTCCCACCAACCTTCCTCAACATCACCGGCATCATCGATGACTCCGGCAACAACTACCTCGATTCAAACAAATACATCTACCTCGATGCCCACGCTCCACGTTTTGATCTTTCCACCGAGAAAACACACCCTACCGGCACTAACACCAAAGGCGAAGTATGGACAAACTCAAATTTTAAATTTGACATAACAGTAGACGACAGATTCTCCGTATCAGCAAACGATTTCGGTGAAGAACTCCACAATCAGCTTGATGGTATCACATCAAAAACAGGAAAAGTTATCATAACCGATGAAGTCGGAAATACTCATACATTTACTAAAAACGCTGACGGCACAGTCAGTCACACCGTAACTGCTCCTGCAACTGCAGAAGGTACTGTACCGGAAGAAGCACCTGCTCTCAACTACTCAATTGAATACGAAAGCATTACAGACAATGCCGATAATACAGAAACATTAAGATTTTATGTTTCAACAGATGAAACTTTGTTTGTTCAGAATTTCACAGTATCTGTAGAAGACGGTGTAGGAAATCCATCTGCTGAATCAAAAACTATAACAGCAAGAATCGAAAAAACTGCTCCTGTTGTAACTTCAGCAGAGATCAGGGGCTTTGTAGAAAATTCAAATAATATAGTATCCCGCAAAGATGGTAAAAAAGGCAGTGTCGTATTATCAGGTGAATTTTCTGACGGTGATTCGGGAATAAAGGAAATTCGTGCTGTTCCGGTTTCAGATAAGTCAACTACAACCATTACTCCCGAAACTATCGGAAAATCAGACAAATTCAGTTTCACTTTCTCAAACGATTCAGCTGAAGGCGATAAAGCAAAGCTCAAAATAACAGTAACAGACTTTGCAGGAAATACTTCAGAAGTTATTTATTCGGGAGACGCTGAA
>JAGAKZ010000030.1 GCA_017848115.1 Oscillospiraceae bacterium
TGAAGATACGGTAAAATCGGCACTTATGCAGATAGAAGAAATGAAGTATGAACAAACGCTTATTGAGCATAATGTACCAAAAGAGAAAATAAGAAAATACGGATTTGCGTTTGAGGGTAAGAAAGTGCTTATCGGAGCGTCATAACAACAACTTTTGAAAGGCAATATAGCATGACATACAATATATTAAACGAAAATTTTGTCGGAAATTGTGTTCCGATATTAATTACCATAGGTAATCTACAATCTATAAATGAGTTTCGTAAAACAAGACATAAGATACGAGCTTTTTCTGTCATATACGGCATTATCGGTGCATTGGTGATTGTTTTACTGAAAATAGATAAACAATCTGCTTTTGAGTGGGTAGGTTTGTATTCGGTAATTTATTTTTTTCTGGAGTATATCAGAGATAAATCTTCAAGATTTTTTTCTTTATCAGAACAAGTGGAAGATGACAACTATCTATACTATAAGATTATATGTCCTTTTATCGGGATGTCGGGTTTGCTACTCTTGCTTTTTACGTTTAGTCCATTATTCTCTAAGCTTATATGCAAACCGGATAGTAATATTTATATATTGGTGAAGTATAATTATGTTATTGGGGCCATATCGTATTTTTGGTATTATATAGTTGTCAAAAAAAGATTTCCGACCAAAAACATTAAGTTAAAGTAAAAAAACAATATTTGTTGTTAGTGATTTCAGGGAGGTATATTATGAGAGAAAACAATGATATAAATTTTTTAAGTAAACATAAGCTTATGATGTGTACAATGGTGATACTGCGTTTTATAATGTGTATAGCATTTTATATATGTAACTGGTCACTATACGAAAAGTGTCATACATACTACGGAATGAGTGGAATACCATATAAAGAAGCGTTTGTTATGACTGTACTGGTAGCATTGGAACCGCTATTTCTAGCACTTTCTTTAGAATCTGTTTATAAGTTTTCAACACCTGAAACTTTGAAGTTTTATAAACATTACAGGATAGTATATGCAACATATGTTATTTTAATGATTTCAACGTATATAACGCTTGTGAGCAACAGTAAATTAGTAGTTTATTTTTTACTGTGGGGTGCTTTGTTTTTAGCTTCGATTCTGATAAATATATTTATATTAAGAAAGACTTGTTTTTTGAAATATAGAGAACTTAATGAATGGTTAAAAGATTATTGTGTTGATATAGATGATAACCAAAAATCTGCCTTAAAGAAAATAAAATCAGAAAATATAAAATTATTGATTTTTTATGTGATTTCATTTTGGGTATATAAACATATTATGTCATTTACATGGTTGTTTATAATATATGAATGGATTTATATAGCTTTCTTAGTTTGGAGATACAGAGAAGTTTTTAAATATTATTATCCTGAAAGATATCTGGAAATATCGTTATTAAATGCTGTTTTTTGCGGTGCAGGTGCATTAATTGTATTTTTGTTAAACATGAAATATCTTAATATAGAAATTTTTCAGAACCGTACTCTCGAAGAACTGTCTGTTATACAAATATTATTTATGATACCGTTTGCCATCTGGGCATTATCTAAATATCGTGGATACAGATGTTTTGAATACATGAAAATAGTAGATGAAACAGACTTGTCGGGGAAAAAGAAGAAATGATTTTCAAACAATAAAATATTTTTTAAAGATGAGATAACTATGGAAAAAGATAATAATAAACTAAAATTTGTACATCAAAGATTTTACATGAGGTCATACAGTTGTATACCGATTGTTTTTAGTTCGCCTTTTCTGGAAGGGTATATCATGAATAAACTTGGGTTTGATCCGGAAGAACATAAAATCCTATTTTGCCTTATATCAGGGATATTAGTGTTTATATTAGGCGACTGCTTATTTAAGTATACAGCAAAGTTTTTTTACAGAGATGGAGAAATAACCGTAGATGGTGATAATATTGTTCTGAAAACTACTAAAACATTTGAATTTAAGCGTTCAAATCTGGTTGAGGTAGTGCAAAAAGAATTTTATTATTTTGGAGTAAATATGCTGATAGTGTATTTGCGATATAAAGACGGTGACAATGAAAAAGAAGTAAAATTTTTTTCTCGTGATTACTTTGATGATGATAAATGTCCCGATGATGTACAGGCTGTTTATGACTTGCTGAAAACAGAAAGCGAAACAAAGTTCGATTAATTTTGTTAATGTTGCGTAAAATTCACAAAATTATATTGCTTTTTTTATTGATTTATGATATCATTAGAGAGTGATTAAATTAATTAAAAAACTTTTGACAGTGTAAAAGTGTAATTTCTGTTATAAGGTTTGCTTTTGTTGATGGGAAAACGGGAGTTGACCATGTGATAAAACAGATTTTAAGACACAAAAAAACAGGGGGAAATTGTGATGGTGGATTTTGTCAAAGAAGGTTTTACGATAGAAAACGGCTCGCTTATAGATGCAAACGGAAATAAATTTATAATGCGTGGCATCAATCATGCTCATACATGGTATAAAGATTACATCGACGATGCACTCAGTGCAATTGCCGGAACAGGTGCCAATTGTGTAAGAATAGTATTGTGTGCAGGGCATCACGATGAATGGAGAGGCGATAGTGCCGAAAGTATCAGAAGTATCATAGAAAAATGTAAATCTCATAAAATGATAGTCATACTTGAACCACACGACAGTACAGGAAAAGACGAATTTGAACCATTAGAGAAATGCGTTGACTATATCATTGAAAATAAGGACGTATTTATAGGTCAGGAGCAATATGTTATCGTAAATATAGGTAACGAGTGGCCCGGAAAATGTGACGCAGATATGTGGTGTAAAGGTTATACCGAAGCTGTAAGCAGAATACGTGCGAGCGGTATAAAAAATACCCTTATGATAGATTCTGCGGGCTGGGGCCAATGGGGATATTGTATTGAAGCAAAAGGTATGGAAGTATTTGAAAGTGACCCTATGCGAAATACTATGTTTTCTGTTCATATGTACGGCAGTGCAGGTGGCAGTAAAGAAAGTATCGAGCAGAATATAAAGTATGCAACAGACCAGAGACTTTGCGTATGTGTCGGAGAATTCGGACATCGCCATTCTGACGGTGAAGTAGACGAAGATTACATAATGCAGTACTGCCGTGAAAATTCAATCGGATATCTTGCGTGGAGCTGGAAGGGAAACAGCGGAGGCGTAGAGTATCTCGACCTTGCGCTTGACTGGGAAGGAAATGAGCTTTCTGATGACTGGGGCAAGGTGGTTATTGACGGTACAAATGGTATACGTGAAACATCACAAATATGTACAGTTTATTAATATAAATCAAATATTGCGAATCAAAAAAATATCCGATAAGTGTTGAGCTTATCGGATATTTTTTTGATTTGTGCAAAGTGAACATAAAAAATATACAGGTAAACGATATTACTGTTTATAAAATTGTTATTGTAAACAAAGTTATTGGTTATAGCTAATAATACATTGACCTTATATTCGTTTGGATATATAATTTAAGAGTGAAGTATAAAAAAGTGGCGTATTTGTGTGTTAAATATGGCTTTTTTATGCTGTTTGTCAAATGTGTATATATTTTATTAGGAGGAAGTTGCATGAAAAAAGTTTTGTCATTAATAGCGGTAACAGCGTTAATGCTGAATGTATCAGGCAGTTTTGCCGGTACTGATGTGTATGGAGCGGATAACTATTTGCTTCACAGCACATTTGAGAGCGGAACAGACGGCTGGACCGGAAGAGGTTCTGCGACAGTTTCAAAATCATCATCGGCAGCGTATGACGGAAAAGGTTCTCTTGCGGTAAGCGGAAGAACTGCCGAGTGGAATGGTGCTACTATTTCACTGTCATCGTCAACGTTCAGATCAGGTACAAGTTACAGTTTCAGCGCAGGTGTATTGCAGACATCAGGAAACAGCGAAGATATTTCCATGACACTGCAGTATACTGATGCGTCAGGAACAACAAATTATTCAAATATCGCTACGGTAAGTGCAGGCAGAAATGAGTGGAAACAGATTTCAAACGAAAGTTATATTATTCCGGCAGGGGCATCTGATGTACAGCTTTATTTTGAAACAGCAAGTACTATGGATTTTTATGTTGATGAAGTCGTTGTTGCTTCAGAAGGAACAAAGGTAGACGGGTCTTCAGGAACTGTTACACCGCCTGTTGTAACACCATCAACACCGATAAAAAATATTCATGGTGATGTAAATAAAGATGGCGTGATAAATATTGCAGATCTGTGTTTTACCAAGAGTGCGATAATAGGAGAAGCTGATTCGACTACAAAAGGAAAAGCCGATATAGACGGAGAAAACGGAGTTAATCGTATAGATTTTGGATTTATGCATGATTTTCTTATCGGAAAAATAAAAGAACTGCCAAAGCCTGCGGTGCAGATACCTGAAAAGTCATATGATTTTCCGGCTGTAAGCTCCATAAAAAATTCAACTTCATTGCCTGATCCGTTTATATTCAATGACGGCTCAGTGGTGAGCAGTGTTGCAGACTGGGCAAGACGTGCTTCTGAAATAAGCTGTATGTATGAGTACTATATGTACGGTATGTGGAGAGATGGTTCAGATGAAGAAGTAACGTATTCTATCAGCGGAAATAAGATGACTGTAAATATAAAACGTAAAAGTACAGGAAAAACGACATCGTTCCCGGCTGTTATAAACCTTCCGTCAAAGGTAAGGCATGACGGAGGTGCACCTGTAATAGTCGGTATGCATACTGGCATATCAGAAAGTACAGCAACATCACTCGGATATGCAGTAATTACTGTAGACGCAGGGATTTTCTCAAATCCTGTAGCATCTGATGATACAAATCACAAGGGTGCGTTTTATGACCTGTATCCATACGGAAACTCATGGGATGAGCAGACAGGTGCACTCATGGGTTGGAGCTGGGGTTGCAGTAAGATACTTGATGCGCTCTATGCAGGTGCGGCAAAAGAACTTAATATAAATCCTGACAGTTCGATCGTAACAGGTGTTTCACGCTGGGGTAAAGCAGCATCAGTGTGTGGCGCTTTTGACAAACGTTTCAAAATGTGTGCACCATCTTGCTCAGGTGCAGGCGGTCTTGCTGTCTACAGATACAAGTCTGAAGGAAAAACATATGATTTCTCATCGAAGGGCGCATCTTCAAACTACAGATACGGTCAGAACGAACCACTCGGAAGCCTTCAGTCAACAGCTGAAAGAGGCTGGTTCAACAACCGTTTCCTTGAATTCAGATCCGAAAGTCAGCTTCCTGTGGATCAGTATATGCTTGCAAGCCTTGTAGCAGATCCTGACAGATATCTTTTCATTATAGGTTCATGTGTATCAGAAGACTGGGTAAATGCTCCGTCAATGTGGCTCTGCTATAAAGCGACAAAGATAATATATGACTATCTTGGTATAAGTGACAACATTGCAATCAATATTCATAAAGAGGGGCACGCTGTAATAGAAGAAGATATAAAATATATGGTACAGTATTTTGACTATCATGTATATGGTATACAGCCGAGTATAGATCTCTCAACATTACAGACATCTGTATTTGATTTGCCGAAAAACAGCGATCCTTTCTTCTCAAGTTTCAGTGGACATTGGACTTATAAATAAAAAAATAATCACAAAAAACAGCCGTGCATTTTCTCAAATGCACGGCTGTAAAATTTATTAAATTAAATTAAATTTTAAATTAGTTGTAAAGGTTAGAAAGTCTAACGAGGTAGTCGTATCTATCCTTAGCATTTTCAAGAGCCTTGTTGAAGAGTTCTTCAGCTCTTTCAGGATTCTGACGAGCAAGTGAGTTGTAACGAACTTCGCCCATGAGGAAGTTCTTGTATTCGTCAGTATTAGGAGCCTTAGAATCAAGAATGAATGGGTTCTTGCCTTCAGCCTTGAGAGCTGGGTTGTATCTGAAGAGGTGCCAGTAACCAGCCTGTACAGCCTTCTTTTCTTCTGACTGAGCAGTAGCCATACCTGTCTTGATACCGTGGTTGATACATGGAGCGTAAGCGATGATGAGTGATGGACCATCATATGCTTCAGCTTCCTGGATAGCCTTGATACACTGGTTGTAGTCAGCACCCATAGCAATGTGAGCAACGTAAACGTAGCCGTAGCTCATACCGATGCCAGCGAGGTCTTTCTTCTTAACTTCCTTACCAGCTGCAGCAAACTGAGCTATAGCACCTGTAGGAGTTGATTTTGAAGACTGACCGCCTGTATTTGAGTAAACTTCTGTATCGAATACGAAGATGTTTACATTTTCGCCTGAAGCGATAACATGGTCAAGACCGCTGAAGCCGATATCGTAAGCCCAGCCGTCACCACCGAATACCCACATAGACTTCTTGCTGAGGTAATCCTTGTATGCGAGGATATCCTTAGCACTGTCGCAGTCACAACCTTCGAGTTTGTTTACGAGAGCCTTTGTAGCAGCAGCGTTTTCAGGACCGTTGTTTACTGTTTCGAGGTAGTTGTTGATGATGTCCTTAACTTCAGCCTTGTCAGTGTTTTCGAGAAGTGTCTTAACCTTGTCGATTACTCTTGTGCGGAGTGTGTTCTGAGCAAGGAACATACCATAGCCGTATTCAGCGTTATCTTCGAAGAGTGAGTTAGCCCATGCAGGACCCTTGCCTTCCTTATTTGTTGTGTAAGGAGTTGAAGGAGCAGAACCACCCCAGATTGAAGAACAACCTGTAGCGTTTGCGATATACATTCTGTCGCCGAAGAGCTGTGTAATGAGCTTAGCGTAAGGTGTTTCACCACAACCAGCACAAGCGCCTGAGAATTCGAGGAGAGGCTGTTTGAACTGTGAGCCCTTAACTGTAGATGGCTTGAACTTTTCAAGAACTTCAGGCTTTTCATCAACCTTGATTGAGTAATTAAATACAGCCTGCTGAGCTTCCTGTGTATCAAGAGGCTTCATAACGAGTGCCTTTTCCTTTGCAGGACATACGTTAGCACATGAACCGCATCCTGTACAGTCAAGAACAGAAACAGCCATTGTGAACTTGAGGTCGCCGAGCGCAGGTTTGAATGCAGCTGACTTTGTACCAGCAGGTGCAGCAGCGAGTTCAGCGTCTGTCATAGGAATTGGTCTGATTACAGCGTGTGGGCAGACATATGAACACTGGTTACACTGGATACAGTTTTCAGGGAGCCATTCTGGAACGTTTACTGCGATTCCTCTCTTTTCGAATGCTGCAGAACCCTGTGGGAATGTACCGTCAGCCATATCAACGAATGTTGAAACCGGGAGAGTGTCACCCTTCTGAGCGTTACATGGCTGCTGGATGTTGTTTACGAAGTCGATAAGTGTCTTGTTATCGCCTGTAGCCTTATCCATACCCATCTGAGTATCAGCAGCGTCAGCCCATGAAGCAGGAACGTCGATCTTAACGATGTTCTGGTAACCTGCATCGATAGCGTCATGGTTCTTCTTAACGATGTCTTCACCCTTCTTCATGTAAGAAGCTGTAGCAGCGTCCTTCATGTACTTGAGAGCGTCTTCGAATGGAATGATGTCAGCGAGTTTGAAGAATGCAGACTGGAGAATTGTGTTGATTCTTGTGCCCATGCCTGTTTCTTTACCGAGCTTAACACCGTCGATTGTATAGAAGTTGATATTGTTCTGAGCGAGGTATCTCTTAACCTGACCTGGGAGGTGCTTTTCAAGGCCTTCCATATCCCACTGGCAGTTAAGGAGGAATGTACCGTTTGGCTTGATGTCAGAAACGATATCATATTTGTCGATATATGACTGGTTGTGACAAGCTACGAAGTCAGCTCTGTTTACGAGGTATGTTGACTTGATAGGTGTCTTACCGAATCTGAGGTGAGATACAGTTACGCCGCCTGATTTCTTTGAGTCATATGCAAAGTAAGCCTGAGCGTACATGTCTGTGTGGTCACCGATGATCTTGATGGAGTTCTTGTTAGCACCAACTGTACCGTCAGCACCGAGACCCCAGAACTTACAAGCTGTTGTGCCTGCAGGAGCTGAGTCAAGAGCAACGCCTGTTTCGAGTGAAAGGTAAGTAACATCGTCGTTGATACCGATTGTAAATCTTGCCTTTGTTGTGTTTTCGTAAACAGCCTTGATCTGTGCAGGAGTTGTATCCTTTGAACCGAGACCGTATCTACCGCTGAAGATTTCAACATCGTTGAACTGTGTGCCCTTGAGAGCAGCAACAACGTCGAGGTAAAGTGGTTCGCCGAGTGAACCAGGTTCCTTTGTTCTGTCGAGAACAGAAATCTTCTTAACTGTTGAAGGAATAGCTTCTACAAGCTTGTCAGCGCAGAATGGTCTGTAGAGTCTTACCTTAACAAGACCGTACTTACCGCCCTGAGCGTTGAGGAAGTCTATTGTTTCTTCGATTGTATCATTTACAGAACCCATAGCGATGATGATGTGTTCAGCATCAGCAGCACCATAGTAGTTGAAGAGTTTGTAGTTTGTGCCGATTACAGCGTTAACCTTGTCCATATATTCTTCAACAACAGCCGGGAGTGCATCGTAATACTTGTTACATGCTTCACGAGCCTGGAAGAAGATATCAGGGTTCTGAGCTGTACCTCTGAGTACCGGATGTTCCGGATTGATAGCTCTGTTTCTGAATTCCTGAACAGCGTCCATATCAACCATACCAGCAAGTGTCTCTGTATCCCATGTTTCAATCTTCTGGATTTCGTGTGATGTACGGAAACCATCGAAGAAGTGAAGGAATGGCACTCTGCCCTTGATTGTTGAAAGGTGAGCTACAGCGCCAAGGTCCATAACTTCCTGTGGGTTTGAAGAGCAAAGCATAGCGAAACCTGTCTGACGACATGCATAAACGTCAGAGTGATCACCGAAAATGTTGAGAGCGTGTGAAGCTACACATCTTGCAGAAACGTGGATAACGCAAGGGAGAAGTTCACCGGCGATTTTGTACATATTAGGAATCATAAGGAGAAGACCCTGTGATGCTGTATATGTTGTTGTGAATGCACCGGCAGAGAGTGAGCCGTGAACTGTACCTGAAGCACCTGCTTCAGACTGCATTTCAGCAACCTTTACTGTCTGTCCGAACATGTTTTTCTGACCCTTTGCAGACCACTGATCTGTAACTTCAGCCATTACTGAAGAAGGTGTGATTGGGTAAATAGCAGCTACGTCTGTAAATGGGTATGACGCCCAAGCAGCAGCATTATTACCGTCCATGGTTTTCATTTTTCTTGCCATTTTAAAATTCATCCTCCTGTAATATTTATCAAATCCTTATTGGATTGATTATCATTTTGCTTATGTCATTACTTTAACATAAACGTCACCTATTATAATAGCACAATAAGAGTCTTTTGTAAAGAGTGAATGTGTAAAATATTATTGTAAAATAAGAGAATTTCTACTATTTTCGAATAAATGATAAAGAAAAAATAATGCAGAGTATTGACAAGGGTAATAATATGTGATATACTGTGCGTATCATGTATATACAATTTGTGTAAGGAGGAAAACTAAGAGATATGAAATTACAATTTAAAGAAATTTTTAAAAGTTTCGGTGAAAAGAAAGTATTAAAAGGTATTTCATTTACTGCAGAGAGCGGAATGGCTTTTGGAATACTCGGAAGAAACGGTGCTGGTAAGACTACGAGTATAAGAATACTTATGAATGTATTTGCCGCAGATAGCGGTGAAGTGCTTCTGGACGGAAAAAAACTTGACTATTCGAATCTTAAAATAGGTTATCTTCCGGAAGAAAGAGGACTTTATCCGAAAAAGAAAATAGCAGAACAGCTCTGGTATTTTGCTGAGCTAAAGGGAATGAATCATTCGGATGCGGTAAAGGCAGTTGATTATTGGCTCGAAAGGCTTGGAATGACAGAATATCGTGACAAGAAGCTTGAAGTTCTTTCAAAGGGAAATCAGCAGAAAATACAGCTTATAACAGCGATCGTACATGATCCTCAGATCATAGTGCTTGACGAACCTTTTTCAGGACTTGACCCGGTAAATGCGATGCTTCTCGAAGACACTGTAAAAGAAGAGATATCAAAAGGAAAGATCGTACTCTTTTCAAGCCATCAGATGAATTACATAGAAGAGTTCTGTGAGCAGATAGCTATTTTAAATGACGGGCAGATCGCAATAAGCGGAAATATACGTGATATAAAGCGTAGTTATAAGAGGGATAAACTTGTATTACGTTCAGATGACAAGGAAAAAATCATAAAGGATCTCGGAAATATATGCAGTTTGTATGAAAATGATTCACTTATGATAACACTTCCGGAGCCGGAGCAGAAAAAGGAAATGATGTCTAAACTGGTATCAGAGTACGATATTGATGAGATAAGAGTTTTTGAACCTACACTCAATGACATATTTGTAGAGTATACAGGCGGAGAAAAGGAGGAAGATAAGAAATGAAACAATTCGGAAGAATATTCAGATTTGAGCTGCGAGGATATCTTACCAACAAGGTTTTTGTCGGAGTTACAGCGCTGATAATGCTGGTGGTGGCATTTATAACATTTATCCCCAGATTTAGCGGGGATAAAGATGAAAATAAACCCGATGGTGCAGATGATAAAAAAGTAATGATAGTTTCTGTACATGATGACAGTGTTTCAGATGTGATGATAAATTCGTTCAAAGCGGCATTTGCAGATTATGATGTACAGCTTGGGAGTGGTGATGTTGAGAGTATAAAAAAACAGATAAAAGATGAAAAAGCTGAATGTGCATTTGTATTTGACACAATCACAACATATAAGTATTATGTAAATAATCTTACTATGAGCGATACAAATATGGCAAGTGCAAATGAGCTTGTGCGTGGTGTTTATCAGATACTTGCGATGATCGAGGGCGGTATACCTGAAGTTGAGGCTCAGGAAATAATGAATGTCATGATAGAAGGCGAAAGTGTAAGTCTTGGTCAGGATCAGATCAATAATTTCTTCTACACATATATCATGATAATGGCACTTTATATGGTTATTGTGTTGTATGGACAGATGATCTCAACAAGCGTTGCTGCTGAAAAGAGTTCAAGAGCTATGGAACTTCTTATAACAAGTGCAAAGCCTGTAAATATGATGTTCGGTAAAGTGTTTGCGGCTTGTCTTGCAGGTTTTTTACAGCTTGCATTGATATTTGGATCGGCATATGTTTTCTATAATATAAACAAATCATATATGGAAGATATGAAGTTTATAAATACAGCGTTTGATATTCCGCTTGAACTCCTTATCTATATGCTGGTTTTCTTTGTATTAGGATTTCTTGTATATGCTACAATGTATGGTGCGGTTGGTTCAACTGTTTCGAAGACAGAGGATCTCAATACAGCTTCTATGCCGGTTACATTTTTGTTTGTAATCGGATTTATGATAGTAATAATGGCTATATCAGGTTCTACAGTAGATTCTCCGCTTATGAAGGTATGTTCGTTTATACCGTTTACTTCTCCTATGGTTATGTTTGCTCGTATAGCAATGAGTACTGTGCCGGTAACCGAGATCGCTGTTTCAATAGCAGTTCTGGTGGTTTCGGTATTTGTTATAGGAGTATTTTCTGCCAGAATATACCGTGTCGGTGTCCTTATGTACGGTTCAGTATTAAAACCGGCTGATATATTGAAGCTTGCCAAGAAACAGTAATGTATAGGAATATGGCTAAAAACCACAATAAAAACACAAACAAAGTAGAAAAATACATAAAATAAACATGCGAACCGTTTATGTGTTGTGATGTTGCACAAAAATAAAAATCTTTTGTTTTTTTACTTGACTTGTCAGAAAAGTCATGCTATAATAATGACAGTGTTAAGTTAATATTCGTTATTAAGATTAACACTCGTTTTGTTGTCTCCTTTCTTTTGTTCTACACATATTTATTTATCTCTTTTTATCTTTGCAGGACACCGTTTGTCCTGCATTTTTTATTTGTTATGATATAAAAGTAAGTGAGATGTAGTGTGCCTATTAATAAAACAATAACAATGCTAAGGTGGTCAAAGTTTTATGAAAAACTCACATTCTTTTTTGGCTGTTGCACTTGTGGCGACGATTGCTTTTTCATCATGTAATGGTTCTAAGGAGTATGACAACGCACCTCCACTTATTACGCGTGCGTCTACATCAGCGACAACACCCGAGGAAATATATGTTATGCCGGAAATAGAAAATGAGTATAAACCTGTAACGGAAGTAGTGACAGAACGTCCGATAGAAGATCCGGAAACCATAAGAAGCGGGACATGGTTCTGCTATGATCCGGTAGAGAGTAGCTATTTATTTTTTGACCATGTCACAAACATTGGTGCGGAAGTGCGTGTCAATAGTGGTCTGATAGAAGCTCTTTCCTGTACACCGGCAGAAGACAGGAGGAAATTGGAGTTTCATTCTAACCGATATAATTCTGATGTTGTAGTAAATTATATTGATCAGACTCATGCGGAGTTGGTGATCCCTGCACGTGATGGTGCAGAGCAAACGGTAAAGAAGCTTACTTATCTGTCGGAAAGAGATGTTTCGAAGTTTGTATTTTACACAGACGAGGAACTCGGAGAAATGGCTGTTGAATACTATAATGATCATACTACAAGAAAAAATAAAAATCTCAAAGCTCAGTGCGTGACGACAGAGGATGCAATGGTTCAGATAAATGTTCACATTATTACGGGTACAGGAGAAATGAAAATATATGAAACATATACAGTAGACAGAGCGGAAGCGGCAGGAACAGATGCTGCCGGAAATGCGATTGACCTTAAATAATATTTCAACAAACCACTATACATTTCTTATAAGTTAAATCCTGGAAATGTACAGTGGTTTATTTTACAGAAAATAATATAAGTTTTTTGTCGTGCAATAAATGATTGTTTGTGTAAAATCCAAATAACATAAATTGATTTTTGGTTTTTTTGCAAAAATTATAAATAAATTTTAGTGTATATAATATGCATTTTCTATTGATTTATATAAGAAAATATATTATAATATAAGGTAGTAACTGAAATATAGCAGTATTTTGGTTGCAGATAATATTACGGTTTGTACATAAACTTTACAAGTCGGATAGATCAGCATAAAAGGCATATGCTGAAGGGAGAAGTTAGTTAAATGCCACGATTTTTTGTAGATAGTATAAGTGATGAAAAATATGCACAGATAACGGGCGAGGATGCAAGGCACATAAGCAGATCGTTACGAATGAAAAAAGAAGATACACTGATTGTATCATGCAATGGTATTGATTATTCATGCGTTATAAACGAGATTTCGGATGATCTTGTAAGCCTTGAAGTTTTGTTTTTTAATAAGTGCAAATCTGAACCAAGTATAGAGCTGACGCTTTATCAGGCTATGCCTAAACTTGATAAGCTTGAAATGATTATTCAGAAGTCTGTTGAGCTTGGAGCAAACAGGATAGTTCCTGTTCTTACACACCGTTGTGTTTCACGACCGACTCAGAAAGATTTTTCAAAAAAACTGATACGCTATCAGAAAATAGCTCTTGAGGCTGCCAAGCAGTCAGGAAGAGGCATAATTCCTGAAGTTTTGCCGATAATAAATTATGCTGAGGCGCTTGACCGTATGAAAAACTCAGATTGCCCGCTTATGTTCTATGAGCAAGGCGGAGTAAGGTTTTCGGAAGTTAATTTTGAATCAGTAAAGACGGTTTCGTTGCTTATAGGTAGCGAAGGTGGGTTCGATGAAGAGGAAGTTGCAAAGGCAGACGATGCGGGAGTAAAGCGTATATGGCTTGGCGACAGGATACTCAGATGTGAGACTGCACCGCTTGCAGCGATATCTGTGACAATGTTTCTTACCGGAAATTTATAACCGGATGACAGACTGCAGAGGTCATCGTGGATAAAGATATATTTTTTCTGCAGAGAATGGAGAATTTATTATGAAAAGTTCAGTTTTAGGTATATTTGCAGCAGCTGTATCAGTAACAGCAGCTATATTTACAGTAATGGCGTTAAAGAAACATAGCGAAAAGAAAAAATATCGTAACTATGATTGTGATTATGATTGCGACTATGACTGCGACTGCGATTGCGACTGTGACGACTGCGATTGTGATTGCGATTTTGAAGACTGTGACTTTGAAGATTTCTCTATCGAGGACGAATGTGATATCGATGACTTTGATGACGCAGACATAAGTGATCTTGATGATATGACAGAGGAAAAAGAAGAGGAAATTGAAATAGCAGCAGACAAGGAAGAAAAATAATTTTTATTCTGATTTTTGAGGCAGGACAGAGTTTTCTGTCCTGCTTTAGTGTTAAAATAAATAAAAATCAAAGTTTTGGAGGATGTATATGGCTAAGGAAATAAAGAAAAAGACACTACAGGTTCCGGTTGGAAATGATGAAAAGAAAAAAGCACTGGAAATGGCTATTGCACAGATTGAAAAGACATATGGTGCAGGTGCCGTTATGCGTCTTGGTCAGACAAAGAGCCTTGATGTTGAGGTAGTTCCTACAGGTTCTATGACACTTGATATGGCACTTGGAATAGGCGGTGTGCCGAGAGGACGTATAGTTGAAGTTTACGGCCCTGAAAGTTCGGGTAAAACTACAGTTGCATTACATATAGTTGCAGAAGCTCAGAAGCAGGGTGGAAATGCGGCGTTTATTGACGTTGAACATGCTCTTGATCCTGTTTATGCAAGTGCGCTTGGTGTAAATATTGATGATCTTCTTGTTTCTCAGCCCGACAGCGGTGAACAGGCTCTTGAAATAGCAGAAGCACTTGTTCGTTCAGGCGCTATTGACGTTATCGTACTTGACTCTGTTGCGGCTATGGTAACAAAGGCTGAAATCGATGGCGAAATGGGCGACCTTCATGTAGGTCAGCTTGCAAGACTTATGTCACAGGCGATGAGAAAACTTACATCAGTAATTTCCAAGTCAAACTGTGTTGCGATATTTATAAACCAGGTTCGTGAAAAGATAGGCGTTATGTACGGAAACCCTGAAACAACTCCGGGTGGCCGTGCTCTTAAATTCTATTCATCAGTTCGTATAGAGGTAAGAAAAGGTGAAGCACTTAAGAGCGGTACAGATGTAATAGGTGCAAGAACAAGATGTAAGGTTGTAAAGAACAAAGTGGCACCTCCTTTCAAAGAATGTGAATTTGACATCATGTATGGTCAGGGAATTTCACGAGTAGGAGAAGTACTTGACCTTGCAGTAGAACTCGACATTGTAAAAAAAGGCGGTGCGTGGTTCAGTTATAATGATACGAAACTCGGACAGGGACGTGACAATGTAAAAGAACTTCTCAAAAACGATCCTGCACTCATGCTTGAAATAGAAGAAAAAATCAAAGAAAATGCAGAAAATATCGTTATGACATCAAAGAAAAACAAGAAAAATTCCAAGCTTGACGAAGCAGCAGATGCAGCGGCGGCAGTAACAGCAGATTCCAAGTCTGCCAAAAAAGATGATGTTTCAATAAGTGCGGAAGATGATTTTGAAGAATTTGCACCGGCCGGTGATGATGAGTGATAATAACTTCTCTTGAAAAATACAAGGGCAGTACATATGAGGTAACGGTTGACAAGCAAAAAATTTATCTTCATAAGGATATCATACTGGACTTTGGTATAAAGGTTTCAAAAGAGATATCCGAAGAAAAGCTTGAAGAGATACTGGAAGCTTCCGAAAAGAGACGTGCGTTTGAAAGAGCAATGTACCTGCTTGATTACAGAGATTACTCTTATCGGGAGCTTTTCGGAAAGCTTTCTGAAAGCTACGAAGAAGATATATGTTTTTATGTACTAAACAAACTTGCCGGTCTGGGATTTATAGATGACAGAAGGTATGCCCGTAATCTGGCAAGAAAATATGTAGAAGTAAAAAAATACGGCTTTTACCGAGCTTCAAATGAAATGCGCCGTAAGGGCTTAAGTCGTGATATCGTTGATGAAGCGTTATCAGAATACGATGAAAAGATACATGACATACTGACAGAGCTTATAATGAAGAAATATTATGATTCCTTGGAGGACAGGGATAAGCTCAGGAAAATGAAAAACGCACTTGTGCGTCAGGGGTATAGTTTTGATGAAATAAATACGGTTATCAGAGAACTTGAAGTCTGTGATGACGAATAAAAAAATAAAGGTGGTTAATTCCCGATGCCCATAAATATTGGAATGGTGTCACTTGGTTGTTCTAAAAATCTTGTTGACAGTGAAAGAATGCTCTATAAAATAAGAGAGCGTGGCTACAAGCTTGTAACCGATCCTGCCAAGGCAAATGTTGTAGTTATAAATACTTGTGGTTTTATTCAGTCAGCAAAAGAAGAAGCTATAGAAACTATTCTTGAGCTGGCAAAACTCAAAGAAGAAGGTACTATAAAGAAAATAGTCGTAACAGGTTGTCTTGCCCAGAGATATAAGGAAGAAATGGCGGAAGAATTCAAAGATGAGATAGATGCTGTTGTGGGTATAGGCAATAATGAGGATATTATAGATATCATAGACAGAGTGCTTGCAAATGAGCGTGTTGTCGAATTTAAAGATAAACTCAGCCTTAAACTTACAGGTAAACGTATAATATCCACACTTCCGTTCTTTACATATCTTAAAATTGCCGAGGGTTGCAGTAACTGTTGCTCATATTGTGCTATCCCGATGATAAGAGGCAAATTCAGAAGTGTCCCGATGGAAGATGTTCTTTCAGAGGCTAAGTGGCTTGTAGAAAACGGTGTTACTGAACTTAATGTGGTAGCACAGGATTCCACGAGATATGGCGAAGATCTTTACGGAAAATCAGAGCTTCCGTCGCTTCTGAAAAAATTGTGTGCTATAGAAGGCGTCAGATGGGTACGAGTACTTTACTGTTATCCTGAAAGAATAACGGATGAACTCATAGAGACTATAGCTTCAGAACCAAAGATAGTAAAATACCTTGATATTCCGATACAGCACAGTGACAAGGATATTCTGAAGGCTATGGGCAGAGGCGGAAGCGAAGAAGAACTCAGAGTGCTTTTTGGAAAACTGCGTGAAAAGATTCCGGGACTCGTTATAAGAACAACACTTATCACAGGTTTTCCGGGTGAAACAGAAGAGCAGTTCAATTCTATGGCAGAATTTATAAAAGAAATGGAATTTGACAGGCTTGGCTGTTTCCCTTATTCTGAAGAAGAAGGAACAAAGGCAGCTGATATGCCAGATCAGGTTGACGAAGAAGTACGTGTGCATCGTGCAGAGATAATCATGCAACAGCAACAGCTTATAAGTGAGAGAAAAAATAACGAGAAAATCGGAAAAGTTCTTCAGGCTGTTGTCGAAGGCTATGATCAGTGGGGTGAATGTTATTTTGGAAGAACTCAAAGTGACGCTCCTGATATTGACGGAAAGATATTTTTTGACTCAGCACAAAAACTTGCAGTGGGTCAGTTTGTAAATGTAAAAGTGGCAGAAGCGCTTGATTATGATCTGATGGGAGAGGTGACAGATGAACCTGCCGAATAAACTTACTCTTTTAAGAGTTATACTTGTACCATTTTTTATATTATTCTTCTACCTTGATAAAGTGCCGGGAAATTATCTGATAGCATTTATCCTGTTTGCTGTAGCTTCTATAACCGATGCACTTGACGGGCATATTGCAAGAAAGAATAATCTTATAACCAATTTCGGTAAATTTCTTGATCCGCTTGCTGACAAGGTGCTTGTTGTTGCGGCGTTGTGTTGTTTTGTAGAAAAGGGTCTTATGTCTGCTATACCGCTTATCATAATAGTTTCAAGAGAGTTTATGGTTTCAGGACTTCGCCTTGTTGTTGCTAATGAAGGTGTAGTTGTGGCGGCCGGTATATGGGGTAAGCTAAAAACTGCATTTACTATGGTTGCGATAGTGATGATACTTATTTTCTGTATAGCCGGTGTTACTGAAAAGTTTTCAATGATTTCGGATATATTGGTATGGATTTCAACTATTTTGACTATTATATCCGGTGGAGTATATCTAAAAGGGTATTGGAAGTATATAGATACTGATAAATAAAAAAATGCTCTCGCATAAAAAAAGTGCGAGGGCATTTTTTATAAGTTTTAATCCAAAAATTTACATCTAGATGTTAAAAAACATTCCGATACCAGTAGCAGCCTGAAATCGGAATGTCTTTTAGCTTTTAATTTTTGTTGAAAACTTTGATGTAAAGTTTTTTTACCTTAATTTAAATGTATTGCATAGAGAGCAAAATATGTAAGGATTTTTTAGTTGCTCTCTGTGCCTCTACACTAATAATACAATCTACCACCCTAAAAGGTTACACTAAAAAATATTTTTTTTAAAAAAATTTTTTGAATTTATATTTTTTAGGAATGGGTGAGGTAGCGACAGTTTCTTTGGGTATATCAAATTGTTCTTCAGTAGCCGGCGGCGCCTGAGATATGGCAGGGTCGGTAACAGGAATATCGGTTTGTGATTTTTTTTCAACTGTTATCTTGCCGGGATGGAATATTACATTTGGTTTTTTCAGCGCAAATGTATCATCAACACCGTAACGTGTAATTATTCGTGATTCTGAGTCATCGTTTATGATGTTTATATTATATTCACCTACGGGAGCATTTTCTTTTATTTTAAACTTTAGAGTAATGATATCTATACCATCGAGGAGAACATTCTGATATGATGATGAGTTAAATGTAAAGCAGTTTGATGGAGCAAAGTATGCTATGCTGTATCTGGCTTTGTCAAGTATAGGTAACATCGAAGCTTCTTCAAAAGTTAGTACATTTTTATCATAATCAAGCTCTGACAGGAATGAACAGAAACCGTTGTTATCGTTTTTACATATTCCAAAGTTTATGTATACCGTATCTCCGGCACAACCGGTTGTTTCACTTAAACCAAATTCAACAGTATATATCGGGAAAGTCTGTGTTGTTGTTGATTCAGTCTGAGATGTTGTGGTTGAAGCGGTAGTCACTGTTGTGGTGGTTACAATTTCGGATTGAGTTGTTACAGATGTTGTGGTTTCCGGTACAACGATATTTTCTGTACTTTCAGTCTGTGTAAGTATAATTATATCTGTTGTTTGCGACGGAGTTTCGTTTACTGCTTCATCAGTTGGTGAAACAGTGGTTTTCTCTGTTGTCAGTGGTGTTTGCTGGAAAGACGTGGTTTCTGTTTCTTGTGCTGTGGTTGTTGTAAGGAGAGGTATATCTGTCTGTGTTGATATTGTTTCTACACTGATAACTGTATTTTGAGATGTGTCATATGTAGTGTCTGCCACAGTTGTGACGTGATTTATCTGCTTGTTGTTACGGTTTTTATCTTTTGTGTTGTTGGTGTGTATCGTTCCGAAAACAGTAAATCCGATAACCAGTGAAGCAACAAGTGACGCAGTTTTGCTGATATTATAACGATTTTTATTGTGCGTGATGACTCTGGTGGTAATTTCTTCTGTAACATTTTTTTCGAGTACTGAAAAATATTTTGTCTTGTCAGCGATGAATGTACCGTTTTTGATATCTTCAGCACGTACAGCCATTTTTGACGACAATTCTTTGATAAAATCATCGTTTAATTTATCTTTATCAGTCACATTTTTGTATTCGTTACGAAATATCGGACTGCTCTCTCTTGCTTTGGCGTGTTCTGCCATCTTTGATGACAATTCTTTGATAAAATCATCACTTAGTTTATCATTATTGACAGCACTTTTGTATTTGTCATCAAATTTCAAAATCAAACTCTCCTTTCAAAATATTTTTGAGCTGGTTTCGTGCTCGTGAAAGCTGTGTTTTTACAGCATTTACTTTCTGACCTGTAATATCTGAGATTTCCTTTATGCTGTAGCCTTCAAAATAGAACAGATGTATTACATCACGATACTTTTCAGGTAACTTCATTACAGCATCTACGACAGTGTTCTGCTCTGACTCGATACTTGTTGTAGGAAGTATGTCTTCATTTAAATCTGTTGTTTTCTTAAACCATGAAGATTTGAGAAGGTTTTTGCACATATTTACTGTGACTCGTATAAGCCACGCTTTACGGTGCTCATCAGACTCAAAGGCATCCTGCCTTTCGGCGTATTTTAAAAATACTTCCTGAACTATATCCTGTGCATCCATATTGTTTTTAGTATGAAGCAATGCGATATGGTAAATGTTGTCGCCATACTGTCTGAGAACCCTTTCAAACTCCATCTGAAGCTGATTGTTCACAGGTGTCACGACCCCCTTTACTGATAATTCGCAATTACTATCTGTTAACAATACAACTGAGAACCTTAAAAGGTTACAGAAAAATATATGATTTTATTTATCAATAAAATTATACCATAAAATATTATGTATTTCTACAGAAATGACATTAAAAATGATAAATTTTTATGATGGACAGATTTTTTGGTGAACATATCTTAAATTTTATTTTGTATAACGGTTAGTTTTCATGAGCTAACTTATTTATAAAAAACCACCTTGAAAACTTTGCCGATTTGTCCTTTTTTCACCTTGAAAAAAATGATTGAAATATGATATAATTTATATAGTATATTTTTATAAGGAGTTGAGTAGCTTGCAGAGAAATCTTATGGAAAAGATAAAGGAATCTCTGGGTTCAGTTCTTCCGGTTGCAGCGATTGTCTTTATTCTGATGCTGACTATCGTTCCTGTAAGCGGAGAAATGTTCTTTATGTTCTTCATAGGAACAGTTATGCTTGTTGTAGGGATAGGTCTTTTTACGCTTGGTGCCGATACTTCAATGATCATCATAGGTGAAGAAATAGGCGCAAAACTTGTAAGGCTTAAAAAGATAGGACTTATCCTTCCGGTGTGTTTTATAATCGGTGTGCTTGTAACTGTCGCTGAACCTGATCTGAAGGTTCTTGCCGATCAGACTCCGATAGTTGATACGCAGATAATGATATGGTCGGTAGGTGTGGGAGTCGGTATTTTTCTTGCACTTGCTTTTTTACGTATTTTTTTACAGATAAAGATATCTGTTCTTTTTGTTATTCTTTATGCTTTTGTATTTGTATTTGCCTGTTCTCCGCTTATCTCGCCGAGTTTTGTTCCTACAGCGTTTGATTCAGGTGGAGTTACTACAGGACCGATAACGGTTCCGTTTATCATGGCACTCGGTCTTGGTCTTTCGTCTATACGTGGTGACAAGACTTCGGAAGAAGACAGTTTCGGACTTGTTGCGATGTGTTCGGTCGGACCTATACTGACAGTGCTGATACTCGGTGCATTAAGTGATACAAATGTACCCGAGCAGACACTCGAACCAATCGGCGAATACAGTCTTGTTTCGGAAGTGTTTGGCAAGTTTATGCATGCGTTTCCGCATTATATGAAAGACGTTGCTATGGCAATACTTCCTATAGTTGCATTTTTTGTCTTTTTTAATGCGATATCATTAAAGCTTGATAAAAAGACATTGATAAAGATTTTTGTGGGACTTGCATTTACTTACATAGGACTTGTTCTTTTTCTTACAGGAGCAAATACCGGATTTATGCCGATAGGTCAGTATCTCGGTGAAAGTCTTGCAGGAAGCGGATATTCATGGGTACTTGTACCGATAGGAATGGTAATTGGTTACTTCATTGTTTCAGCCGAACCTGCTGTTCACGTTCTCAAACAACAGGTTGAAACAATAACAGAGGGCAGAATCTCGGCAAAAGCGCTTGGGCTCAGCCTTGCCATAGGTGTTGCTTGTTCTGTAGGAATTGCTATGATACGAGTTATTACAGGTGTGTCTATTTTCTGGTTTTTGATTCCGGGATATGCACTTGCCCTTATAATAAGTTTTCTTGTTCCGCCTATCTTCACATCTGTTGCATTTGACGCAGGCGGAGTGGCATCAGGTCCTCTGACAGCGACATTCCTGCTTCCTCTCGCTATGGGCGCAAGTGTTGCAGCAGGCGGAAATATGGCAGAAGATGCTTTTGGAATAGTTGCTATGGTTGCTATGACACCACTGCTTACTATACAGCTTTTAGGACTTGTAAGCAAATTTAAATCAGCTCCTAAGACCGAGGCACTTGAAGGTCAGATGTTCCCGTTAAAACTCGACGAAAGTTGCGATACAGTTGTTATTCTTGATAAAAAGGAGGGTGTTTAAGGCATGAAAGCAATGGTTCTTATTGCCGATCATAGTTATGGTCATCTTGTTTTAGATATTCTTGTAAAAGAAAATATTGCGTGTCGTTTTCTGACACACGCTTATGGCTCGGCAGATTCACAGATGCTTGATTATTTGGGGCTTGGAGAAAACAAAAAAGTAATAGCTTTTTCATTTGTGCCCGAAGACAAGGTCATGCGTCTTTACGAAGTATTCAACAACAAGCTTTCTCTTTCCGATGCAGGAAGAGGAATAGCGTTTACTGTTCCGATATCAGCAGCGTCAAATGTGGCTTTTTCACTCGGCGCAACAACACCCGAAAAGGAGGGAATGACAGAAATGTCCGATGTAAAATATGAACTTATAGTAACAATAGTAAACCGAGGTGGTTTTGAGGCAGTCAAAAAAGCCGCCAACAGTGCCGGTGCAAGAGGCGGTACACTTCTCCATGGTCTCGGACTCGGAGGAGAAGAAGCAGCAAAATTTTTAGGCATATCGATCCAGCCTGAAAAAGATGTTGTTTTAATCGTTGCCGGAAAAGATGACAGAGAACAGATCATGCAGAAAATCACAGAAGAAGCAGGAATTCTTACAGAAAACCGTGGAATATGTTTCTCACTTCCTGTTGATACAGCTTTAGGTCTTGCCGGAAAAACAGGTAGTATTGAAAGTATGGTAAAATAAAAAAACCGGATACAAGTAATAAAATGCAACTCTGGAAGCAACTGATAAACGCAGAAACGGAAGGTGATCTTGAAATGCTTGAACAAACAAACGTAAAAGAAATACAGGAAGCAGTACTCATCCTGCGTGAAATGAGTGCTGATGAAAAGATGAAAGAACTTGCCAGACGAAGAGAGCTTGCACTTTATGACAGGATAACAGACTTGGAAGTTTCGAGGGCAGAAGGACGAGCAGAAGGACGAGCGGAAGAACGTACATTAATAATACAAAAAATGCGTAGAAGTGGTATGTCAGAAGAAGACATAAATAAGATTTTTAGTATGTGACATAGAGTATAGTATATACTTGCGATGAAATTATCATGACTAGATATAGCACGATATTATATATTGTTGTGTATTGTTTTGCATGTCCTGAAAATAAAAAAATTCCTATTGTCAAAACCGATTTTATCGAGTATAATATAATATGGACTTGAATAAATTTTAAAGGCGTAACAGTCAGAGTAGCATTATAAAGGATTTTCAGAGAGTGCCATGGTGGTGTGAGTGGTATAGTTCTTGTTTTGTGAAGTGCGGCTGCCAGCTTGGGCGGGGAAATGATAGTATCCGTCTGCGTATCTCCTGCGTTAAAGGTGTTTTTAAAGTGATAAATCAGGAGTGGAACCGCGGAATATAACCGCCTCTTGTGATGGTAGAAAACGCCTTCGCAAGGGGCGTTTTTGTTGGAAAAAATTTTTGTTTTTCAAGGTGGTGAGATCTATGTTCAGACAACTTAAAGAGGACATTGCATCGGTAAAGGAACGTGATCCTGCCGCAAGAAGTTCTTTTGAAATATGGCTTACGTATTCGGGACTTCATGCTGTCAGGTCATATCGTGTGGCACACTGGTGTTACAAAAGAAAGCTCTTTACACTTGCACGTATAATTTCACAGGCATCAAGATTTTTTACAGGAATAGAAATACATCCGGGGGCTACTATAGGCAAGGGATTGTTTATAGATCACGGAATGGGCGTAGTTATAGGCGAAACTGCTGAAATAGGCGATAACTGTCTTATATATCAGGGAGTAACCCTCGGAGGTACGGGAAAAGACAAAGGTAAAAGACATCCTACTCTCGGAAATAATGTTATGGTAGGGGCAGGAGCGAAGGTTCTCGGACCGTTTAAAGTAGGCGACAATGTAAAGATAGCGGCAAATGCAGTCGTGCTTGAAGAAATACCGCCAAACTGTACAGCAGTCGGTGTTCCTGCTCGTATAATACAGCGTGGAGCTGTAAAACCGACTCAGGACCTTGATCAGATTCACATTCCTGATCCTGTAGCTCAGGAAATGAACAGATTAAGAGAGAAAATTGATTCACTTCAGTGCGAATTGTGCGAATGTGAAAAAAGAAATGCAAACAATAAATAACCGAAAGGATTTTTCAATATGTTAATTTACAACACGATGACAAAGAAAAAAGAAGAACTCAAACCTATAAAGCCGGGTGAAGTAAATATTTACGCATGCGGTCCAACCGTTTACAACTATATTCACATAGGAAATGCGCGTCCTATATGTTCTTTTGACGTTCTCAGAAGATATCTGAAATACAGAGGATACAAGGTAAAATACGTTCAGAACTTCACAGACGTAGACGATAAGATAATCAAGAAGGCAAACGAAGAAGGCGTGGAATCTCTTGAAATATCCGAAAAATACATTGCAGAATACAAGAAAGACGCACATGGCCTCAATGTTATGGACGCAGATGTTCACCCTAAGGTAACAGAAAGCATGGATATAATCATCGATATCGTAAAAACACTTGTTGATAAGGGATTTGCATACGAATCAAACGGAGATGTTTATTTCCGTACATCAAAGTTTGAAGATTACGGCAAGCTTTCCAAAATGCCTATAGATGACCTTAAAGCAGGCGCAAGAATAAATGTAAACGAGCAGAAGGAAGATGCACTTGATTTTGCTGTATGGAAAGCTGCAAAACCAGGTGAACCTTACTGGGATTCACCATGGGGCAAGGGAAGACCGGGCTGGCATATAGAGTGTTCAGCAATGTCAAGACATCATATCGGAAATACAATAGATATCCACTGCGGAGGACAGGACCTCATATTCCCGCATCATGAAAATGAAATAGCACAGAGCGAAGCTGCTACAGGTTGCACACTTGCAAATTACTGGGTTCATAACGGATATATAAATGTTGACAATCAGAAAATGTCAAAATCACTCGGAAATTTCTTTACTGCAAGAGAAGTAGCCGAAAAATATGGTTATGAAGTTGTAAGATACATGATGGTTCAGGCTCATTACAGAAGCCCTATCAACTATTGTGTTGAACTTCTTGAGTCGTGTAAGGCATCTCTTGAAAGACTTTACAACTGCAGAAATACTCTTGACAGTGCTATAGAAAATGCAAAGAGCGGAGAAATCTCAAAGGAAGCAACAGAGATTTTTGAAAAGAGAAGAAATCAGTTTATAGAAGCTATGGACGATGACCTCAATACAGCTGATGGTGTAACAGCAATATTTGAACTTGTAAGAGATCTCAATACTATGTCTTCTGACAGCTCTACATCAAAAGAACAGCTTACAGCAGGTGCAGCTTTGTTTGATGAGCTTACAGACGTACTCGGAATTCTTTACAACAGAAACAAGGAAGAAGAAATTCCAACTGAGATCCTTGAACTTGCAGAGCAGAGAAAAGCTGCAAGAAAGGAAAAGAATTTTGCTCTTGCCGATGAACTCAGAAATAAGATAGCAGATATGGGATATATTATTGAGGAAACAAGACAGGGAACAAAAATCAAGAAAAAATAGAATGTGAGCGATAAAAATGGACAAGAAAAAGTTTCTTAAAATTGCGTTTTACGGCATGCTGGTGCTTACTGTCATCACTATCATAATGACTATAGTTGCAGCGTACGATCAGAAAAATACCATCAGAATAGATCCCGATGATGTTGTTCTGGTTCAGCTTGATACGATCAAAGGAAACATAGATCCCGATGCGGAAGTAGCGGTAATAAAAACATCGCTCGGCGAAATAAAAGCTGAACTCTATACAGAGTATGCACCAAAGACTGTTGCAAGATTCAAGGAACTTGCAGAGTCAGGGTATTATAACGGAACTTATGTTTATGAAGTGCAGAAAGATATGTTTTTCTCAGGCGGAAGTCCTTACAGTGACGGTTCTCTTGAAGACGGATATGATGAAGAGTCAGAAAAGATAGAACAGGAACTGCATCAGAATATATGGCCTTTTAAAGGAGCATTTATGTCGTGCGGACTTACAAGAAATTCATTCTTTACAGGTGAGCAGATAGTTTACGGCGGAAGCAGATTTATGGTTGCAGGAAGTATAGAATTTACTGACGAGATAAAGACAGAACTGCTCGAAGGAAAAGAAAATACACATATCGAAGATGCTTTCATAGAATACGGAGGATTACCGAATGCTTCACAGCAGATGACGATATTTGCACAGGCTTATGACGGATTTGATGTTCTCGAAAATATTATGAAGCTTGAGTCTGACGAGGAAACATTCAGACCTTTTGACGAATTCAAGATAGAAGAAATAAAGATCTGCACATACAAGGAAGCACCAAAATCCCAGGCAGATGAGAGCATAAAAAAATAAGCTTTACAAAAAAACAAAACTGTAGTATAATATAAGGGTTATATAGTTTTTTAATTATCTTTGAAATTTTTTCATAAATAATGATATATGTTTGCGGTATACAAAACGCAGGTGGGTAATTAATTAAAAGAGGAGTAAAAAATAATGAGTTTTTCAAAAGTTTTAAAGAAAGCGATCGCTTGTTTCCTTTGCGCAGCAATGGGAATGGTAATGCTTACAGGTTGTGGTAAGGAAAAGGAATTTACAAAGACTACAGCGACAAATTCCAATTCCGATTCTGATTCAAGTTCTTCAGTAACAGAACCTGCAGGTGAAGAAGTTGAAAAAGATGCTGAGTTTGACGCTTCAAAGTCAGAGGCTGATTATCCTATGTGTCTTGACGAAGAGAGCGGTTATACAGATATGGTAAACTACACTATGCCTGAAAAAGGCGAAGAAATAGTAGTTATGACTATAAAAGATAAAGGTACTGTAAAGATAAAGCTTTTCCCTGAACTTCTTCCTAAGGCTTGCGCAAACTTTACAGGTCTTGTACAGAAGGGCTATTATGATGGTCTTACTTTCCATCGTGTTATGGCTGACTTTATGATACAGGGCGGAGACCCTATGGGCAATGGAATGGGCGGCGAGTCTGTATGGGGACTCAATTTTGATGGTGGATATTCAAAATATCTCCCTCATGTAAAAGGTGCTTTGTCTTATGCAAACAGTGGCGGTACTTATACTAACGGAAGTCAGTTCTTCATAGTTGTCGGCGAAAAATTCCCTGAAGAAGTTACAAAACAGTATTCTGCATTCAGCTCTTCTGATACAGTGGTAAAGGAATATGCTGAAAATGGCGGAACACCGTGGCTTGATACACAGCACACAGTATTCGGTCAGGTTTTTGAAGGTCTTGATATAGTTGTTGATATCTGCAACAATACTAAGACAGACAGCAAAGACAAACCACTCGAAGACGTAATTATTGAAAAAGTTGAAATAGTTGAATACGAAGGTTAATAAAAAAACCGGTTTTTCCGGTGTGAGTATTCCCTTTTGATTTTCACACCGGGATATAACTGGTTTTAATGAAATATCCTATGGAAGTAGTTTTTGTCAGGATATTTTGTTAAAATCAGTTAATAATAATGACAATAATAATAAACAAACGTTTGAGATATGACGTTTAAGGGGAGAATTTTTTTGGATAAGTTTGTAGTTAGAGGCGGAAACAGACTGACGGGTGATATATTTGTAAGTGGCGCGAAAAATGCTGCTGTAGCAATAATTCCGGCGGTTATTCTGTCAGATGAGCCATGCGTCCTTGAAAATGTACCGCAGATAAGCGATGTTACTATCAGCCTTAAAATTCTGCATGAAATGGGTGCAGATGTTCAGATGCTTGATAAAACCACTTTCAGAATAGATGCAAGTAAAATAAGAAGCTATAGTGTTCCGTATGAAATGGCACGTAAGATGAGAGCATCTTATTATTTTCTGGGTGCCTGTCTTGGAAAATTCAGAAAAGCAATGGTTCCTCTTCCGGGAGGATGTCCGCTTGGTGACAGACCGATAAATCAGCATACAAAAGCTTTCATGGCACTTGGTGCAAAGTACAACCTTATAAACGGAGTTGTACATGTTGAAAGTGATAACCTTTACGGAAGTCAGATATATCTTGATGTAGTATCCGTAGGTGCGACAATGAACGCTATACTTGCCTCTGTAAAGGCTCAGGGTCTTACAATTATTGAAAATGCTGCAAAGGAGCCGCATATAGTTGACCTTGCAAATTTTCTCAACTCTATGGGTGCGGATATCATGGGGGCAGGTACGGATGTTATAAAGGTACGTGGTGTAAATTACCTTCATGGTACAACATATTCAATTATTCCGGATCAGATAGAAGCGGGCACATATATGGTTGCAGCTGCGGCTACAGGCGGAGATGTAGTTATTCATGATGTTATACCTAAGCATCTTGAATCTATTACTGCTAAGCTCAGAAGAATAGGTGTTAATGTAGAAGAATTTGATGATAGTGTTCGTGTATGGGTTGACAAGGACAAGCCACTTGTAAAGACAAGCATAAAGACTATGCCGCATCCGGGATTCCCAACCGATATGCAACCTCAGATGGCAACTTTGCTTACACTTGCACAGGGTACAAGTATAGTTACTGAAGATATCTGGGACAACAGATTCAGATACGTTGAAGAACTTCGAAGAATGGGTGCGGATATTTCTGTACAGGGCAAGGTTGCAGTTATCGAAGGCATAGGCAAGCTCAAGGGCGCTCCGGTAAAGGCGTGTGACCTCAGAGCAGGAGCAGCACTTATTATAGCAGGACTTGCTGCAAACGGAGTTACAGAAATTGAAGATATTTATCACATTGAACGTGGTTATGAAGATATGGACAGAAAACTCAGAGGAATTGGCGCTGATATTGAAAAGAGATATTTTCCGGGTGAATCAGTTGCAAAGAGTTGTTAGTTGAGTTTAAAACAGGAGTGTTTTAGTTGAATGCAGTTTATCCGCTCTTTAGTTCAAGCAAAGGAAACGCTATATATGTAGGAAACAAAGACAGAGGAGTTCTGATTGATGCCGGTGTTTCGTACAAGAGATTGTCCGTAGCAATGGCAAGATGCGGTCTTTGTTTTGAAAATCTGAAAGCCGTATTTATTACACATGTGCATACCGATCATGTGAAGGGAATACCGATGCTTGTGAAAAAACATGCCCTTCCTGTGTATGCCAGAGAGAAAACTTTAAATTTGCTTTCAGAAAAAGGAATTATCGGTCCTGCATGCAATACTTTTGAAGTGGGTAGTTGTGCAGTTGAAATTTTTGGGATGAAGATAACTGCTTTTGATACACCTCATGATACCATCGGCAGTTGCGGATACAGGATAGATTTTGAAGACGGTCGTTCGTGTGCGGTGTGTACTGATCTTGGGCATATAACACCTGAGGTTGATAGTGCGCTTATGGGCGCGGATACAGTTCTTATAGAAGCTAACTATGATGATGAGATGATTCACAGCGGTCCGTATCCTCTTAGTCTTATCAGGAGAATATGTTCTGAAAACGGTCATCTGTCAAATCACGACAGTGCAGCACAAATTCTCAGACTAGTTGAAAATGGAACAAAAAATATTATTTTAGGGCATCTTAGCCAGGAAAATAATTCGCCGCCTATTGCAGAGCATACGATTTCCAAAAAGCTTTCGGCATATGAAAAAGGAAGAGATTATATGCTAACAGTTGCTGCGGTTGAAACATTTGGCGATATGGTGGTGGTGTGAACATATGTTCAATATAAATCTGATTACAGTCGGAAAGCTTAAAGAAGAATATCTCAGGCAGGCGTGTGCAGAGTACAGCAAAAGACTTGGAGCGTTCTGCAATCTTAAAATATTTGAGCTTGATGAATGTCGTCTTTCTGATAAACCATCAGAAAAAGAAATAGTCAACGCACTTGAAACCGAGGCAAAAGCTATTTTAAAACATGCTAGCGGTTATATTATACCGATGTGTATAGAAGGCAAACAAATGAAAAGTGATAAATTTTCACAAAAAATACAGGATATTGCGGTAATGGGGAATAGTGAAATAAGTTTTATAATAGGCAGTTCATATGGTCTTTCTGATACGGTCAAGTCAAAAGCTGATATGAAGCTTTCAATGTCCGAGATGACATTTCCGCATCAGCTCGCAAGGGTGATGTTACTTGAACAGCTGTACAGAGCTTTTATGATTTCTGCAAATAAAAGTTATCACAAATAGAATAATTTATAAAGGTGTCGCTTCTGTATTATTTTTATACAGGAGCGATTTGTGCATAAAATAAAGATTATGGAGGGTTTAGAAATGATAAAAAGAAAAGTTATTTCAGCAATAACGGCATTGATAATGTCGTTTTCAGCAGTTTCGGCGTCAATAGTATCAGCCAATCAGGAAATAGCTGTTGAATATGAAGGGTACGATACCAAACAGCTTGATGCAATTATTTCAGATTTTCGTGCAGCATACAGTGTTCCGGAAAATGATGCTGCTGTCAGGGAAAATGTAGTCAAGCTTCTCGAACAGATGAGCATAGTAGATTCGCAGTCAACAATCGCATATATTGCTTATTGTAAAGATGCAACAAATGAAAATGCACTTGAATATAACACGATGAGCAATATGTATGCAACGGTTTCAGGTAATATATATAATGAATTTGTAAGTGCGGCAAATTCAGGATATGTTTCTGTTATAAAAGAGTATCTGGGAGAAGATATTTTTACAGGGTATGATCAGGAACTGATGGAATATGAGCAAAAATTTTTAGCTGATGAACTTGAGATACAAAATAAATATAATTTGGTTGTACAGTCATCACTTTCTGAAAGCGAGAAAGATCTGAAGGCAGCAGAGCTTTATATGGAACTTGTAAAGCTGGCAAATGAATATATATCGGTAATCACTGATGGAGAATGCAAAAACTATATAGAATACGCCTATGCTGCATACAGCCGAGATTACAGTCCTCAGGATATTATCGCTATAAGTACAGAAGCAAAAGAATATCTTAAACAATACCATAAAGATGTAACAGATATGTTTCATGCCGTAAAACAGAGCAATACATCAAGTTTTACTCATGATGATAATTTTGAGATAATCTCAAGATATGTTGGAGAAATATCTCCGGAGCTGGCTGACTCTATAAACTGGCTTCGTGAAAATGAGTTATATTCTGTTGGTGAGGGCAGTGGAAGTCTGGCGATGTCATATACGTCATTGTTATCACAATATAAAACACCGTATATATACCAGTATGAGTACAATGCAGTAAACGATCTGTTTACGTCTGTTCACGAATTTGGACATTTTAATGCGGCTCGTTATTGCTTTCCGGATTCATGGATTGATATAGACGGAACAAATATTGATATAGCGGAAGTGCATTCTCAGGGGCTGGAAGCTTTATTTACACATTACTATGATGAAATATTCGGAACAAGTTCGGATGCCTGTACTTTTGCACAGCTTTCAGATATGATCTCGGCAGTATCAGCGGGATTTATGGTAAATGAATTTGAACACTATGTTTTTTCAAATTATAATGAAGAAATGACAGCAGAAGATGTCGTAAACAAGTATAATGAGTTAAAAAATGATTATGAGATATATCCTATCGAAATGTACAAGATATCTCATATTTTTCAGACTCCGGGATACTATATAAGTTATGCTGTATCAGCACTTGCGGCATTGGAGATATGGGGCGTTATGCAATATGATTATGACAGGGCCGTACAGATGTATACGGATTTTTCGCATTGCAGTTACCTTGATTATGATTATACATTTATGGCGTCACTTGAAGAATGCGGATTCAGCAATGTTCTTGGTGAAGGATATATTTCAACAACTCTTGCAGGATATGTTGAAAAAATCATAAGTCAGAATGTAATGGGGGACGTTGATAATAACGGAGTAGTTACAGCACTTGATCTTAAAGTGCTTATATCGGCTTTGGTAGGGTCATACGGCGAGTTTGATGAAGAACAGGTGAAGTTATATGACTTAAACGGAAGCGGCACAGTGGACGTGTCAGATGCTTTAAAATTGAAAATGAGTCTGGTTGATAATTAAATAGGTTTTCAACACTTTTTTGAACTTTTCAACATCGGTTTTGAGCAACGATGTTGAAAAGTTTTTTAGTTTGCCCTGAATGGGCAGTAACTTGGTGGTGAAAGTTCACTGCAAGCTTGGCAGTAGGAACTGTTAGCGAAAGGCAAGTGCGTCCATCGTGAGGTGGAGTATGAAGCAAGCCCGTAGCAAACTCTCGGTCTGACGAACAGAAACTGCATATAAGGCAATATCTGAAAAATCAGAAAATAAAGATATAGCGTGGCTTTTTATACGTTAATTTTTGACAGATGAATATCAGGACAAACTCGTTAAGTCGTATGGAAGCCCATTTCCGTCAAATAAGCAGAAAATGAAAGCTTCTATAGAAAATGATGTGGTTATGTATATGATGAATGAAACAGTTGAAGCTGACCTCAATACAGAACGTTTTGACAAGGTGCTTGAATTGTTTGAGAGACCTATACTAATGAACTATGAAAATAATAAGATTTTAGGCATAGTAGTTGAGGAAACTGGTAAATTCCTTGCAGGAGAAGAAACAGCAGAGAGCGTTGCAAAAAACATTCAGAGTATTTGCTCAAAGTATCTTGCGGAGTCGTAAATTAATATGTGAAAAAACCACTGTAATTTTTGAGATGAATTTTACAGTGGTTTTAAATTTTGGAAAAATATTAAAACGAAAAAATTGTTGTTATAGCACAAAATGATCTTATTTATGTGTATGGTGTTTTTTGTATTGATAATACTGAAAAAAAATGTTATACTTAAAGTGATTAATAAAGAATCGGAGGGTGAATTATGGGTACTTATTTCAATCCGTCAAACGAAGGATATCAGCAGGCAGTAAACAGCATGATTTATATAGACAAAACGCCGATGATTGATATTCTCAATAAAAAACTTCTTACAGAGGAAAAATGTATATCTGTAAGTCATGCAAGACGTTTCGGAAAATCGCAGGCGGCAAGAATGATAGATGCCTACTATAGCAAAGGTTGTGATTCGGAAGAATTGTTTTCAAAGCTTAAAATATCCGGTTCTCCTGACTTTAAAAAACATCTTAACAAATACAATGTTATTCATCTCGATATTTCATCATTTCTGGATGATTATACAGATAATCTGGTATATGAAATAAAAAGACATATTTTTAGTGAATTTGAAGAAATTTATCCGGATATTGATTACGGCAAATCAACCGCTTCCATACTAAAACAAGTATATGATAAATCTGAAGTTTTGGTTGAAGGAAAGCCGGTAAAAACTCCGTTTATAATAATCATAGATGAATGGGATTGTGTGATAAGAGAGTTTTCTGACAGACCCGATATCATTCACGAATATCTTCAGTTTTTGCATTCACTTTTCAAAAGCGATGAATCACAGAAGTTTCTTGCGCTTGGATATATTACGGGAATACTGCCGATAAAGAAAATAAAAAAAGAGTCTGCACTCAATAACTTTATAGAGTACACTATGCTTGACTCTGCTGAATTGACATCATATTTTGGATTTACAGAAGATGAAGTGGAAAATCTATGTAAAAAATACGGAATGAATATGGACTCGGTGAAAGAATGGTATAACGGTTATCTTATAAATAAAAATCACATGTACAACCCTAATTCCGTTTATATGGCTATGACACGTCACAATCTTGAATCCTACTGGAAAAATACATCTGCTTTTGATACCATCAATACTTTTATCACCCTCAATTTTGACGGACTTAAAGAAAATATAACAGATATGCTTGCAGGTAAACCTGTATACGTTGATGTGAGAAACTTTGAAAATGATCTTTCTCTGATAAGCAGTAAGGACGATGCCCTGACAGCACTTATTCATCTGGGTTATCTGGGATATAACAATGAAGAAAAAACGGCATATATACCTAATTATGAAGTAAAAGAAGCGTACCAGTCAGCGCTTTCAAAAGGTAACTGGAGAGAAATATCAAAGTCTATTTCAAGGTGCGAAGAATTACTGTTTGCAACGATACGTGGTGATTCTTCTAAAGTTGCAGAGCTTCTTGAACTTTCGCATGAAACATACACATCTGTATTGGAGTACAACAACGAAAATTCTTTGAGTTGTGCTATAACAATGGCGTATTTTACAGCCCCTGCTTATTATAATGTGGTAAGAGAACTTCCGACAGGTAAAGGATTTGCCGATATTGTACTTATACCAAGGTCGGATTCCGGAAACAAGCCTGCAATGATAATTGAACTTAAGTGGAATAAAGATGCCGATACGGCTATTAAACAGATAAAAGAAAAGCGCTATACCGGAAATCTTAGAGGATACAGCAAGGAAATTTTGCTTGTCGGCGTAAGTTATGATAAAGAAACCCGAAAACACGAATGTATTATTGAGTGTATAGATAACAGAGAATAAAATACAATAAACCACTGTAATTTTTGAGATGAATTTTACAGTGGTTTTAAATTTTGAAAAAATATTAAATTTATCTTGAAAATGATAGATAAATAGTGTTAAAATATATAAGGAAAGTTGGTGAGTTGAAATCATAGGGAATAAACTTATTTAAAGGGAAATGAGATATTTTAAGGAGTTATATACATGAAGAAGATAAAAGCATTTTTATCTGCAATAATGCTGGCAGTTTCTTTTGCGTCATGCAACAATAGTTCTGAACCGGAGGTAACACCGCAAGGTAGTGAACAAACAAATGATAAGGTTGTGCAGAATGTAGATGTACCTGTATCGACCCAAACATACATGAGTCAGAAATATTATACAGCACCCCAAAATGTTTGGATAAGAGATATTATGAGCATTTCAGAGGAAAATATAGTTTTTAGCGGAAATATTCAATCGGGATTTGAAAACTTTGAAGTTTTGCAATATAGTGAAAACAAATTGGTGCTTCCTGAGATGTTTGTAAATAATGAACTTATAGATGTTATAGATGCAGGAGATAATTATCTGATTGTATGGGAAAACGCAGGCACTAAAGAAATGTCTTTTGTAAATGACAAAGGTGATATTATTTCATCAACAGAAATTAGTCGTAGTTATAAGCACGCTGAAATTCTTCCAAATGGAAAAATAGCGGTTGCTGATATTGATGCAGTACAAATTTACAATGAAAATCTTGAACTTGAAAAAGACATAAAACGAGAAGATTTTACTGAGAGTGAGAAATTCTATATATATGATATGAGTGCAGACAGCAAGGGGAATATATATTGTTTTTTGTGGAATAAATTCGATATGATCAGTAGCGTGTATTCAATAAATCAATCGGGTGAGATAAATATTATAGAAAACAGTCTGGCTGACCTGGGAGATAATATCGAAAAAATTTTTATAAATGCTGAAGACAACCTTATTGTATGTGCTTTAGACAATGGAAGATGTCTTTTTGACGTTGTAGATGTCAGTACAGGAAAGGTACTGACCCTTGATGAGATAGAAGATGTGTCAGCTGTTTATGGTGCTACGTCAAAGTATGACATTGTTTATTCAAATGAAAAAGGGCTGTATGGATATAATATAAAAACCGGAGTATCTGAAAATCTTATATCATCTGACAAATATCCCGATAAAAAAATTTTTAAGGTGTTCATTTTTGATGATGATATATGCCTTATAGTCGGTTCTTATACAGAATCTGAAGACTGTATAATCATATCTGATTATGACGGAAATATAACCCAAAAATATCCGTCAGATGAACGATTGGTTTATACAAACAGGGATAATGAAATTTATTACATAGAAGAAAAATACGATAATAAGTCTCTGGAGAGTGCGTATATAAATAAAGTCGGAGCATCAGGTAACGAACGACTTTTTGAAATGACAGGAATAGACGAAAACGCATATATATCCGGAGTAGCGGTTGATAATAATAACAATATTATTGTGCTGTTGTCAAATGAAAGTGATTATCTTTATGTTTACAATATGCAGGGAGAATTAATAAGCAATAGTGAAATCAGGACTGACGATTACATAAAACGCCTTATATATGATAAAGAAAAAAATGTCATAGCCGTAAGCAATAAAGGCGTATACATGATAAACAGCGATTTTACTTTATCGGATACCGGCTTTTCAGGCGATAGTTATTACTATGCGTCAGCGTATGATATATATGATTTTCTTTACTGGACTGACAATTCGTTATATGGTCACTCTTTTGACACTCAGAAATCAGAAGGGATCTGGTTATGGAATGATGTTATAGCCGATGATATGAGTGTCGTACAGAACTTGTATACAGACGAGAGCGGTGCGTATTACAACAGTAGTGAGGCAGTTTATAAAGTTGGGAAAACAGAAACTTATACAAATGAAAAACAAATCAGATTTTCAATAAGCACTTATAGTGATGATATAAAAGAAAAACTAAAAAGAGCTGTAAAAAGTTTTAACAATGAAAATAGTGATTATCATATTCAGATAGTTGACTTTTCATTTGAAAAACCGGATACGGATAATATGATATCCTCAGTCGTACAGGACGATATACCTGACATAATGATGATAGATACATATGACAACATAATGCCATATCTTTGTAAGGACGCTTTTGCGGATATAAACAAATTGATTGAAAGCGATAATGAACTTACACATGATATGTTCTATAAAAATATACTTGATGCGTTTACTTTTAACGATAAACTGTACTGTATGCCTGTTATATATTCTTTTGACACTATGGTCACAAATAACGCTGGAATTATCGAAGAGCCATCTCAGTTTTATGATGCAGTAAAAGAAAGCGGTGAAATGATGCTTGTAAACACAAGTGGTGTGGGTATGGCAGAAAATTTACTTTATTCGTATATCATAGAAAATGTAGATTTTGAAAAGAGTAAATGCGATTTTAACATACCTGAGTTTACAGAACTTCTGAAATTTATAAAAGAATACGTTCCGCATGAAGTTTGTGAAGAAAATCTGCCTGAAGAACTCTATGATGAGAGCGTACTGTTTGCAGACACATTTTATGTAAGTGTGAATGATGTTGATCTTCAGCGATATGTATCGGGAACAGATATCTGCGGTTATCCTTTTTTTGAGGGCTATATAGATTCTGAGGCTGCCTTTGTGATAGCAGAAAAATCCGGATACAAAGAAGTTGCATGGGAATTTATAAAGTATTTTATGGACTATTGCATTGAAGATACACAGGGCAACATTGTATACGGCAGTCATATACTCAGAAGCCACAATGAAAGGATTGCAGAGATTGCAGATGAGCATCGTATAGAAGAAGATTATCCTTTGCCGACTGATATGGAAAGAGAGCGTTACAACAAACTTTTTGAAGGTACATGGAAAAGCCAAGGGGCATATATCGACATATACAATATACTGTCCGAAGAATGTTTCGGTTACTTTGAAAGCGATGAAAACGATATATCGGCAGAAGAAATAGCAAGTGATATGCAAAGCAGGATATCTTTGTATATGAGTGAAATTAGTTAAAACCAAATAATAAACCACTGTAATTTTCAAGATGAATTTTACAGTGGTTTTTGACTAAAAATATCTTGAAAGTAAGTGATTGTTAGTGGTAAAATATATATGAAGGGTTGGTGAATTAGTATGACAGAGTTAAGGAAAGAAATAAATTATGTTGTGGCTTGTGTGAGTGATTTTGCTCATAAATATAACATAAGTCAGAAAGAAGCATTTGAATTTCTGTATGAATATAAAGCGATACAATTTTTAAAAGAAAATTATGACATTGAGCATACTTTATCGATGGATGAGGCGATTAGTGATTTGATGATGATTTGTGAAAAAAACGGAGGAGTGTTATAAGTGATTTTGTATCATGGCAGTAATACGAGTATAAAGTTTGTAAATCTATCAGTTTGTCGTCCGTTTAAAGATTTTGGTAAAGGCTTTTATTTAACTGAAATAAAGGAACAAGCCGAAAAAATGTCGGTACGTGTATCAAGAATTTATGGTGGAGTCCCGGTTGTAAATATTTATGAAATAGATGATGATTTTTTGAAACGCAAAGATTTGAAGATTAAGGATTTTGGTTGTGTTCCATCAGAAAGTTGGGCAAGATTTGTCATGAATAATCGTGATCCAAGTTATACAGACTATTCTGATATAGAGTGTAATATAGATAATAAATATGATATTGTTATAGGTCCGGTTGCTGATGATAATATGGCATTGCTTTTCAGACAGTATCAGGGCGAACTGATTTCATTTGAAAATTTAGTTTCAGGAATGACTTTTCGTGAGATGACAAATCAATATTCTTTTCATACGGATAAAGCTATTAGTTTACTTAAAAAGGTTGGTGAGCAAATATGAGCGTTCAACAGGCTCTTATAGAGTATTGTATTCAGGATATAGTAGAGTATACGGTAAATGATATAGGTGTTGAATATGATGATGCAATGAAGATGCTCTATGAATCTCAAACATTTGAGAAGCTGACAGATGTAGAAACAGGTCTGTATTTTCAAAGTTCGGCTTATATTTATACGATTTTTAAGGACGAAATGAATTTTGGTCATATTGTCCAGTGTGAAATATAATAAATATCTAAACAACCACTGTAATTTTCAAGATGAATTTTACAGTGGTTTTTGATTTTATAAAAATAAAAAACAACAGACTGCCATTCACAATGAACAGCAGTCTGTTTAATTTTATAATATTAGCCCATTATTACTTCAACAGTATGTTCGCCGTCAGCAAATGCAGGAACGATGTTTCCTTCGATAGCCTTGCCGTCTACTGTGAGGCTCTTAACACCCTTGCAAACGTGGTCAGGGTTCTTAACAGTGATGTTGTATGTAGCACCACGGAATTTTCTTGATGCTGTGAATCCGTCCCATTCGTTTGGAATTGATGGGTCAACCTTGAGGCCGTCCCAGTCAGCAGAAACGCCGAGGATGTACTGTGAAATAGCAACGAAGTTCCATGCAGCAGTACCTGTGAGCCATGAGTTCTTACCTTCACCAAATCTGCTTGCGTCCTTACCTGCGATCATCTGACCGTATACGTAAGGTTCTGTCTTGTGGAGTTCGGAAATATCTTCGTTGAATGCAGGAGCGATCTTTGAATAGTATTCAAATGCCTTGTTTCCTCTGCCTGCGTAAGCTTCAGCACAGATGATCCATGCGTTGTTGTGTGTGAAGATACCTGCGTTTTCTTTGTAACCGCCCGGATATGTTGAGATTTCACCATACTGAACATAGTATTTTGAGAAAGCAGGGTTGTTGAGTACAAGACCGTACTTTGTATTGAGGTACTTGTCGATAGAATCAAGAGTCTTGATGTCAGCGCCCTGATCCTTACCGATTTCAGACATAACTGCAAAGCCCTGTGGTTCGATGAAGATCTTACCTTCTTCACATTCCTTTGAACCCATCTTTTCGCCGTTTGCGTCATAAGCTCTGAGGAACCAGTCACCATCGAAAGCGTGTTTCATAACGTTTTCTTTCATCTTGTCGATTTCAGCCTGAGCCTTGTCAGCTTCGTCGTTTTTACCGAGGTGTCTGAGGATACCTACGTAAGAAGGACCTGTGTATGTGAAGAGTGCAGCAACCATTACAGATTCAGCAACCTTTGAGTAACCGCCTTCAGCTGCAAACTTAGGATTTGTATATGTCTGGAAGCTTTCGCCCGGCTTGTCTGAGAAGCATGAAAGGTTGATACAGTCATTCCAGTCAGCACGCATAGCGAGCGGGAGACCGTGAGGTCCGAGGTTGTTTACAATGTGGTAGAATGAAACTGTGAGGTGATCGAGCATAGGCTTAGCGAGTGATTCGTCATTGTCATAAGGAACCATTTCGTTAAGAATATCCCAGTCGCCTGTTTCCTTGATGTATGCACTTACTGAAAGGATCATCCACAGTGGGTCATCTGAGAAGTCACCGCCGATATCAGAGTTACCCTTCTTTGTAAGTGGCTGATACTGATGGTAGCAACCGCCGTCAGGAAGCTGAGTAGAAGCGAGGTCGATAAGACGTTCTCTTGCTCTGTCAGGGATCTGATGAACGAAGCCGAGGATATCCTGGTTGGAATCTCTGAAGCCCATTCCACGACCGATACCTGATTCGAAGTAGGAAGCAGAACGAGAAAGGTTAAATGTAACCATACACTGATACTGGTTCCAGATATTTACCATGCGGTTTACCTTGTCGTCAGGAGTATTTGTATTGAAGATGCCGAGGAGTTTGTCCCATGCAGCTCTAAGTTCAGCAAGACCTGCAGTTACCTTTTCAGGAGTGTTGAACTTTTCGATCATTGCATAAGCTTTTTCCTTGTTGATTGTCTTTCCGTCAGCTTCAAATTTCTTGTCGAAATCATTTTCTACGTAGCCGAGAACGAAAACGAGAGTCTTGCTTTCGCCTGGAGCGAGTGTGATTTCTTTGTAGTGTGAAGCGATAGGAGCCCAACCGTCAGCAAATGAGTTTGTAGCCTTGCCGTCTGTAACAGCCTGTGGATCACCAAAGCTGTTGTAGAGACCGATAAATGAATCACGGTCTGTATCATAACCGTCTATAGCGTCATTTACAGTATAGAAAGCGTAGTGGTTACGTCTGTCTCTGTATTCTGTTCTGTGGTAGATTGTTGAACCTTCAACTTCTACACAACCTGTTGAGTAGTTTCTCTGGAAGTTTGTGCAGTCGTCCTGAGCGTCCCACAAGCACCATTCTGCAAATGAGAAGAACTTGAATGTTTTAGCTTCATTTCCTTCGTTTGTGAGTACTACCTGCTGAACTTCACCGTCATAGTTCTGTGGAACGAAGAATGTAACTTCAGCCTTGAGGTTGTTTTTCTTACCTGTGATGATAGTATAACCCATACCGTGACGGCATTCGTAAGCATCGAGTTCTGTCTTTACCGGTGACCAGCCTGGATTCCAGATAGTACCGTTTTCATTTATGTAGAAATAACGTCCGCCCATATCGATCGGAACGTTGTTGTAACGGTAACGTGTGATTCTTCTGAGACGTGCGTCCTTATAGAAGCTGTAACCGCCTGCTGTGTTGGAAATAAGAGAGAAAAAGCTCTGTGTTCCGAGGTAGTTGATCCAAGGATATGGTGTTCTTGGGGAATTGATTACGTATTCTTTGTTTTTATCGTCAAAAAAACCAAATTTCATCTTAATACTCCTTCGTAATTTTTATTTTAAATTCGTACTGTCTTGATTTATTTAAAATCACAAAACAATCAAGCTGATTATACCATATTTTCAGCTGTTTTTCAAGTGATTTAGAGAAAATAATTATTATTCTGCAACTGTAAAGAAATGCTGTGAAGCGGTAAATGTCTGACCTGATGATATTTCTCTGTATCCTGTGATATTGTGTGAAAGTGAGAGGTTTGGAGCATTTATCATTGCTGTCATAGGTTCAGGACAGAAATAGCCGTTTGTTCCTCTGTCATTCCAGATTATCCAGAATTTGTACTCGTCAGATACTTCGTAGCAGAGTTTTATACCGCTTGACTTGTCTGTTGCGATTATTCCGTTGAATTTTCTTCCTTCAAAATCAAGTCTGTCGGCAGCGTACATATCATTGTCAAGATTCTGAAGAACAGGTATCTTTACGCCGTCAAGGTATTCTTTGTCCCATTCGGAGAGATCGAGAAGATTTTCTGTAGGAAGACAACGTTCGTTCAGTTCGCAACGCATCATTGCAGGTACCTGAAGACGTATATCAGGAAGCTTTGCACCGTCTACAAAAGGTGCGCTGATAGCTGTGTGAGAACCTATTGAGATAGGGAGCATCTTGTCGCAGTTGTTTGTGTAGCATATATCCTGAGTAAGACCGTCTTCTGAAAGTGTAAATGTATATTCTACTGTAAATTTTACAGGGAAATACTGATAGAATTCATCGTTTTCATCAAAGTCATATCTGGTTTTGAGCCATGCTTTTTCTTCGTTGAAGCTGTACTCAACAACGTTGTGTATTCTTTTGTGGATAAATCCATGAATATGATTGTTGTATCTGTTTTTTTCATTTACCGGCCAGTGATATACTGCGTCAGATGTTTTAAGTATACCGTCTGCAAGGCGGTTAGGGAAGTAAAGTGTAGGCATTCCCCATACTTCCGGTGAGTTTATAATAGTTTCAGCCGGATTCTGATCATCAAATCTGAAAAACTCAACGCAGTTTTCCGTATCTCTCAGTCTGATAACATTACAGCCTATTTCATATGCAATGAGAGAAGTATATCTGCCGGCTGTAAGTTCAACACACGGAGTGCCGTTGAAGTTTATCATTCGGGCATTGTTCATTTTTTAACCTCTTTTCTGTTATAATTCATTTATATTTAACGGTTTTATAAAACCATTTTTACCGTAACTTTTAAGATTTGCACCGATAAGACAGGTGTTTTCGGTTATAAGTTCGATATATACCTTTTCACCGTCGGTGAAATTTGTAACAAGACATGTTATCAGCGTAACTTTTTTTCCTTTGTATTTTTCAAGGTCAAAGCCTTGTTTTTTCTGTATCTTATTGTATTCTTTGTATGTGTCGTTAAATATGTACGGGATAGTTATCTCAGTAAATTTTATTTCTTCTTCATCGATCTGCCAGCCGAAACTTTCCGTGTATGCACTGATACTTGCTGTATCGGGCAATATTTTTGTCGGTTCTTCTTTGCTTAGAATTTTATAAAGACACATTGTGAGTATAAAAACAACAGGAACAAAAGCTAATCCGATATATTTTCTTTTCAAATCTATCACCTCTAAGAAAAGTATATTTGTTTTCATGAGATGATATGCAAAAAATAAACGGTCGGCGTTTACCAACCGTTTGTTTCGGTTATTATTAATTTATTTTGCAAAAAAATCCATAATGTTGATATGACCTATGATAGGGAGTTTTCTTGCCTTTCCTGTAACAGTGTCAATAATCAACCAGGCAAGTAATGCCAATACGCACAATCCTAGAAGTTTACCCACAAGTCCTCCTATAATAGGGATTATACCTACTATTTTGCTAACGATAAAAACCACTATACTGAGAACGAGAAGTGTGAGTGACTGATTTGAAAGAAACTTAAGATAATCAGAATTGTTTTTTGTAACCATAGGAATGAAGAATAAAATACAAGTAGCAATTGCCAATCCCTGATTTTGTTTCATTTCACCGGCATCAAACTGGTCTGTTACGTCTTCGGGCATAAGAAGTGAATTAAGATCGTTCATTTTTATTACCTCCTGAAAGTGTATACCTTAACGGTAAGATTATATTTTTATAAGATAATGATATCATAAATGACTTTAAAAATCTATAGAAAAAAATTTTTTGTATGAAATCAAAATAAATTTGTTTATTTTGACGAAATGTCGGGGCCGCGTATTAGTGAAAATGTTTATCCTGCACTGTATTCATTAACTGCATCTATAAAGCTATCAAGGTCGTTGAATTCTTTATATACAGAAGCAAAGCGGATATATGCAACAACATCAAGTTCTTTTAATCTCTCAAGAACAAGATTTCCTATCTCAACAGAAGTTATCTGTTTTACATTTGAGTTTTCTATCTCATCTGCTATTTTTGAAACTTCCTCTACGTTTACAGGGCGTTTTTTTATTGCGCTGTATATTCCTGTGATAAGTTTGTTGCGGTCAAAAGGTTCAAAAGAACCATCTTTTTTTTCTACCATGATAAGTGGCATCTCGACAATTTCATAAGTGGTGAAGCGTTTTTCGCAACTTGTACATTCTCGTCTGCGTCTTTTTTTCAGCTCTGTTGATCTTGAATCAATTACTTTTGTATCTTCAAATCCGCAAAAAGGGCATCGCATTTATCCTGCCTCCTTTTCTATGTTGTTTATAATGTCACAAAGGTATCTGTAGCTTTCGTAAAGCTGGGAAATATCATTAAAATTTTGTCTGTACAGTTCCAATATAACAGAGCCGTCAAATCCTTTTTTGGATAAGATTTTCAGAAACCCTTCTATATCAAAGTTTCCCTTTGAAAGTAGCATACAGTCACGTTCGGCATTGTGGTCGCTCATATGGACGTGTACTATCCTGTCGCCAAGCTGTGACGCTATTTCAAAAGGGTCTTCATGAGAGCGTACTGCCTGTTTTACGTCGAGGACAAAGTTTGCGTACTTTCCAAGGTATGAGGACATATTTTTCATAAATTCAAGACTGTTGCTCTGACAGCGTTCCACATTTTCCTGAGCGGCTATGACTCCAAATTCTTCTGCGGTCATGGCGAGTCGTCCGAAACGCTCAAAATACAGTTCTTCAGGTGCAGGGTGGATTCGCTTGTTTCCATGGAAAACAAGAATCTTTGCACCGAATTTGTTCATGGTTTCAAAGTAATATTTGTAATAGTCTATTATATCATCTACACGACGCTCATATGATGAAAAAAACATCATAGGTTCAGACGGGCATGTAAAAGGGTGGACTGCACTGCATGATACATTATTGTTATTAAGAATATTTTTAAGAAGGTCTGTAAATTCCGTCTGTAATTCACTGTGTGTATTTATAAATATTTCTGTATTTTTTATTCCTGTCTTTGCTAACTGTGATAAAGCATTTTCCAATAATTCGGGATAAAGACAAGCGGTTGACACTCCGGCTTTCATATGTTTTTCACCTCCGGATTTTACTGAGTAAATGATTTTTGTAATTCTGTAAGCCATTGAGGAGAAGGACCTTTGGTTATGATAGATCCGTTTCTGTATTCTGCCTTTTCTACAAATCCGTTTTCGTTATCAAAAAAACGTGCCTCGTTACAGTACGGAAGGATTCGTTTTAAGTCTTCAAAACGTTTGTCAAATCTTCTCTCAACATCACTGCTAGGAATATTGTGACCACCTTTTTCAACACGATTTCTGATACGTTTTATACTTTCTTCACAACTGTTTACTCCGATATAGTACAGGCGGATATAGTATCCCAGTTCACGTGCTTTTTGTATTGTTTTTAATGTTCTTATTCCTGAAAGAGTTGTTTCCTGTGTGAAATTAATGCCTGATTTAAGACATTCTTCAATACGTAAAACAGCTTTTTTTCCACCTTTTATTTTATCACCGCCGAGTTCAGCTGTTAATTTATCAGTGTCAATGATAATGCCAAGATCTGTACTTTCAGCTGATAAAACTCCTGAAAGACTGCTTTTTCCTACTCCGTTGACTCCGCCGATTATGGTGTAGATCTTCATTTGTATCACCTTTTATACATTGTTTTTATTCAAAACTATAATCTATAATAATATTAACATATGATACAGTTTTTTTCAAGAGAAAAGTAAAACCACATTGAAAAACAGCTGATTTTTTATATAGTGGTTATACTAAAATTCTTGACAGTAAAAAGTCTTATGGTTATAATGTTGTTATATAACGATTTATTTTTGGCTGTCATGAGGTGGAAAGAGGATAATGAGCAAAATACTTATAGTTGAAGATGACAAAGAAATAAATAAGCTTCTCGCTGACTTTTTACATGGCAATGGTTATGAAACTGTTTGTGCGGATGAAGGGAAAAAAGCGACATTGCTTCTTAAAAAACAGGATTTCAGTCTTGTCATTATGGATCTGATGCTTCCCTACAAGAGCGGTGAGCAACTTATAAAGGAGTTTCGTGAATATTCGCAGATACCTGTAATAGTTCTGTCTGCAAAATCAATGATGGAAACACGTCTTGCGGTTTTAAGACTTGGTGCTGATGATTATATCTTAAAACCTTTTGACTTAAATGAAGTACTTGTCAGAATAGAGGTCGTACTCAGAAGAAGCGGTACGGATAAACAGTTGTCAGACGGAGTGCTTTCCTGCGGTGAGCTTTGTCTTAACACTGCGGAAAATACGGTTACCTACAGGCAAAAACAAATAGCTCTTACAGCTAAGGAATTTATGTTGCTTAAACTGTTTATGGAATATCCGCAGAAGGTTTATTCAAAAGCCAATCTTTACGAATCTGTGTGGAATGATACTTATTATTATGAGGACAACACTATAAACGTTCATGTCAGCAATCTCAGAAACAAGCTGAAAAAGGCTACAGAAAATGATTATATAGAAACAGTCTGGGGTATAGGATATCGTCTGAAAGGGGAGCTGTAATGGTTATAGTTTGCATAATTTTTGCAGTTTTCTGTTTGATTTTGATTTTCTGTAATATCAGGCTGAAAAATGAAATGCGTAAGGTGAAAAAAGAACTCGAACGTACCCGTGATATGCAGTATAACAGGCAGTTGACAGTTTCATTTTCAGACAGGACATTTGCAGAATTGGTATCAGAAATAAACAGAAACCTTGACTATCAGAAAAAGCTGAAGTTACAGTCAGAATATGCGCAGAGAAGTCTTAAACAGTCAGTTTCCGATATTGCTCACGATTTGCGTACACCGCTTACTGTTATAAAAGGAAATCTGCAGATGCTTGAAAACGAGAGTATGCTATCGGAAAGAGGCAAAGGATACCTTCATGTATGTATAGAAAAATCTGATTTTATGAAAAAGATGGCAGATGATTTTTTTGAACTTTCCGTACTTGAAAGTGACAGCAATGAAATACCCCTGTCAAAAGTAAATTTAACAGGGGTACTTATGCAGTTTATTGCTGATAACGAGGCAGTAATACGAAACTGCTCCCTTGTTCCCGAAGTGATATTTCCCGAAAAAACTGTATTTATATCGGCAGATGAGCAACTCCTTATGCGTATGCTAAACAATCTTTTGAGCAATATCATAAAGTATGCTGAAAATGAGTTTTCCGTAAGTCTTGAAAACTTCGAAGACAAGGTGCATCTGACATTTTCAAACCCTGTCAGAGCGGAGAATATTGATATAGATCATATCTTTGACAGGACATATCGCAGTGACAAATCCCGAAGCGGTAACGGTGTAGGTCTTGGACTTTATATCGTGAAAATTCTGGCACAAAAGCAGAAGGCAGAGGTCAGGGCAGAGGTTGATAACGATATACTTAAAATAATAGTAATATTCAGTATGATCAATCGGTAAGTTTGTTTTGCCGGTTGATTTTTTGTTTTTACACTATTCTTCCGGAGTAACGACCGCTTTGTCTTCGATGATAAATTCCCTGCACTCATCATCAAAAAACGTGGAAAATGAAAAATCACAGTTTACAAAGCAGTTGTGTGATTTTTCATAATTGCGGATATTAAATACCCAGCAGTTTCTGAACACACAAGGATACATACCATCAGCACTGAATTTTACGTCTTCGGGAAAATAAATCGGCAGACTCATTTCACTGAAATCAGCACCACATATTATTTCTCCTCTTGAAGCCTTCATAGTCAGCATTATATTTTCAGCCATATGAACTGACATAAAATTTCGTGAAAAATCAAGTATGTCATCAAGGAAAGTCCGATGATATTCAAAGTTCTCACAATATCTGTTTTTATAATCTCCGGTTATTTCACCGAGCATTCTGAAAAAGTCATTATCATTGTACTTTGCCCAGATATGTTCAAGATTATGACTGAATATCATTTCTTTTTTTTCTTCATTAAATCCATATCCATATGATATATCAACAGCACTGAAAATATTAATTATATGTCTTGCAGCAAAATAATCCTTGAAGAATTGGTGTGTAAAATGAAGTATATGAGGCTGACCGGGCGTCGGTTTCATGAGGCAGATATTTTCTGTTATGTATTCAACTATATCAAATCGTTCTCTGCTTTTTAAGAGATTTTTCTTTCTGAATTTTCTGACTGCTGTAAAATTCTGATATATGTTTTCGTTAAGGACAAATGTTTCAAATGCTTTATTTGCGGCCTCTGATAGTTCAAAACGACTTATTTCGAAGAAATATCCATCATTCATTTCTTTTGCTGCAAACGGCAGAACGAACTGAACAACAAAACGCATCAGTTCATTTCCGTTTCTGTCATTATCAAAGTTGTTTATATATGAATCAATAAGTTCGCCGCCTGTTGAAATATTGTTTTCGTTGTCTTTATTTTTCAGAAAGATATTTAAAAACAGTGGTATTCCAAGAATATCTGAAAGTTTACCGTTTGTCTGGTCAGATTTATCACAGCGGTGAAGTATTTCAGATATTTTTTTGTCTGAAACAGGACAGAGCATTACTTTTTTAAAGTTTTTGAAAATCTTATAGGACGGAACAGTTCGTCCTGATATAATGATTTTTACATTTTTCCATTGGCTGCAGATATTGCTGATTTCATTTGAAAATATGTCTTGATAATCCGGTTGCATTTCATTGATGCCATCGAGCAGAAGTACATATTTTTTTTTATTATTTTCAGGTGGCGTTTTAAGAAGTTTGAGAAGTAGTGAAAGGTTTTTCATTACATTTTCTGCTCCTTCACAATTACTGCATAGTTCAAAAGACGGATATTCGTCCTGATATATGTATCGTAGCAATATTCTTATTAATATACGACAGTTTATATTGTCATAGGCAGCTATTGTTTCTTCACGGTATCTGTAGAGCGGAAAATAAAAGCAAATGTTTTCTTTGAGTAACTGCGAATTCCGTAGAAGTGTTGTTGTTTTGCCTATTCCTCCTGTTCCGTAGAGAAATATGTTTTCTTCGCCAGAAAGGTCAGTTATCTGTTTGTTTTCGCATACCATGTCATTTTCAAAAAAAATTTCAGGAGAGATCTCTTCATTTTCCATACGACATATGTTTTCCGAATTTTTTTGAAGAAGTTTTGCGATGTTTATTTCATATTCCAAAATAAAACTGTCTTCATCTTCATATTTTACGGATTCAAAAGTGACTTTTGACGGCATATCAAGGAGGCGGTGCCTTTTTGTATCGTCCTGCCGTGTGCATTTGTGGTAGTAATATAACATAAACATCAGCAGTGCAGAAGTACAGATTCTTTTTATATGTACCGCACTCCCGATCAAAGATTTTTTTGAAATGTATTTTCCACCATAAAAAATTTTTTCTATGTCATTATCATCAAGGAGTATCTTAACAAGCGTGTATGTTAGTCTGTCGATTTTGTCAGGGTCAAGGGCTTTGTCGAGGGATCTTTGTATTTCTGATACATATATTCTGTACTTAAAAAAATCATCAAAGCATTTTTCAAATTTTTCAAAAGAAAAAGAAGCGTCCGGATAGCCTGTTCCTGTTACGAGAAATCTTGACAGTGCTTTATCAAGTCTGTGTCTGGAATCAGGGGTTTCTGTCAGGCTTCCGAATTTTTTTAAAAGATTCAGATCCGCAGATATATCTTCTGACTCCTTGTCTATAAGTATTTTCATAAGCATACTATATAGTTTTCCGTTTCCGACTTTTCCTTTCCCTGTTATCTTGGCATCAAAAATTGATGTAAGCAGATTCTGAACTCCGGTTTTATACATTTGATTTTCCCCTTTTCTGAAATTGTGACAAATATGATGTTTTGTGCGACAAACTTTACTTTAATATATGATAATATAATATTATAGAAAACATAAAAAACGGTCGCAAATTTCATTAATTTGCGACAGCTACCCAATGATTAGATTATAGCATTCTGGATATATTTTTTCAATATATTTAAGCGGTTTTCGTGTGAATATACAATAGTGTTGTTGCTTGAATATAACATTTTCACAAATAAAATGTTTTAAAGAGTTTATTTAACGTCAGAAATGTGGTCTTTGTTGTATTTTCAAAGGAGTGAATAAAAAATGTCGAGACGTGGAGAAAATATTTACAAAAGAAAAGATGGCAGATGGGAAGGAAGAATTCGTCTTAACAATAATTCCAAAGGAAAATCGGCTTATAAATCTGTTTACGGAAAGACTTATAAAAGCGTCAAAGAAAAATTGATTCTCATGAGGACAGACAATATCACTACTGATATACCATCATCACGAAACGTGCGAGTTCTTTTTGAAGAGTGGTTTTCTTCGGTAAAACTTAAAGTAAAGCCCTCTACCTACAGCAATTACAGAATGAAAGCCGAAAAACATATTCTTACCGAATTTGGCGATATGCGATATGAGCAAATCGATGTAAATATGGTTCATAGATTTATAGAAAAAAAGCTTAGTTGCGGTCTTTCTGAAAAATATGTTTCTGATATAATGATCGTCTTTCGTTCCATGGCACGATACATGAATCGTGTATATGGCATGAAAAATATAATAGGTGAAGCGACTATGCCAAGAATAAGTAAAAAAGAGATCACTGTACTTAACGAAACGCAGCAAATGGTACTGCACAGATATCTTACTGAAAATATGAACAGTACATCTATTTGTATTCTGTTAAGTTTCTATACAGGCATACGTATCGGTGAAGTATGTTGTCTTACGTGGAATGATATCGATCTTGATAAAAATATAATAAAAATAAACAAAACAGTTCAACGTATGCAGGACATAGATCTGCTGTCTACAAAAATAATAACAGGTCCACCCAAGTCAGAGTCATCAAAGCGAACGATCCCGTTATCTCCGTTTCTTGCTGAAATTCTTGCAAAACACAGAAAATCACCAAATACTTACGTTCTTTCCGGAAACGAAAGTATTACAGAACCACGTACTCTCCAGAGACGTTTTAAAACAGTTCTGAAAAATGTCGGATTACCCGATATACATTATCACAGCTTACGCCATATGTTTGCTACTAACTGTATAAAAAAGGGCTTTGATGTGCGTACACTTTCAGAAATACTGGGACATTCATCAGTAGAAACAACGCTTAACAGATACGTTCACTCATCTATGTCACGTAAAATAGAATGTATGAATATGATCACACCGGCTGTATAAAAAAATTAAGCCGTCAGAAATGTGGTATATGATATTTGGTAAAAGAAGAATTTACGTGATTTGTGTAAAATAACCGCAAATTAATGAATTTTATGTCATGCTATTATTATACCAATAATTTATTATGATAGTATTATGATTATGAAAAAAATGTTTGAAAATTTTAAAGATTCTGATGATTTATGGGATGAAATTTAAGAAATATGAGATATGGGATTAACAATGGGGTATTAGCAGGATTTTCGTCAGGGAATAAGTGCCGGCTAATAATATCAGTATACCAAAAACTTGCATTGTTAAAAACTGTAACATGTGCAAGCTTTTTTATTTATATCATAATTTTTTTAGGAGGGGTTATAGATGAATGCATCTGTAGATATCACAACGACCAGAGTATGTGCTTTTTGTAAGTATTGGTGGGATCCGGCCTGTCAGTATATAGTTCCGCACCTGGGGAAAACATGGTTTTATAATAATGGGGTTAAGTGCAAATGTATAAAAAAAGGTGTGGAATCAGCATCGTATCATTCATGTGCGATGTTTAAGTTAAAAATAGAGTACTGATAATTAAAGGGGTGTAAAATGATGGGTAAAGGTAATGTGTTAAATATAATAAAAATTTTAGTTGCTACGTTAATTCTTTTGGCGTTCACAATTGTTTCAGGAAAAAATGTTGAAGGCGGTATGTTTTCAATGATATTCAACATTATATTCCTTGTTATGATGTTTATTATTATACTTAAGTTTGTATTTGCAGAAATAAGATGTGCAATAGAATTAAAAAACGATTTTAATAAGTTTACTAAAAAACTTAGGGAAAAAAAGGCGTCTGATGATAAGTTGACGCCAAATACGGGCAATCAGAAGAACTTTGACTGGAAGGATATCAGCTTTGCTAATTCTCAATTGAATAGCGCTTTTTCAGAGTATATAAACGAGACAAAAAGGTTGTCAAAAGATAAAATAGAGTTTGATGATCTAGGGTGTGACATAGATGATTATATAAATATTAAGCTGTTAAACGGAATAATAAAAAAATCAGTTTGTGAGTCTATATCAGGTTCTATGACGGGACTTGGAATACTTGGTACGTTTTTGGGACTGATCATAGGATTAAAGGATTTCAGTATAGATTATGAGGGCATACAAAACAGTATTCTTATGTTGTTAAATGGTATCAAAACAGCATTTCTTACGTCAATATACGGTGTGGTTTACTCTATTCTGTTTAACTGGATCTTTCAGAAAGCTTATTCAGAAATGTCAGATGCACTTAACGAGTTTAAATCAGTATTGAATTCTAAAAGTGTACATAACACGCAGAATAATATGAAACTGAAATTTGTCTCCACACAAGATAAAATAATTGAGATTCTTGGTAATAATTCAGCAATAATTTCTACAAGTACAAATAATCTTACTGAGCAGTTTAAAGAATCTATGATGGAAATGACAAAAAATATTAAAAACTATCTCGAAAATCTGAATATCAATCAGCAGGAACAACTTAAAACCATGGTTCGAGAATATCTTGTGACAATGAATAAGGAAATACTTGGCGGACAATTTGAAGAAATGAGAACTACGCTTAGCAAGATAAACGAGGCAAATGAGCTTTACTATGAAAGAATAACATCTTTGTCTGCAAAGATAGAAGATAGCGGTAATTCATTTGTAATGATGAGCGACAGATATCACGAAATTGTCTGTAGTTTTCAGCAGTACGTCAACCAACTCGGAGGTTATCAGCAGGCAGTTACAACGGCTAATGATCATCTTACCAAAAATATGGAAGTGCTCACTGTCAGATATGATGCTCAGAATCAGCAAAACGAAAATCTTAATAAACTCATGGAAAGACAGGCACAGCTTAATGAACAGCTTGAAAACTCAATCAATGATTCTGTAAATAATAACAAACAATTCACTCAGAGTACAGAAGAACTGATAAGACAAGTAAGCGAGTCCAACAGAGAAGTTAATGAATACGCAATGCAGACAGCGCAAATGAGCAGAGATGTAGCAGAGGAGATCAGTACATATACAAGAACGAATATGGACGAATGTGTTAAGTCATTTGATAACTTATCATCAACATTTATAAGTGCATCGGAAAATATTGATAATACAAGTAGCAGATATCGTGAAATTATTGAAGGTCTGCAGTTGTATATCAACCAGCTCGGAGGTTATCAGCAGGCAGTTACAACGGCTAATGATCATCTTACCGAAAATATGGAAACGCTCACTGTCAGATATGATGCCCAGAATCAGCAAAATGAAAATATTGCAGGAAATATCGAAAATCTCAATAAACTCATGGAAAGACAGGTACAGCTTAACGAACAGCTTGAAAACTCGATCAATGATTCTGTAAATAATAACAAACAATTCACTCAGAGTACAGAAGAACTGATAAGACTGGTAAGTGAGTCAAACAGAGAAGTTAATGAATATGCAATGCAGACAGCAATTACGAGCAAAAATGTTGCAGAAGAACTCACCACATACACAAAGGAAAATATGGAAGAAAGCGTAAAGGCTCTCAGTGATATGTCAGCAACATTTGCAAGTGCTTCAGAAAATATCAGTACTATGTACAGAAACCTTACAGAAGATATGTCAACGAAATTTACAAGTACTTCAGAAAATATTGATAGTATGTACAATAACCTTACAGAAAATGTTGCTGATGGCTTGTGCAAGTCATTCAAAGCATTTGATCATGATACTGCTGAAATAGTACGTAGGTTCAGCGATACACTTGAAGCTATGAAAGAAACAATGGACAGCATACCAGATAAACTTTATGATTCTGTAAACAGTGCATTTGTAAAGTTCATTGGTGAGCAGGAAAGAGTTCGTTCTATTGCACGAACAAGAGAAAAGTCAGATGATAATATAGACCATGAGAATCCGGAACCTGAAAATCCGGATACAGAAAAATCTGATGATTAAATACGTTGAAGGGGGAAATAGAATATGAACAGAAAATATCCAGACGATGACAGTGACAACGAAAAGCCGGAGTATTGGAAATCTTACTCCGATCTGATGTCAGCATTGTTGCTTGTATTTGTTCTGATGATGTCTGCTACGTTATTGCACTCTTTAAACATTTATCATCAAAAAATTGAGGAAGAAACCAAAATAAAAGCTGAACTCGAACAAAAGGCACTGGAACATCAGGAACTTATAGAACAAATCAAGGAGCAGAGTGAGCAACTGGAAGAACAACAGGCACAGATCGAGAAACTGATAGGTCTTAAAGAAGAGATTATAATCAGTCTCAGTGAAGAATTTGCAAAAACAGATCTTATTGTAGAAGTTGACCCTATGACCGGTTCTATTGCGTTTGACTCCAGTATATTGTTTCCTACTGATTCATTTGAACTAAGTGAACAGGGAAAAGTTTTTCTTGACAGTTTTATTCCTGTTTATTTTGAAGCACTGATGCACAGTGAATATATGGAATATATCTCAGAAATAATAATCGAAGGTCATACCGATACAGACGGTGATTATATGTATAATCTTGAACTGTCACAAAAAAGAGCGTTGTCAGTATGTAAGTATTGCATAGACACACTTGAAAACAATCAGAAGTTTAACAAGGAACATATACGCCGTATAATCACTGCAAACGGCAGATCATGGAGCAATCCTGTTTATAACAACAATGGTGAAGTGGACAAAGATGCTTCAAGACGTGTTGAATTTAAGTTTTCTTTAAAAGATGATGAAATGATCAGTACAATGAAGGGAATTTTGGAAAATGATTAATATAAATAATTTTATATTTAAACCTGAAAATTTATCTGTTGAGCATGACATAATATGTAAGACTGATATAGCTGCACTTACAGATGATGAAGTCAGGGTGCTGACAGATAAGTATACAGACAGAGCCTCGGAAGGTGTAAGTGATACAGAAATAGTTGGTATGGTATTGTGGGGTGCTGATAAACAGGATACCGTGTCAAGAAAAATGGTACTTGAATTTTGGTCGAAGCATAATTCAGACATGGCTTTAAAGATGGTATATTCAATCTGGCAAAACAGATACGATTCGGGATCTTTTTCAGAATTATGCGGTTTACTGTTAAAGAATATCAGAGATGATAAAACATGGATAAAACACTGGAAACTCTGGATGACAGCAAGCGATATCCCGACTATCGCAGCAGGTTATGCTGCCGCTTACTGTCTTGAAAAACAGCAATCATACAATCAGTGGACGGAGCTCAGCCGTATCGATTCAAACAGCAGACTCGGAAAAACAGTACATGAATTGTTCTTTTGTTTTTGTTCAGAAAAAGACTTTCAGTGTACTGACAGAGAACTTGTCGAATATATAGAAAATATGGGTGCTGTACATAGGGAAAGGCTTTTAAGAAATATTTTGCGTATGGATACTGGTAAATATCCTGATGCTCTTTCACTTTTATTTTCTGCTTTGACATAAGGCAGGTTTGATTCGGATCGGCAGATTGTGATGATTGAAAATATGAAAGGAATTTGGAGTTATGAATAATAAGAAAATAGTTAAATTAATTGCAGAATACAAAGAATCAGGAAAAACAGGCAGAGTTACGTATGAAAATATATACGGCATATTCAGCCTGGAGTTGCCTGAGTTTGATCCAGCCACAAAGATAAAAATGATCTGCGATAACGGTACAGATGTAAGTATTGATTTTCGGGATTTTTGCATGATTAAATCAGGAGAGGCAAATTTTCTGAGCGAATCTATGTACAAGGATATAGAAATGCTGCTTGACGGTGAAAACTATAACTTTATAATAAGTGAAGTTTCTGTATCGGATAAAAAAACTCCTTCTATAAGTTATGTAGATGCTACAGAAAATATCCTTCTTGGTTTTCCTGTTCTTACTGCGGAAATCATTAATGGCAGGGATAACGGTATCTGGTCAGACAGCGGAGAAAGATTGTTTGTGGTGACTGTAAAAAATATGCCTTTTGAAAATGACGTAGATCCTGTTCTTGAATTTACTCATTTTGATGAACATGAAATGTATGATCCTAAACCTGCTGCAGTTATAAAAAAAGACGGTGAAAATGTTTTTCTTTGCAGTATTGATACAAAAGATTTTGATATATATATGGAGCCTGAAAAGTTAAAGGTTTCTATAAAGGGTAATTTTGTAATAAGCGGTATTTCAGACAAGAGCGGAACAAAGATATCTTATGAGATTCCTCTTTCATTTGTTATGAATAATTCAAAATATTTTGATCCGAAAAACAAGTATATCTGCATAGATAAAAATTCAAAAGTATCAATAGATTTCGGAACATCATCTACCTGTGCGGCAATCAAGACGAACATTGTTTCAATGATAGAAATGTCCCCTGACATAAACGGTTCAAGTGCCTATAGTGTTTATGAAAACCCTACAAATCTGATGATGTATCGCTGGAAAGAATTTAAAGAGAAATGGAACGCAGTAACAGTACAGCCTCTTATGAGAAAAGTCGGTGAAGATTATCCTCAATATAGTCCGGCATCGTTTGATTTTGGTCATCCTGTAAAGGATATTCAGATTGATAATCAGCGAAAGCTTGATTCTATCATAAAACAGTTAAAAATGATTCCAAAGATGATTAAAGACGGAAAGGAAATAAAAGTCCGGGATTATGCAAATACAGATGAGTTTGAACTGACCAGTGACAAGACAAACTCAGAAAATGTTTTTAATCCTATAGAGTTTTATGGATATTTGCTCGGAAAAGCAATAAACCACCCAAATGGAACTAAAAACTGTTTTTATACAAAGTACTTGCTTTCATATCCTGTAAAATTTTCAGAAGAAATCAGAAAACAGATAGAAGACGCTTTGACAAGCGGAATTAAACGTTCCCTTCCTGCATATGTATGTGAATTAAAGGACGACAAGGGTAAAGACCTTTTACAGGTAAAAATGAAATATTCAGAACCTATTGCCTGTATCGGTGCCGCCTGCGATGAGGAACTTGTTTTGACCGATGGTAACCCCTGCTTGTTTGGTGTGTTTGATTTTGGAGGCGGAACATCAGATTATTCATTTGGTATGTATAGACAAGCAGATATAGATACAGAAGGATATGAGGAGGCGATTGAACTTTTTGGTGTTGATGGTGACGAATCATTTGGTGGGGAGCTTATTATGAGCAAGATCTCATACTGGATCCTTACTTCTCCGGATATGGGAAATAAGTTTACAATCATAGAAAAAAATGTGCCGTTTGAAAAACCGGAAGATGAACTGATTGAAGATGGTTTTGGGAATCTTATACAAAATACGATAGGTGCTATAGCAAATATACGAAAACTCAATGAGTTGGTTGCACGTCCGTTTTTTGAGGGTAAAAAACTGTCTGCAACATATGAATCCGGTAGTATTTTTAACGAAGATCCTCAGACAGGAAGAGTTGGATATTGCGGAATAACATCTATTGAGATCGATATGTTTGTACTTGGTTCAGATAACGAAACAGAACCAGTTACATTAAACATTAACTTTGATACTCTTAATCAGAAACTTGAAGAGCTTTTTAAGAAAAAATGCCGGGCTTTTGCTGTATCTATGGATAAAGCGTTTAATCTTACTGAATCAAAAGAAAAAATGGAAAAAGCAGGCGTTGAATATAAAAAATCTGCTGTAAAAATTATTATGTCAGGGAACAGTTCAAGACATCCGCTCATAAAAAAGTGTCTTAGTGACGAATTTAAAGAAAATGATATTTGTCTCTTGGGCGAAAACAGAGTGGATAACGGAAAGAACAGATACAGAGTAACCCCCAAAACAGCAGTTGCTATAGGGGCTCTCAGACTTGAACAGATGCTTGTAAACGAACCTGCAACGATAAGTATTATTTATGTTGCAATAGAAGTGAAGTCAAAGCGTGAAATAATTCTTTCAGGAGATCTGAAGGATCACATATGGAAGAGAGTCGGTGTCGTAACAGACGGTTCAGTTACAATATATAAAAGCAGTATACCAGATGTTAACAGCAAACTATTATGGGAAGGTATTGCACTTGAATTTGAGGAATTTGATACCAGAATGGTCTGCTATATCAGACAGTGCGGACGTGACGAAATAGAATACACAGCCGTTCCTGTTGGTGTTGATCCGAATAATATGGACATTGAAGAATTGGAAATATTAAAAGAAAAATTAAATTAAGGAGTGTTAAAAATACAATGTGTATACTTGGAAAAAAATTCAATGAAATCATTGAAAAACTTGATAATATTATTACAAAACTTGATGGTATTAATGAGCCTTTGAAAAACAAGTCGGATTCTTTAGAGAGAGCGTCAACTGAAAAAGACGACGATAGTCTTGCTAAGCAAAAGGAGAGAATTGAAAAAGAAAGAGAAGACAAAGAAACACGTATTCAACAACTTCAAGGACAGATAGACACAGTCAACAAAGAAAAAGAAGAACTTGAAAGAAAGGTAGAGACAGCCAACAAAGAAAAAGAAGAACTTGAAGGAAAGGTAGAGACAGCCAACAAAGAAAAAGAAGAACTTGAAGGAAAGGTAGAGACAGCCAACAAAGAAAAAGAAGAACTTGAAGGACAGATTGCCAAAGCTAACGAAGAAAAAGAAGAACTTAAAGGACAGATAGCCAAAGCTAATGAAGAAAAAGAAGAACTTGAAGGACAGATAGCCAAAGCTAATGAAGAAAAAGAAGAATTTAAAGGGCTAATATCTAAAGCCAATGAAGAAAAAGAAACACTTGAAGGACAGATAGCCAAAGCCAATGAAGAAAACAAAACACTTCAAGGACAGATAAAAACAGTCAGTGAAGAAAGAGATAAGATGCAGACAACTCTTAACAAAAAAGAAAGCATAATACATAATTACGAGCAAAAAACAAAGGATTATATTTCTTTACTGGACAAAGTTTGTGGCTGTAGATCGATGAAAGATTATTGCGAAGAAAATAGTATTGTAAATGACGGTTCAATAGATTCAGTACTCAGGTTTATAGAAATAGTCGGAACCAGAACCAGTTTTGCACGAACCATCAAAAACAGCATCGAGAGATACAAGAAAAGGAATGGTTACTATCCGGTTTCTGATGATGAGATCAGACTTATCGATGAAGTAAACAGTTTTTATAAAAATAAATTCGGAGAAGAATTAAGTTCAGATGTGTTGTATTTTCCGGGGGATTTTGAAAAAGGAAAGGTTTCAGATGTTCGTTTTCAGTATATTCAGCAGGAAATGTGCGATTATCAGAACAGTCCCGGTATAAGATACGCAAGTGAGATATACTCTCCATGCTATAAAAGTATTGACATCGGACTTGACAGAGCTATGGTAAAGGGTATATCTTTGGGGTGATAAAATATGGATAATAAAAACAAAAAATCTGATAAAGTGAAAACCGTTATAACTTCACTTCTTGGTCTTAAAACAGTAAACGACAATCAATATGTTGTTGGCGAACTTAAACGTATGGCAGAGCGTATGAATGACGAGATATTCAGAATAGCCGTAGTAGGTGAGTTCAGTTCGGGAAAGTCAACTTTTATAAATGCACTGATCGGAAAGGATATCCTTTCACACGCTCGCCGTGAAACAACTGCAGCGATCACCTATATAAGAAATGTTTCGGCAAGTGACAGCAATTGCGGAAAAGTAATAATAGAATTTCGTGACGGAAGTCAGAAGATGCTTGATGATTTTGCACAGATAAAAGACTATACCACAGCACAGAGCGATAACAGTGTTGCCGAAAAAATAAAATCCGTAACTGTCTATGTAAATTTTCTTGGCAGTGATGCACCTATTCTGGTCGTTGATACTCCCGGACTTAACGGTATAGCCAAGCATCACCGTGAGATAACTATCGAAGAGATGAAGAAAGCACATACCTGTATCTATCTGCTTTCCTCTACCGGAATATCAAAATCAGATGTTGATTTTATACGCATACTTAATGACTATCAGTCAACTTTTCTTTTTCTGCAGAACTTCATAGACGACCTTTCTTTGTCAGAGGGCGATTCGGCAGAGAGTAAAACAAGAGAAGATGACAGGATAATCCGTGAAAGCATTCTTGGGGAAGAAAAAACTTTTAACTACAAAGTTATAGGAATATCGGCATTAAAAGCGCTCGCCTCAAAAGATCGTTCTATCACAAAGCTTTATTCAAAAGATTACAGGGAACTGACAGACGCAGATCGTCCCAGATTGTATAAAGAATCAAACTTTTCTGAGCTTGAACAGCATCTTCGCAGATTGATCGAAACAGAGGAATACAAATCAGTTATAGTTGACTCTGTAAAGAGAAGACTGACAATAGTACTTGAGGGACTACTCGGACAGCTAGATGAAGAACAGAAGTTCAATATTCAGATGCGTGAACAGGACGAGGGAACAAAGCGAATCAATGTCGCAAAAGCTATTATAGAAAAGATGGACAATACCGTAGGCGATCGTGAGAGAAAACTCAGAAATTTCATAAAGAGTACATCAGATAAACAACAGATGTTGCTTGAAAAAGATATGAAAGTGAAGATCAACAGTTTATATGATGAGATCTGTAAAGATATTGATGATAAGATACCTGATTATCAGTCTTTTAAAGATTTTATGAAAAATTATGACATGAGTCCGCCAAGGTACTACGGTGAAATGATAAGCGAAAAGATAAACTATGATATTATTCCCGAAATTAAGGATACTGCAAATTTGTTCCTCAATCATATATACGAACTTGCTATAGAACGTATTGAAAGTTATTCAAATGTTGCAGTAAGAACAACCAAGAAAAGTTTTAATGTCGGAGAACTTACAGAATCATTTCAGATGGAAGAAACCGAGAGCATCAGTAATATAGAATCAATGGAGTATAAATGCAAAAACCTGAAAAACAGCATAGATCTGCTTCGAAGAAAAAATGCAGATCGGGAGAAAAATCTATCTGCTGCAAAAGAAGTGGAACAAAGAATAAACGGAATGATAAGTGATTTTAACTATGAAAAGCAGAGAGCAGTCTCAAGTCTTGGAAGTCGTCCCGAAGCACTAGAATGGAAAACATCGAAGACGGTTTGGGTTTCAAGAGGTGGTCCGATAAGAGATCGGATTTTTGGGAAAATAGAAAAAACAGTTTATGACTATCATACAGATGACTCTGCCGGTGAAGAATGGGATAAACGAATAAGAGAAAAACTTGATGAGTTTCGCCCGAAAGAACGAGAGCTTAATAATCTTCTTTCCGATGCAAGAAGTAAATCCGATTCTATTTCAGATGATATTTATAATAATAACAATCAGATAAAAAAGGCTGAAAAAGAGATAGAGTTTTTTAACCAACAGATACAGATACAAAAAGAAATATATCAGAATGAAGTAAAACTCAGTCAGAGTAAATTCTGTGACAGACAGAAAAGTCTGTTAAAAAACGATATACATTACAAAATGCTCGAAATCGGGGAAAAAGGCAGTACGGTCTCATATCTTACAGAATATATCCGCAAAGTTTTTAGTCAGAATGAAATCATGATCGAAGATATCGGTATAGAAGAACTAAGAAAGGCTCTTTCAGGACAAAAAGCGGAATACGAACGCCTTATCAGTGAAAATACCGACAGTCTTGAAAAAAGATATCAGATAAATGAATCCGATCTTAAAGTTATAAGGTTGATTTATAACGATATTGCATAACAATGATATTCAAGAGGAAATCAATAAATATACAGAGGTGAAAAAAGTTTATGAACAATGAAAAACAAGAATTTTTGGAGAGAAAAGAGAGAGTAATGTGTTCTCTTACACAGGCAATAGATTTTCTGAGAGACAACTCTTTTGAGAAGGAAGCATCTGTACTTGAAGCACAGTATGAAAATCTGAAAAACGAAGAATTTGTCATAACTATCGTCGGAGAATTCAGCAGTGGTAAATCCTATCTTCTCAACGCTCTTATGGGTGACAAACTTCTGCCGTCATACAGCGGTGAGGCAACAGCGGCAATAAATTTTCTGCGTCACACCAAAAAATCCCTGAGCGGAAAAGCAGGTTGTGTATACTACAAAGACGGAACTATAGAAGAATTTGATAATGCTGATGAAGAAACTATAACCAGATATGCCTGCACAAGAGCAGGAGATGACGTAACAACGGATATTGACCATATTGATATATTTCTTGAAAACAGATTTTTAGAGGACAATGTAACTCTGGTCGATACTCCCGGGTTGAACGGAATAAAATCAGGACTTGCCGATCTTACCAGACAGCAGATAGAAAGATCGAGTGCGAGCATATTTATGTTCAATGCAAGACGTCCCGGTTCAAAGACTGATTTTGAGGCACTTTCTATGCTCAGAAAAAAGGTAGACAGTATTTTTCTTGTTCTGAACGCTGTTGATCTTGTTGATGAGTCAAACGGTGAATCTGTAGAATCTATTATTCAGACTCTTGAAGATGAGTATAGAAAAGATTTCCCCGATGATAAAAAACTGACTAAATTTCATCCGGTTTCAGCTAAAATGGCACTTGTCGGAAGAAGTCCCAAAAAGATCGAGTTTGTAGGTCGTACTGATTTTACAGCTGAAGAGAAGGAAAGATATATTAAAGAATCAGGTATGCCTGAGTTTGAAGATTATTTGTTTAAGTATCTGACCAAGGGGCCGAAAGGGCGACAGATTCTTTTAGCGCCTGCTGTTCAGCTCAACGAACAGCTCGAATGTGTGGGTGATGCGCTTGAAAACGAGCAGAGAATTCTCAGCGGAAGTACGGATGTTGCACGACTTGATGAAATCTGCAGTGAGCTTGAAAAAACAGTTCAGAGTCTGGAAGAACGCATGGAGAAGGATAAAAACAGGATATCCTCTGAAATAAAAGATATAGAAAAAACTTTCAAAGAAGAACTTGAAGCCGAATCAGGATATTTTTCAAATCATTATATTGATAAGATAAATAACTTTATCGACATAGATGAAATTATGCCTGATAATATATGCAAGGCTATCAGCAAATCATTAAACAATATTGTTTCAGACGCTTTTAAAAATTACAGCAGACAGTTCGAAGAAATGATCATTGATTACAACAAAGAAATTAATGATGAGCTGGCAGATATGATAAATATGGAGGACTTTAAGTTACCGCAGTTAAAGCAGATAGAGCTGACCAGCTTTGAATCAGGTGTTGAAGAGTATGAAAGACAACTTGCTTTGATGAGGGAAGAAAGCAATAAGCTTGAGAGTGAAATGGAAAAAGCCGAAGAGCAGAGTATTCAGGCAAGAAAACTTGCTCAGGACCGAAGAAGGATAGAGCGAAAAATAGAAAGTTATGAAGAAGAGATGCGTTCCTATAAAAAAGAAGCTATGTTGAGTATGCCAAATCTTGTGAAAAAAACGGAGTCTTATGTCGAAAGAGTTGATCGTGATGGATTTTTGGGCAAATTCGCTGATTTTGTCGTTGGCAGACAAGCTGTAACAATGACAAGAGATATTATTGATTCAACTGCACGAGATGCATATAAAAAGCAAATGGACGAAAATTTGTCTGACTATAACAGAGAGATAAGTTCACTTCAGTCTCAGGCAGACAGATACAGGGGAACCGATCCTGAACTGGCTGAAAAAATCGAGCGTGATCTACAGAGAAAATTCAAAGAAAAACGTCAGGCAGAACTTGAATATCAGAAAGAATTTGCTGAAAAGATCAAAGAAACATGTGCCAGACAGCTCAGAGTTCAAAAGGAAGAAGTAATTGAATATATTCATGAAACAGTACGTGAAATAGTAAAGGAAGCCGAAAATTATTTTAAAGCAGGACGTAAAGCACGTACAGATGTTGTTATAACTCTTTTGACACGTTCACTGAAAAAACAGATAGATGAAAAATGTGAAGAAATTAAAACACTGAAAAAACAGGCAGTTATGCAGGAAAATGAACGTGAAGAGAGAATTGCACAGATAGGCACTTTGACAAAGACACTGGGTGGGTTGAGAATACAGGCGCTTGATCTTAAAGATGAACTTGAAGCAATTGAGGAATATATCATAGAATAAGCGGTGGTGAAAAATATATGAACAAAAACCTTGAAGAACTTATAGAAATAAGTGACTATCTTGGAGATATTGATTCTTCAGCGTTACTTCACACCATGAGTCAGACGCTTCTGGCAGGAAATTATGTACTTACAGTTATGGGGCAGTTTTCAGCAGGCAAATCAACGCTTATCAATAACTTGCTTGGAAGAAAAGTATTGCCTGTAAACAAGACAGAAACCACGGCGGTAATTACGTATATAAAGTATGGCAGTGAAGACTATGCCGAGCTCATATATTCCGATGGCAGAACAGAACGCTGCGAGATCAAAGATACAATGGATATAAATCAGAGTGCTGTTGATATCGATATGCCCGAATCGATCAATATCTATATCAATGATGAATGGCTTAAAAACGGCATAGTTATCGCAGATACGCCGGGTGTGAATACTGTTCTTAAGGAACATACTGAAAAAACATCGAGGCTTTTTCAGACTTCAAGCAGAATATTATATGTTGTTGCAGGTTCAATGAGCCTTTTTGACAAAGAGTTTCTGAAGACTTTGCAGTACAACGGACTAAAAACTATTATAGTGCGTACATATATGGATACGATCTATAATGATGAAGAAAATCCGGTTGATGTGGTTTCAGAAGAAACAGAAAAGTTTAATGAATATACCTCCGACCCTGTTTTCTTTATTTCCTCAAAGGAAGAAAGCAGTTATTATCAGAATATTTCCGTCTTAAGAAACTATATCTTTAAAAATATTTCAAGTCAGGCCATACAACAGCTTGAACAGGAAATAAGCGACAGAGCGGAATATATATCGGGACGTTTTCTTCCTCTTATAGAACAGCGTCAGAAAGTAATAACATCAATGCTTGAAAAAAACGATGAAGAATATGAAAGACAACGTGAAGAAATCGAAAAGAGCACAGAAAAAATCAGAAAAACTTTTAACAGAAATCGTGAAAAGCTGGAAAACAGGTATGCTTCTTTAAAAGTTCAGGCAGAGGAAAGTTTAAAATCAAAAGCAAAAACAGAACTCAGAAGTATGACAGACTATATAAAAAGTCTTGATTTTACAGCTGTTTTGGGTGTTCATGAAGATATAGAAAGCAAACTTCACAAAAGCTGTTTACGCCTTCGTTCTTCATATGTTTCTGAGTATGACCGTATAATAAAAGAAAACACCGAAGAACTTATAAGTGAGCTTGACGGTGACAAACTGTCAGTATACCTTGATGTAAATTTGCCTGAAAATATGGATCAGGCAAGTGATGTGGCTGATGAAATAAAAAGTAAAATAGAAGCTCTGGCAGAACTTGAGGAAACGTTGACTGAAGAAATCGAAGAAAGTAAAGGCCGTATCGCTGACAGTGCGGAGAAGAAAAGGCAGATCGAAGCTGAAAACGAAATGATAAATAACGCTGTCGGCACGCTCAGATGCGAACTTGCAGAATACGGAGACTATGTTGAACGTTACCGTATAAAAAAAGGAAGTCATGAATGTGAACGAAAAATGCATAATATAGGTCTTGTTGCAGACTTCGCTTCAATTCTTATTCCGGGAGAAGCCTGGGTAAAACTTGGCGGAAAGCTCTTGTCGGGAACGAAAGTTGTCAAAAACATAGATACAGCTGCTGATGTTATAAGAGGCATACATATGATAAGAAAAGACGGAATTTCTGAAAGAAATCAAAATTTATTGCCATATGATGAATCTGACGGAAGTACTGAAAATCGTGCATTGCTACAGCAAAAACTTGATTCTCAGGAGAGGAAGACAGGTATCCTTGATTTACTTAGTCTTGAGTATTATTTTTCAAAAATAGGTAAAAAGTTTGACACACCTGACACGATCGTTGTAGATGAAGAACATAAACAGCGATATGAGTCAGGGCGTCAGGAGATCTTAAATAAAATAAATCTTGAGGCAAGGAAGGCTGCGGATAACCGTATTATTATAGGAAAGATAGAGGACCAGAAAGAACAGGAAGAGATATTTATAAAAGAACAGAACAAACGCAAACAGAAAATTGAAAAAGAAATATCTGAACTGTATTCTGAGAGTGAGAAAGCCAAAAATAACAGGATAAATGAAATAAGTGCATCATATTACATATCAGCGACAGAGGACTATATCACCGAATTCTGTTCTCATATATTAAAAACTGTTATGCCGGTCATAGATGAAAAGATCCTGTCATATATTGAAACTTACGGACTTGAAGCTGAAAATGAGATCTCAAAGCAGAAAACTGCACTTGAAAATCTCAGACAGGAGTTTTCGGGCTGTGAAACTGAAAAACTAAATGCTGAACTTGAACGTTGTAACTCATATATAGCCGTTATTAACAGGGGTGATAAATGCTATGTATAATGAAAAAGTTATGATTATCGGGGAGTTTAGCTCCCTGATATCATTTCTGTCAACATTTCTTACAGAAAATTACAAGGAAGAACTTGCGAGGGTGTGCCCAAGACATTCTTCTGAAAATGGTAAGGAAGATAATTTTTTTCAGGTTTATTATTCTGATATTTTTAAAGTGAATAGCTGCGGTAATAAAGTTGAAATATATACACCTTTTATTCCATGCGGAATTATGATGGAGTGTGTAAGTTTTGAAGCACAATGGCAGGAAAAAGAATGCAGTGTTGTTTTGTTCCTTTTTTCTTTTAAGTTTCAGAAATATCTTAGTGTACTTAAAAAAATTTCTAAGAAAGTTTCTTTTACAGATACACCTCTGAGGTTTAAAGCGATTGCTTTTGATGATACCAGTATCAATACAGGTGCTACAGATCTGTCAGATGACAGGTCAGAGTTTGAAGCAATGGTGGAGTCTGTCGAAGCAGAACTTGCGAAACATAGGCTTTTAAATACTGTAGAAATTGTCGGATACAGAGACAGAAATGATATATACGGCTTATTTTCGGGTGGGGATTATACGCTTTTATTTTCAGATGATTGTTTAGATAAGGAATTTGAAAACATATGTATAAATATAAGCGATTTTAAAGATTATTGTTATCCGGGAGTCATGGGTGATGTAGATGAATTATGGAACCAGGATGTTCAGAAAGAAATTACGGATTATTCAGTTGTAAAAAATTCAAGTGATTTAATAAAAAGTTTTATAAATGGTTTTTTTAAAACTGAAGCCTGGAATGTCCTTGTAAGAGGTTTACAATCAGAGTATCAGAATTATTTTGGAAAAATAGCTTTCTGGGATCTTGAAAAAGATATGAATGATGTTTTTTCAATAATTTATAAAAAATCATACGATTTTTTATATGATGGCAGTCCTAAGATCGGGGTCAAAGGTAAATCGGAAATTGACTATATAAAGATGCAGTCTAAGGAAAAATATGATTTTTATTTCAGAAATAAAGTAGAGAGTTTGTTAAGAGAGCAGATGCCATTTTTCTTTGTTGAAGAGCTAAAGAAAAAAGCCAGAATGTTTATTTGACAAGACAGAGGGTGAGAGTGAATATGGAAAACTTGCATGATACAGAATCAATTTTAAAAAAGTTTAAAGACGAATTATTAATAGCTGTAAAGATAACCATATCTGAAGAAAACAGAAAACGTGACGAAAAGTTGGATATGATAACCAGACAACTGATTGAAGGATATAACAGCTCTTCAGATAATGTGAGGTCTGCAATTATTCAGGTTGGAAGCAGAATGGAAAACTTAAACTCTAAGACTGTTTCCGTGCCAAATGTCATTGCAAATCAGGAAATAGCAGACAGTAATATGGTAAAGTTGCTGTCAACCTTTGAAAAAGCAATGTGTGATGCAGCAAGGGTTCTGGCAAAAAATAATGAAGAAACACTCGGAAAGTATACCGGAATGATATATGACCAGTTTTCAGGTATTGCCGGAAAAATGAACGACAAATTTGCTCAGTCCTTTGATAACGGAATGGATAAGCTTTCATATAACATAAACGGCTTTATAGAAAATCTTGTTGAGAAAAACAAGGTATCGTTGCAGGATGTTCAAAGTGAAAATAATCTGGAACTTCAGAAATTATCTGATTCGCTTTACAGGCTTACAAATGAAAATGAAAAGCTTAAAGAATATACACAAAATACTCTTGGAACATTATCGGATAATATGAATGGTCTTATCTCTGTAAGCGAAAAATTTGACAGTACATTACACAGTTATATCGATGCCGGTGTATCGGGCATGGAAAATGTGATGGAGAGACAGATAAGCCGGATGATAGAGAAAAATGTTATGCATGAAAAGAATAATGCCGATGAGTTCAGAAAATCTATGGAAGATTATCGTGAGAAATTTATAAAAGCAAATGCTGAGGCTATAGCACAGGTACAGAGCGATATGCTCAGACGTATGGAAGAAACTCAGCGACAGCTCGCTTTATTATCTGAAACAATGAAAAACTGCATGGATTTTATAAAGAATCACGAAGAAAAATCAGTTATGCTTAATAACGAACTCAGAGAAACTGTAACAACTCATTCAAAGGAAATGCTTGATAAGACCAAAAATGCTATGGATAATTTTGACTGTTCTATCGGAGAAATAAAAACTCTGATTGAGGATGATATAAGTGATATGATCAATAAAAATTCTGAGATGATAAACGATACAGTAAGCGGAGCGTTGGACAGATATAATAAAGAGTTCAGAGAACTGCGTACGAAGATAAGTGATGCACTCGGTACAATAGAAGCTCTTTCAGAACAGATCACCGTAAACAGTAATAATTATCAGGCTACCTTGAAACAGGTAACAGATTCTCAGAGACAATCACAGGAACTTTCAAAGAAAGATGTCGAACTTCTGGAAAGGATGTTGAGTAAAATATGAGCTTTGAGGAACAAGCTGTATTGATGCAAAACAGTTATTATAAATGCAGGCAAAGATATTACAGAAAAGAGTTCAGATGGTTACTTATGGCACTTTCAAAAAAGAATCCTGATTACTATAACAAGATGAGAGCGTATATATTAGTAATAATGGAAATTGCCGAAAACGCTCTTTTGCGCGGAGAATTAAAGAGAGGACTTCAGTATATTATCTGTTTTAAAGTAGTTATAAGTAAACTTGAGAAACGTATGCATGAAGAGTGTCTTATGTACTGGAAGGATATTTATTTAAATTAAAACGAAAAAAGGTCACTGCAGAGTAAAAACTCACGGTGACCTTTTTTGGTAAGTAACATTAATTTGTGAACTTTTTATGAATATTATAAAAATTTAAGAAATTCTTTAAGATTTGATTTTAAAATAAAGATACGATCGTAAAATAACAAAACAGGAGGAAAAAAATGAGTGAATTTATTATTGATGTAAAAAATCTTGATAAGCAGTATATGAAACAAAAAGCTGTAAGTGATGCAACCTTTCAGATAAAAGAAGGTATGATAACAGGTCTTATCGGACCTAACGGAGCAGGCAAGACAACTATAATGAAAATGCTCGGAGGACTTGTACTACCTACAAAAGGAAGTATAAAAATATACGGCGCAAATGATGAAAACGGTCTTGCACACGCAAGAAGCCGTATGAGCTTTATGATAGAAACTCCTTATGCAAAAGAGAAACTTACAGCAAGAGAAAATCTTGAAAAACAGCGTTTGCAAAAAGGTATTCCCGATAAAAAACGTATTGATGAAGTGCTTGAGATGGTAGGTCTGTCCGATACAGGAAAAAAGTCAGTCAAAAATTTTTCTCTTGGTATGCGTCAGCGTCTCGGCATTGCAAATGCACTTATGACCAAACCTGAGATAATGGTGCTTGATGAACCTGTAAACGGACTTGACCCTGAGGGAATAGTTGAAATACGTGAGTTGCTTTTAAAACTTAACAGAGAGGAGCATATCACTATTCTTATTTCGTCACACATACTAAGTGAACTTTCTCTTTTGTGTACGGATTATCTCTTTATAAATCACGGTAAAATACTTCAGGCTATTTCAGCTGAGGAGTTAAAAAAGCAGTGTCATGAGTATTATCACATAAATACCGACAACAATTCTCTGGCTACTGCGATCTTGCAGGAGAAACTCGGTGTTACGGAAATCGAGGTTGAAAGGGACGGCAGTATAAGACTTTACGAACAGCTTGACAATATATATAAAGTTTCAAAAACACTTTTTGAAAACGGAGTTGTTCCGCTTAAACTGAATATGAACGAGGCAAATCTTGAACAATATTATATAAATATGGTAGGTGAGGAAAATGGGAAACATAATAAAGGCGATGAATTATCAGATAAAAAACGATAAGGTTACATATTTTGGCGTGTTGCTTTCAGTGTTTCTTTCGTGTTCAAATCTTGTAGGTTGTGATTTGTCAGAAGTTACGGGGGGCAGTTTTATCAGTATGGCAGGAGATATGACAGCACTGCTTCCGATGTTTGTGATACTTATTCTAAGTGTGAGGATATGTGGCTGGGACTATACCGACAAAACTATCAACTATGAGATTTTGGCAGGACATCATCGGAGAGATGTTTATTTTGCACGGGCAGTTTTGGCGATAGTCTGGAGTGTGCTGATTTGCCTTGTTGGTATGCTTGTTCCTGTATTTATTTTCACTGCCATAAACGGCTGGGGCGATACAATGGAGTTTAAAGGAATGATGCTGAGGTTTGCTTTGTCGTTTTTTCCTATGCTAAGAATAACAAGTCAGTATATTTTACTTGTTTTTCTTACGAGAAATGTCTATATCTCATGGGGGGCAGGATATATGGCAACGATGTTTTCCATGATGATAAATATGATGATAAAGGAATTTTTATCATTTGAGTTTACCTGGCATTTTTCATCTTCAAATCTTATGAAAATTTTTACTTTCAATCAGAGTTTAGGTTATGTAAATAATGAAGATGTTGTTATCTGTCAGACATCTCTTGAGTCGTCATTTGTAGCAGGTACGATTGTTGCATCTCTTGTGATAAGCCTGATTTGTATTGGTTTTGGTTATATTTTCTTTAAAAAGAGTGATATCAGTTGATAAACAGGAGGTAGAGACAAGATGAAAGATATAGTAAGATCACAACTGTATCAGTTACGAAAAGAACGAATGATATGGCTTGTTTTTATAGGAGTTTTACTTATTCCTTTTATTGGTATACTAGCTGAAGGGGTAATAAATTGCGAGGGGGACTATCCGACGCAGACATACCTTTCAGATATGAGTATTATCAGCATTTCCGGTTCGTTGATGTTTGTTTTTTCATTTACGGGGTTTGTGTGTTGCGGTGATTTTGGTGACAAAACTTCAAACTATGAGATCATGACGGGGCACAGGCGTATAGAAGTTTATTTTGGAAGAGTTATACCTTGTCTTGCAGTAGGTGTGATTTGTTTTATTATAATTATTTCTGCACCGATTATCGTAAATACTGCAATGCATGGCTGGGGAAACCAACTTGATATGGGACAGACAATTTTACGTTATACGCTTCTTATTTTTCCGATAATAAGAATATTCTGCACAGCTATATTTATTTCTTTTGTTGTTAAAAATGCATATATTGTGATGGCTGTAGGCTATGGAGCTTTTATGCTCAGTGGAATAGGAGCAGTCTTTTTTAAAGAGGGAAAGAGTCTGTTTCTTGGTTTGACAAATATAAATATGCTCTGTATGTTTGACAGCTGGTCTACTTACGGTCTGGAAGGCAATGAAAATTATATATATGATGCCTCACTTTCAGCAGGGCAGATCTCAGGAACGATAATTGTATCTCTTGTTGTAAGTGTTATATTTCTGTACCTTGGATATGTATTTTTCCATACAGATGATCTTAACTGAGAAATGAGGGTGAAAAATGAAGTTAGTTGATATATTGCTTATTGTTATAAGTTTTGCGTGTTCTGTCGGTCTTTATTTTCTTGCTGGTTACGCTGTAAAGGCTATAAGCAGTCAGTGGCGTATCCTATATATAATGCCAATGGTAATAAGTCTTGGATTTATTGTGTGCAGTGGTTTTGAAATTTCACTTATGCCTGCATATATCGGTTCTTTGATCCTGATTGCAGGATTTTTAAATGAAAAAGAAAAAAATCGTAAGTTTTCATCAATATTTTCAGCAGTTCTCGTAGCTGTAGCCCTTCCAATATGTCTTCTTAACAAGGGTTATCGTACAGTGAACTATGTTAAAGACTTTAAAAATGGTTTTGACTGTATGAAAGAACACTATGTTCTGGCAGAACACAAGGGTATTGACTGGGACGGGCTTTATGATGAGTATCTTCCGATGTTTAAAGAGGCAGATAAGGAAAATGACAAAATCGCAAACTATATAGCCTGGCAGAAATTCTGTGCAGAATTTCATGACGGTCATGTTGGTTTTGCTGCATCTGATACAGAGCTTAAAGAAGTGGCAGACCGCATTTACGGTAACGACTACGGACTTTCGCTGGTAACTCTTGATAACGGAAAAAATGTTGCGGTAAATGTTGATGAGAGGCTTTCAGAATACGGAATAAAAACAGGTACAGTCATTACAAAATGGGACAGTGCAGACCCTCTTGAAGTTGCACGGAAGTCTGAAAGTTTTAAGACAGCAAGCTTTGCTGACAGTGAAAACGAAGCATTTTATCTTGCACTTTATGCGGCAGGTGTCGGCGGAGATACTGTGACAGTTTCATACATTGATGAAAACGGTAACGAAAAAGAGGCAACATTAAAGAAACTCGGAAACTACAGCGAACGTGTACAGAAAACCATTGAAATTTTAGACGGTGGTGTAGAAACAGGGCATCTTATGTGGGCAGATATTGACGAAAAAACAGCTTGTCTGCGTATAAAAATGATGAACTTTGATTCGGAGTCTGATAACACAGGTGATTTTTCAAAAATGAAAAACGGTATTATTGAAAAGCTCGATGAATATCGTGCAAAAGGCGTAGAAAATATTGTCCTTGATATGCGTAACAATTCGGGCGGTTCAAGTGATGTTGTAAAAGTTCTCGCAGAAATTTTTGCACCTGAGGGTGAGTACTATTATGCTACCGACGGTAAATGGAGCAATGAGAAAGGGGTATATCTCACAGACGCTAAAACAGGAAAATTTGTAGAAGGAAAGAAGAATTTTTACAAGGGTGAAAATCTCTGGGGAGACGGAAATGTCATCATTATTGTAAATGCAGGCAGTGTAAGCGCCGCAGATCATCTTACAAGGATAATGTGCGACTTTGAAAATGTGACAGTTATCGGTTTTACAGGCCCTAACGGTTCAGCACAGGGAATAGGTGGTATTAAGCTTGAAAGCGGATGGCTTATTTTTTCAAACGCACTGTTACTTGATGAAAACGGTGATGTTTTTATTGATTTGGGAGTGGATTATAAGAGCAGAAATAAGATAGATGTAAAAGTTCCTCTTGATGAAAAAGCGATAGAATCACTGTTTACAGATGGTGAGGATTATCTTATGAAAAAAGCACTGGAGATATGTAAATAATCAAAAAAATGCTGTACAGTTATTCGCTGTACAGCATTTAAATTTTGTTTTATTATTATTTGCCTTCTGATTTCTTTTCAGAACGTGACTGCCATGATACCCAGAGGCATGGAGCAAGGCAGAGTGAAGAATATGTTCCGACGATCATACCGATACAAATCGGGATAGAGAAGCTGAGTATTGAAGTAACTCCGCTTACAGCGGCAACTATTGAAATGATGATCATTGTTACAACAGTTGTTATTGTTGTTCTGAAAGAACGTGACATTGACTGTGTTGTACTGTAGTTTACGAGTTTTTCTAACTTTTCAACAGGCATAAGTGTTCTGTTTTCTCTGATACGGTCGTAAACAACGATAGTGTTGTTTATTGAGCAACCGAGGATAGTGAGAACAACGGCTACGAAGTTTGAGTTTATTTCAAAGCCCATAGCTACAAATGCACCGTATGTTATTACTACATCGTGGAGAAGAGCGATAACTGCACATATACCTGAAGACCAGCCACTTATTCTCTTGAATCGTAAAGCGATATATATGATAAGGATAAGTGCTGAGAATGCAACAGCTACGATACATTTTATAAAGAAGTCTATACCTGAGGAAGCTGAAACGTCAGTAGAGTCAAGAAGTTCTATTTCATTTTCAGCGTATATTGTTTCAAATTCTGTTGTGAGAGCAGTCTGCTTTTCAGCTGTAAGTCCGTCATTTGATACAAGTGAGATAGCAAGTCTTTTTCTGTCACTCTGGAAGATATCGCCCTGCTGGATGTTTACTGATGTTCCTAAGATCTCTTCAACCTTTGTTTTGGCTTCATCAGAATTTATTTCTCCGATAAATGAATATGTTATCATTGTACCGCCCTTGAATTCAATGGCGATTTTTACACCGAAGAAAGATACGAGAATGGAAAGTGCTATAAGTACAATAGAGATTGTGTAAAATACTTTTCTTTTTCCTGTGAAATCATAGCTTTTCTTTTCGTTTTTCTTTTCATCAACTACTTTTGTACTCATTTTTCAACACCTCCGTAAAGTTTTCTGTTTTTAAATGCCTTGAACTTGGAGAGTGAACCAAGCATGAGTTTTGAAGCGAATACGCCCATAACGAAGTTAAGTATAGCACCAACCATAAGAGTGAAACCGAATGAGTAGATAGTACCTTCTGTTGTAGTACCGAACCATTTGAAGATGAAGCTTAACATCTTAGCAAACAGGCTGTCCGGAACGCCGAATGCACCCATGAGAATGATAGCTATAAGTATAACTGTAAGGTTTCCGTCAAAGATAGCGGAGAATGCACGGCTGTAACCTGCTTCAAGAGAAGTATTGAGTTTCTTGCCTGCACGAAGTTCTTCCTTGATACGTTCGCCTGTGATGATATTTGCGTCAACACCCATACCGATAGAGAGGATAATACCTGCGATACCCGGAATAGTGAGAGTTGAGCTGTTCATAAAGCTGAAGTAACCGGAAACACAAGCGAGAGTAGCTGATATCTGTCCGATGATACCGATAACTGCAACAAATCCCGGAAGTCTGTAAAGAATTATCATATATACTGCAATAAATCCAAGTGCGATAAGTCCGCCGAGAATCATTGCTTCAAGAGCACCTGTACCAAGTGTAGGAGAGATCGTGGAGAAGCTTGATGTTGTGAGTGAGAACGGGAGAGCGCCTGCGTTTATCTTGTCAGCGAGCGCCTTTGCGTCTTCTACAGTTTCAAAGCTTCCTGAGATAACAGCGTTTCCGTCAGTAATATGGGCACTTACTGTAGGAGCTGAGATCATAGTGTTATCCATCCAGATCGAGATAGTGCCGTTTTCAGAGTAAAGTCTTGCAGTTGCGTCAGAGAACTTTTGTGTACCTGATTCGTTGAGAGTAAGTGCAACTACGTTTTCATACTGTCCGAGTGAGTTAGGCTGCATCATGCCTCTTGCTTCTTTTACGTCTTCACCGTTAAGGATGATCTCGCCTGTCGGGATAGTTTCACCGTTTTCATCTGTTGTAGAACCTGAACCGTCTCTGAATGTAAGCATAGCTGTACCACCGAGTTCCTTTACGGCAGCTTCAGGGTCAAAGCTTGATTCTGATGATTTCCACGGGAAACGAACGATAACACGGTCATGATTCGGGTCTGTATAAACATTGCTGTCTGTAATACCGAGAGAAGCAAGTCTTACTTTCATAACTTCCTTTACGGAGTCGAGCTGTTCGTCTGTGGCATCTACTCCGTCAGCAGGTGTGAATGTTACGTCAACACCACCCTGAATGTCTATTCCGAGTCGTATATCTTTTACGCTTTTGATATATGTCTTTGATATATCGCCGTACTGATGCTTGATACCGAAAAGTGCGGTGTATGAGAAAGCCATAATAATCAAAAAGACGATAAAGAAAACGGGTTTTTTAATTTTTTTCACGTTTTTACCTCCAAGTGATTAATATTTAAAAAGATAGATATCTGATCAGTCCCGATATGTATAACGTACCGGAAACTGTATTCCGGGTTAATTATACATTCATTTCAGCAGTTTCGCCGAGTTTGTCCTTGTTTGCGTCAAGAACAGGCTGTACGCATTCGGCAATAAACTCTGTAACCTGCTGAGCGCTTCTGCCTGTGAAGCTTTCAGGTTTAAGAATCTGATCGAGTTCTTCTTTGGAGATCATAAACATTTCGTCATTTAAGATCATATCGCAAAGATCGTTTTCAAGACCTTCTTCTTTTACGTGTTTTCCGGCAATCATTGAGTACTCACGTATTTTTTCGTGGAGTGCCTGACGGTCACCGCCTTTTTTAACTGCATTCATCATGATGTTTTCAGTTGCCATAAACGGAAGTTCATTCATGATTCTGCGACGTATCATCTTAGGATAAACTACAAGACCGCTTGTAACATTTATCATTATATTGAGTATAGCGTCAACGGCAAGGAAGCCTTCTGCTACGGAAACTCGTCTGTTTGCTGAGTCGTCAAGTGTTCTTTCAAACCACTGTGTACCTGATGTGAAGGCAGGGTTTAAGCTGTCTATCATGAGATAACGTGCGAGCGCTGTTATTCTTTCGCATCTCATAGGGTTTCTCTTGTAAGCCATTGCAGAAGAGCCTATCTGACCTTTTTCAAATGGTTCTTCCATCTCTTTGAAACTCTGGAGTATTCTCATGTCATATGAAAATTTACTTGCTGACTGTGCGATACCGCTGAGTGTGCTGAGTATCTGAGCGTCGATTTTTCTTGAATAAGTCTGACCCGATACAGGAACAACTCCGTCAAATCCCATTTCTTTGGCGATCATAGCTTCAAGTTCCTTAACTTTCTGACTGTCGCCTTCGAAAAGCTCAACAAATGATGCCTGAGTTCCTGTTGTACCCTTTGAGCCGAGAAGTTTAAGGTTTGCAATTCGGTATTCGATCTCTTCGAGGTCCATGAGAAGTTCATTTATCCAGAGAGTAGCACGTTTACCTACTGTTGTGAGCTGTGCAGGCTGTAAATGTGTATATGCAAGAGCCGGCATATCCTTGTATTCGTCAGCAAACTTTGAAAGCTGGTAGATAACAGTAACAAGTTTCTTATATACTATCTGAAGTGCATCACGCATGATGATGATATCAGTATTGTCACCTACGTAGCAGGAAGTTGCGCCAAGGTGGATTATACCCTTTGCATCGGGACAGGCTACGCCGTATGCATATACATGTGACATTACATCGTGACGGCATTCTTTTTCACGCTGTCTTGCAACTTCATAGTCGATATTTTCGACATTTTCTTCAAGTTGTTTTACCTGCTGTTCGGTAACAGGAAGTCCGAGTTTCATTTCTGCTCTTGCAAGTGCGACCCAAAGTTTTCTCCACGTTGTAAATTTCTTATCCGCAGAGAAGACAAATTGCATTTCTTTACTTGCATATCTGGTGCAAAACGGACTTTCGTAGCTATTTGTCATTAGAAAAACTCCTTTATTTTTAATAAATTATATTTTCGCATTAATACTCTAATTTTAGCATATTTCTTTGATTTAATCAAGGTGTTTGTGCATATTTGTTTTACCAAATTATTTGGTCTGTTTTTTAACAGATGCTTCGCCTGAGTTTATCGTTTCTGTTGTGCCGTCGGTGTACTGTACAGTAAGCCCTGCATTGTCGTCGATTGACAGAGCTACAGCGTCAGTAGCGACACCGTTTCTGAGAACGGACACGTCTTTTCCGAGTATCCATGAACGCTCACGATACAGAGAAAGAAAACTTCTGTCGTACAGAGAAGGAAGATTTTCAAAGAAAATATCAAGAAATTCTGCTATGACAAGTGAACGGGGGAGAACTATTTTTGTTTCATCTTCAAGTGATGAGGCTATTGAAAGAAGGTCATCCTCAAAAGAATTTTTTACAGAGCCGACGTTTATGCCTATACCTACTATTATATATGAAAATTTGCACGTTTCACAATTTATTGATGCTTCTGTAAGTATTCCGCATATTTTTTTGTCACATAGCATTATATCGTTTACCCATTTTATCTGCGTATTGCATTCATACAGGTTGTCTATAGCCTGCGAGGCAGTAACGGCAGTATATGACGTAAGAAGCTGTGCGGCATCTATCGGAAAATCCGGACGCAGTATCAGACTCATATATATGCCTGAATTTTTCGGAGAACAAAATGTTCTGCCCATACGGCCCTTTCCTGCTGACTGTTCATTTGCTATTACAACAGTCCTGTCCTTTGCTCCTTCTTCGGCAAGCTTTTTTGCATATACATTTGTGGAGTCCGTTGTATCGAGAATGATTATATTTTCTTTTACATTTTCGGTGTTCATGGAGTTTATTATGTCTTCTGCAGTTATAGTATCGGCTTTTTGCAGAAGTCTGTAGCCCTTGTTTGTGACTGCTTCTATTTTAAAACCTTCATTTTCAAGTTGTTTTATTGCTTTCCATACCGCATTTCGTGATATTCCGAGATTTCGCCCTATTCTTCCGCCTGAAATGTAGTCGTTTTTTGACTTTATAAGCTCATTTAAAATTTTATCTTTAGTAGTCATTATTTCACCGTTTCTTTTTTATTATGTAGTCATTTTTAAGTATAACACAGATATAATGAAATTGTAAATATTTTTGTTGACGATAAAAAATATCAGTGAGTTTTTCACGAATTATTCAGTTATTTGGTGAAATGTTAACATTGATTTTGGGGTTTTATCAGAAAAAAACGGCTGTAAAAAAAGTGTTTAAAGGATATATTTAGTGTTTTGTTACACATTTCGGTATTACAGATTTGACAGATGAAATTTATGGTGCTATAATTAGTACTCGTGCAAAATAATAAGCAATAATTAAAGAAAGGTATGTTATGAACATGAAGAAATTTTTAAATTACATATTGATGGATATATGTACAACACTAATTAATACGATTATTCTGAAACAGGAGAGCATATATACACCAAAGATACCATATCAACTTTCGGAGAATAGATAACCGCTAAAAATCATACACTTCTTGATTCACATCAGCAAATGCGATATAATTGTTATATCAGACTGAAAGGAGCGTGTTTGCTGTGGAATATACATTGATGCATCAGAATATATCTGTTGCACACATTGAAATTGATGAAGAAACCGGAAGTATCTCTAAGATAATAGAGATATATTATCAGGAGCATATGCCTGTTGGAACAGTTTGTACTATACATAATGAAATCAAGATACAGCGTGCAGCTTTGAATCATTGGTGGACAGGGCGTTCTATTCCTGCAAGCCGTAATGGTATACGTAAAGCATTAGAAGAAATAGATATGTATGACACAACACTTCTGCTCACCAGATGTCTGGGATTGAGTCTTTCAGATCATTACTGGATAAAACCTTTTGGTAGTAATATGAAATGGGAAGATGTGAACTTTTTTACCAACAGTTTTTCCGAAGACATTGGTAATGTGCTTTTTGGTGCGCCCAAAAAGGAAGTAGGGTTTGATTATAGCTCACCTGATAATACATCAGACGGCGATCTTAGAAAACGCTGGAAAATAATAAACGGTAAGCGATGCCTTGTAAAAGAAGGTACTAACCCTTATTGTCAGCAACCTTTTAATGAAGTTATAGCCGTAAAAATCATGGAACGACTTGGTATTGTGAATGTACCATATACAATAATGTGGGAAAACAGCCAGCCTTACAGCGTGTGCGAAGATTTTGTCACGCCGGAAACGGAACTTGTCAGTGCATGGCGTATGGTGCAGCTAAGACCTAAAGCAAATCATGAAAATGTGTATATGCATTTTGTAAATATTTGTGTTGAATCGGGTGTACCTGATATAATTGCATCACTTGACAGAATGATAGTGCTTGATTATATTATTGCAAATGAAGACAGACACATGAATAATTTTGGCTTGCTGCGCAATGCACAGACGCTTGAATGGATAGGGTTTGCGCCGATTTTTGACAGTGGAACATCTCTTGGATATAATACTGCTACGCAAAATCTTTTGGTCTATGAACCAATATGCAAGCCTTTTAAGAAAAGCCACTACGAACAGTTAAGTCTTGTGTCCGATTACAGTTGGATCGATTTTGCAAGCCTTGATGGCATTGAAGATGAAATACATGAACTTCTTCTGGGGGAAAATGTAGAAAAATACATTGACGAACAAAGACGTAATGCAATAATAACAGGCATTTCAGAACGAATCGAAAACTTGAAAAAGATCGCCAAAACACATTTGCAGAAAAATTTCAATAGTTTAGAAAATGATGTTTTGGAAGATATCGCTACAGAATACAGCGGAGAAACGGAGCTTTAAAATGAAAAAAACGAGTATATTTATCAGCCTTATTCTTCGCCATAAGCCCGAAGTCATCGGAATTACCCTTGACGCTAAGGGTTGGGCGGATGTAAATGAACTTATTGATGGAATAAATGCTACAGGAAATTATCGTATTGATATGCAGATGCTTGAGGAAATAGTGCGCACAGATAACAAACAGCGTTATAGTTTCAGTGAGGACAAAACAAAAATCAGGGCAAATCAGGGACATTCCGTTCAGGTCGATGTTGAACTTAAAGAAAAACAGCCTCCCGAATTTTTATACCATGGAACAGGTGAAAAATATGTGGAGTCTATTTCAAAAGACGGACTTATCCCAAAATCCCGTCTGTATGTGCATCTGTCAAAGGATATCAGAACAGCTGAAAATGTGGGTAGCAGACACGGCAAACCATATATTTTCAAGGTGCACTCAGGAGAGATGTTCAGGTGCGGACACAAGTTCTGGATTTCAGAAAACGGTGTATGGCTTGTTAAAGCTGTACCCACAGAATATCTTGAAAAAGCATAGTAAATGTAAGTCGATTGCATGAGCAGTCGGCTTTTTCTTTTGCTTTGGTTATATAAAATTATCTTTACATAAGGAACTTTATAGTGTATAATTAGTGAAGAAAAAATATAATACTGTAAGTGTTTACAGAAAACAATCAGGAGGAATAAAAAAATGGGCAGACATGGTGGCGGTTCAAGAGGTGGCGGACGTTCGGGAGGAGGACGTTCAAGAGGTGGCTCAAGAGGCAGTGGCACAAGAACGTCAAGCAGACCTTTTCGTGGCTCGGTAGATCGTTCGTACTATGACAGACGAGGAAGATATCACGTATGTCACACAAATGACAGGAGCTTTGGCAAGAAAAGGGGTGGCGGAGTCATAGCACCGTTGATTTTTATAACATTTCATATGATTTTTATGTTGTGGGGATTTTGTGCGGAGTCCGGTGGTCTTATTGTCGGAACTAAAGTGAGCGGAAACCGTCAGCGTATATTTATAGAAGACCGACAAGAACTTCTTAATAATCAGGAAGAAGCAGAAATAATAGAACTTTTTGAAGACGTATACGAAAAAACAGGAATGCCTGTTACTCTGTATACAGACGATCTGTTATGGAGACAGAGATATGACAGTCTGGAAGTATATTCTGAAGAATTGTACTATAGTATAGGTATTGAAGAAGATGCGATGATTATACTGTTTACACAGGATAATGTTAACGGTTTTGATGACTGGGACTATGATATGTATTGCGGAGATGATACTTTAAAGTGTTTTCCTGACAGAGAATTTGACAAGCTTCTTGATAATTTCCATAATGGTATGGCAAGGCAGGACCTTACTCAGGCTTTAAAATACGCCTGGGGTTCGATAATGGATGACCTAGGAAAGAAGAGACTTAACCTTCCGCTCGGTGAGATCTTACCCATACTTGCGTTTTATTCTATTTTTTACATAGTTCTTATCGCAGACCTTAAAAAGCGAAATGACGCTTACAGATACTTTAAAGAAAATCCGCAGGAACTCGAAAGAGGCACATATCCGCCGGTAAGCAACGTCATAAATACAGGAGTCTCCTATCTTACAGACTGTCCGTGTTGTGGTGCACCAAACGACAAACAACTCAGAAACTGCGAATATTGCGGAAGACTGATGGTAAATAATGATTTATCATCAAATATGAGGTGCTGAAACATTATTCACGGCATCAGATTTACGATGTGTAATTTTTTTGTCAAAAACCATTGACAGAATAGTGTGGATATGATATCATTTAATTTATATTTTATATATAGATAGAAATTATTGTGTTTTGGAGGACAAACATTATGGAGAGATTGACAGAACAAATTTATTCAAACGCAGGACCTTTTGCTGAGGCAAAAGATATTGAGCTTTCGCCTATTAGTCCGGAGCTTTACCAACTGGTTAAGCCGGAATACAAGTCTGTATTGAGGAGAATTTTCGGTCCCATGTTAATTATTACTGTGCCTATACTTGCAGGTATCGGGTATTTTGAGGTAAGCCTTTCATATATGTTTCGTGCATTGATAAAGGAGATATCTGCATTTGACAGTAATATGCAGTCTGAAAAAATGATGTTTATAGCAATTTTGGTTATATTAGCACTGGTCATGATTGGTATCGGTGTACTGGGACTGAAGATAGTTGGTTATTTGACGATTGGTCAGATTATAAGTATAAAACGTTCATGTATTGAACCTGTAATAGTCACCGGATGTAAGGAAGTACAAACTTCTGGTAAGGGACGTTTGTATGAGAACATTTATTATCTGCCTTTTAAGTGTGTGTATTGTATAAATATAGAGAATCACTCATATGAAGTTGGTTACAAAAGAATTATGGTGAAACAAAAACCTAAATCAAAATCTTATTATGTGACAGATGCAGATTTCTTATTTAGCGATACAACTGTTTTTGAACAAATGTGGAATGATATATTATATTAGTGAGTTTGTGGGATAATGTAAATACATAGGATGCGACTCTCCGTAATGACGGTGGGTTGCATTTCGTTTTTTTACATGGATGATATTATGATTAATTTTTAAAAACAAAAATAAAATTTTTTTGGAAAATATATTGAAATAAATAATGATACATAGTATAATTAATTCATATACAATTATGGCATAGGTGGATTTTTATATTTATTAACAGGGGGTTTTTTTATGGAGATAGACGAAAAGAGACTTGCGTTTGGCCTTGCAGGAATGCTGGACAATATGTGGCTCATAGACCTTGATGGTGACAGGATAGACATAATTCTGGACAAATCAAAGCCTCAGTTGCAGGGACAAAGTATGTCGTATCGTGATTTTTATTTAGGGTATGTGAAGCTTTCGGGAAATATGGACAGGGTATATGACTGGTATGATACATTTTCTCCCGAATCGCTCAGAGAGTTTGCAAAACTCGGCACTCATCAGTCGGAAATATATGATTCAATTTATTTTGAAGCTATGTGGTATCATATAAGTATTTCTCCGATAGGCTTTAAAGACCGTAAAAATGTATTTATGGTCACAGGCCGTGATATAAGTGCGGAAAAACATGACACTATCATTTCAAATGCAGTTGAAAAATCATACGACTATATAGTACATCTCGATTTGTTTAAAAATTCATTTGTTATGTACAGAGGAAATCCTGATGATGACGCAATTATGCCACCTGAATCAGGAGATAACTATGATGATGAAATAATGCGTTATAACAAGGGCTATATCGCAGATTATGACCTCGAACGTGTAAATATGAAATTTATGCGTCAGAATATACTTAATGAACTTGATGAAAAAGAGTCCTTTGAGTTTTTCTGCGACTGTCTGGAAGCAGGCAAAACAAGGACAAAAGTTATACGAATATCATATCTTGACAGGGAAAACGGCATAGTTCTTGTGATGGGAACAGATATTACCCGTGACAGAGAAGAACGTAAACACGCCCTTAGTATAGCTCTTTCAAGAATAACTACCATACACGAGTTCTACTATTATCTGAAAGAAAATCGTTGCGAACTTCCTCAGAGAACTATGAGAAAATACAACTGTAAAAAGGTTTATACCGATATGCCTCATAGTTTTATGAAAGATTTTGTTTATGAGGAAGACTGGGACAATTTTGAGGAAATGTATAATCAGATAAGAAATCATGAACGTAAAACCGCAAAATGTGTTTTCAGAAACAAAAAAGGCGATGTATGGGTAAAGCAGACCTTGTCGGTTGTTCCTGCCGACGGAAAACAGAGTAATGTTGTTGTGGGTATACTTGAAGATATCACAGAACAGAAAAAGATGGAGTTCCGTGCCGAGAGAGACCAGCTTACAGGACTTTACAACAAAGTATCCGCTCTTTCAAATATTCAGAACATCATGAAACGCTATAAAAATCAGACTCATGTTATGTTTGTTTTTGACCTTGATAACTTCAAGCAGATAAATGACTTGTACGGTCATAGTGCAGGCGATGACGTTCTTGTCGAAATGTCAACACTTCTCAGGAGTTATTTCAGAAGTGACGATATAGTTGCGAGATTTGGCGGAGATGAATTTATAGTGTTTGTTCCTTGTGTCAAGGATAAAAGAGTTGTGCTTGCCAAAGCCGACCTGATAATAGAAGCTGTCCGTGATGAAATAGGCGCACGTTACAATATGGCACAGATAACAACCAGCATAGGAATAGCATATGCTGATATGGGTGCCACAGTAAGCGGAATATTTGAACAGGCGGATAAAGCACTTTATGAAGCAAAACAAAGCGGCAAAGACAGATGCTGTATAGCTAATCAACACTCTCGTCTGAAACAGTCTGTTCGTGAGACAGTGAAGATATAAAATTTTCAAAAATATTTCGCAAGCTTTGTTCGTGTATTATTATACGATAAAATATACTGTTTTTTTCAAATATCATAGAAATGTATTCAGAGTTTTTTTCAATAAAAAGATTTTTGTTTATTTTGAATATGACGTCTGTTTCTTCGGGAGCGGATGTTATTTTTTTGTATATAAGTTCATATGAGCTTTTAGAGATTCTTGAAGCAAGTTCACGATAAAGTGATAATATTTCAGATTCGGTATGGAGTATACCATGCTTTAAATCATTTGTAAATGTGAATGCATATCGTGATGTCAAAATAAGATTAGGCATAAGCGACAATGAATCCTGTCGCACTGATTTGTGCGTATAATTTATAAGGGGGCTGTAATTTTCACAAAATATTATAAGAGGTATTATATTTGCAAAACTGTTAAGATTATTTCCGTACAGTTCATAGTTACTGTCAAATGAAAGAATCTGTGTTATTCGGATGTCAGGGCGATTCACACTTATTGAAGTAAGCTCATGGGATATAAATTTTTCATGGGGCGGAGCGGATACAAAAACATTTGTCGTATCTGCATCTTCTAAAATTCGTTTAATCGTTGTCTGTACGGAAAGGTTATCATTTACTGTACATGAAAACAGCGACTCTGATTTTGTGCAGTATTCAAATATATCCGGTTCTGGAAGTTTTGAAAAATAGTTTATTATTTTTTCAGTGTTCAGATTCTGCAGATAGGCTTCCTTTCCCATGGTTGTAATTTTATAGGCTTTGACAAGTTCTGCTTTTTCATCAACTGAAAGCATGAGACCTTTTGATATACCTTCTACTATTTTTATATCAGCAGGTGTCCTTGTTCCTGAAATATACTTGTGCAGAAGGGTTCTGTCTATTTGTGTGTGTGCTGCCAGAGCAGATATGTTTACCTTTCTTTCTTTTATAAAAAAAGAAAGTTGTTTTGAAAAATCACTCAAATTTTTTTCACCTCAGTTAGTAGTTATATTTGTACATTTATTATTTTACCATAAATTTCTTTTAATGTTTGTTGCAATTTGTCGATTAAATACAAAAAATAAATCCATTAAAAGTAAAAAAACAACCTTTTGGGGAATTTAAATTCCTTTTAGGGCGAAACTATTGTAATATATCATTTTAGATGTTATTATATTAGTGTCGCAAAAGAAAATGTATATCATAAAAATATGTGTCACAATAGTCGTCACATATTTACAAACTGCTTTCGGTGTTGTAAAATTGAATTGTAAAAAATTGAAAGGAGACTTCGCGGAGCGAAGAATAAATGTTATGATAAAAATCAAGCTTGGAATAGTAGATCACGACAGAGTGTATCTTGACAGAATATCAAAATACTTTAATAACAACTACAAAAATCAGGTTGAGGTTTACTCATTTACAGATGAATCAACAGTAACGGAAGCAGTAAGACAAAATAAGATAAATGTTCTGATGGCAGCTCAGGATATAGAGATAAGAACAGACAGGCTTGCAGATTTTTGCATGTTTGCATATTTTGTTGATTCAAAGATGATAGATACATACAGCGATTATCATGCGATATGTAAATTTCAGAGAGCTGATCTTATCTATAAACAGATATTGGGGCTTTATTCTGAAAAGCTTGCTGATAAGGTGAAGTATAAAAACTCAGGAGCGAGAAAATCCGAAATAAGCTTGTTTGTTTCAGGATTTGATGGTGCAGGAGCAACAACTTCAGCTGCAGCATATGCAAGATATCTTGCGGCAAAGGGACGAAAGACATTATTTTTGAATCTCAAACAGTTTGGAAATATTGAAAATATTTTCGAGGCATCAGGAAAAGGTTCATTTACAGATGCGATTTTTGCAATAAAGAGTCGTAAAGTGAATATGACGCTTAAACTTGAAAGTATTGTCAAGCAGAGTGATGATGGTGTTTATTTTTATGACAGATGTCGTGATGTTCTTGATTATACTGAGATAAATCTCGACGAACTTGAAACATTGCTTGATGAAATGAGCGGAAGTTTTGGATACCATAACATAGTGGTTGTAACAGACTTTTATTTTTGTGACAGCCTTATATACCTTATGGAACAGGCAAAGGAAGTAATTATAGTTTGCGATAACAGAAAAACTTCTCAGGTTCAGCTTGAAAGAAGAACGTCAGCTATAAAGAGTCTTGATAACAGAAAAAATCTGAATGTTTCTGATAAAGTGCGACTTATTTTTAACAAAACTATAAATGCTAGTATATTCCGGACAGATTTTCCGGTGATAGGTATACAGCCTGAACTGGAGATGTATGATGATAAGGAAATCGTTAAAGAAATGGCGTTTTCGGGAATATTTGATAAGATGAATAGCGTCAGAAAACAGGGGACTATAGCATGACAGCGTCAGAAATAAGAAACAGTCGCAAAGAAAGTATGACGGCTGAGATGAAAGCTTACGTCATGGAAAATTTCAATCTGAGTGAAATGTCTGATGATGAGCTTTATAACAGAATAGAACAGGAAATAATACAAAGAACAAGTGACACTTTTTTGTCAATAGACGATAAGGTGGATATAATAGAGAGTATATTCAGTTCGATAAGAGGACTTGGACTTCTCGACATTATAATGAGAGATGACAGCATAACTGAGGTAATGATAAACGGGTATGATAACATATATGTGGAGAAAAACGGACGAGTAAAAAGGCTTAATAATAAATTTGAAAGCCCGCAGAGACTAGAGGATATAATACAGAGGATAGTTTCTGCTACAGGACGTGAAGTAAATCAGGCAAATCCTATAGTGGATACACGACTTGCCGATGGTTCTCGAGTAAATGTAGTTTTGCCGCCGATTTCACTGAGTGGGCCGGCAGTAACTATAAGAAAGTTTTCCAAAAAGCCGATGACGATAGAACAACTTATAAAATACGGTTCTATAACTCCTGATATAGCACACAAACTGGAGTTATTGGTAAAGGCGAGATACAATATATTTATAAGTGGCGGTACAGGGTCAGGAAAAACTACGTTCCTCAATGCTCTTTCAAATTTTATTCCTCATGATGAACGAATAATTACTATAGAAGACTCGGCAGAATTACAGATAGAAAATGTAGAAAATCTTGTAAGTCTTGAAACCAGAAATGCCAATACGTCCGGTGTAGGACAGATTTCCATGAGAGATCTTATAAAATCATCGCTTCGAATGCGTCCCGAACGAATAATAGTCGGGGAAGTACGTGGAGCAGAGGCCCTCGATATGCTTCAGGCAATGAATACCGGACATGATGGTTCTCTTTCAACAGGACACGCAAACTCGGCTTCGGATATGATGAGCCGACTTGAAACAATGGTTCTTACCGGTGCAGACGGTTTACCGCTTGCAGCGGTAAGGCAACAGATCGCGTCAGCTGTTGATGTTGTAATTCATCTTTCAAGACTTCGAGATCATTCAAGAAAAGTTACAGAGATAACAGAAGTAAGAGGCGTAACAAACGGAGAAATAGTATTAAATCCTATTTTCAAGTTTGAAGAAACAGAGGAAAGTACTGTTGAAACAGTACGAGGCGAATTAAGGAGAACAGAAAACAAATTTTATTATGACGAAAAATTACTTAGAAGTGGAATTGATGAGGTAATATAGGAAAATACATATGAAGAAAAAAAACATAGTAAAACATAACAAAGGAATTCTGGGAACAGGAACAGATTATGCATATTACAGTATGACAGTAAAGGAAAAGGTAATGGTTAGTGTAGCAAGTATTCTTGCAGGAACGCTTGCTTTTGGATTGTTCTTTAAAATTTCCCTGTTTGCGGTGATATTTGGTGTGATTGTTGCTGTTGTAATGCAAAAGCCGGGGACGGAGTTTTTCCGGAAAAAGCGGGATGAGAAGCTTCTTATTCAGTTTCGTGACTTTCTGGAATCACTGTCAGCCTCCCTTTCAGCTGGTCAGAATATTTCCATGGCAATAAAATCAGCCGGAAATGATATGGTACAGCAGTATGGTGAAAATTCTATAATGGCGCAGGAAGTTGCGATAATAAATACCGGTATGGAAAATAACTACACCGCTGAAAATATGTTTATGGACTTTGCACAGAGAAGCAGACAGAAGGATATTATGAGTTTTGCTGAAACATTTCAGATATGCAACCGTACAGGTGGTAATATGAAAAATATAATAGGCGCTACTTACAGAATCCTGAGTGACAAGATGGCGATTGAGGCTGAGATACAGGTAACAGCATCAAAAGGAAAAAATGATCTTCTTATAATGACTTGTATGCCATTTATTATAATGCCGATGATGAAATCGTTTGGAGGGGAAATGGCTGCCAATAATGCAACAAATGTAATAATAAAAGTTATAGGCGCTGTACTTATTGCGGTTTCTTACATAATCGGAAGAAAAATAACGGAAATAAAGGTATAAGGAAAGGAGATATTTTTTATGGACAGTACTGCTAAAATAATTATGGCAGCAGTAGGAACCGTCGCCGCTCTTTTTTGGACAATGCTTTTTATGCGTAATAGCACAAAGTATACAGATGTCATTAAGACAACAGCAGCTAAGGAATATCCCCTGAGTTCGACTTTCTTTATCGGATTTGCGATTATGAAAATGTTGAAGATTAATGTCAGAGGCGAAAAATATGCATTGAAAAGAAGCAGAGCTGCAGAGCTTTACGGAGCAAAATACGCAGAGTTTTATACATATCTGATAACAGGGGCACAGATAACATACGCAGTCACAATATTTCCGATAATAATATTGCTTGCATCAGCAGCAGGAAGTGTGGAATTCGGAGCTCTTGGAGCAGTAGTATCAATACTTATGTTGTTTTATATAGATGAAGATATCAAGAAAAAGGTAAGCGAAAGACATGATGAACTTTTGTGTGAGCTTCCGGACGTTATATCAAGACTTACAGTTCTTGTTAATGCGGGTATGGTATTCAGAGAAGCATGGAATAAAATAGCCATATCATCTGATTCACTGCTTTGTAAAGAGATGCAGAAGACTTATGATGATATTCATAACGGAATGCCGGAATCTGACGCTTTTAATGCATTTGCAGACAGATGTCGTACAAAGGAGATAAGAAAGTTTGTCAGTACATTAAATCAGAATCTTCAGAAAGGAAGTACAGAGCTTGTATATTCTCTTCAGAACGCAGCCAATGAGCAGTGGGAGGAAAAGAAGAATATGGTCAAAAGGAAAGGAAACGCTGTCGAACAGAAACTGTTATTGCCGATGATACTAATATTTATCGCAATAATAATAATGGTTATAGTTCCGGTGTTTACTAATATATAAAAAATAATAAATAGGAGAGTAAAAAAATGAAAAATTTAATCGCAAAAACAGCAGCAAAAGCAACAATTAAAATGGCTCAGGCAAAGGCAAAGATGATGAACGCACTCAAGGATGAAAGAGGCGAAGTAAACCTTATCGCTATACTTCTCATAATAGTAGTTGTTGTAGGTCTTGTAATCATATTCCGTGAAAGTATCACTACTTTGATAAATAACATCTTTAAGAATATCAACAAAGAAGTTGAAAAAGTGTAAGTGATATGGTGAAGTTCTTCAAAGAGGAGAAGGGAGCGGCTTTGCTTGTAGAAGCCGCTTTCGTATATCCTGTAGTAATTATAGTAGTAGTGTTTATGTTATACATGGGGATGTATATGTACGAATCGGCGGTGATTCATGATATGGCGGCAACAACGTCTATGATGGCATCAAAATCAATATCATTTCCGGGATATGATGAATTAGGCGGTTCGTATGTTTCGGGAGTAGGCAGTGAAGGTGAGATAACTGTAGGTACTGTAAAAAAGGCGTATGAAGATATGTCACCTTACAGATACATAGTAAAGGGGAAAGTAAATAATTTATTTAACGAAGGCCTTATAGCTCAAACTGAAAATATTCTTCTTAAAGAGGAGGATATAAAGTGTAATATTGATGTAAAGCGTCACCTTCTTAGCAGACGCATAACCGTAAAGCTTGAGAAACAGGTTTCCATGCCTCAGTTTTTTGATATTATAGGTATAGCAGATTCTTATAAAATAACAGCTACGGAAACATCAATAACATCTGATCCTGCAGAATTTGTAAGGAATACGGATATAACTGCGAATGCCATGGGATATCTTGCAGATAAACTTAAACTGGGAGAAAAACTTTCTGCGTTAAGAGAGAAAATAAATGGTGTTCTGGACAGTCTTGGAATAAACGGAGATTAAGGAAAATGAAAAAAATAAAAACATTTAAAGGCTCAGTGACGGTTGAAGCATCACTGGCTTTGCCTATATTTTTACTTGGATTTGTTCTTATACTGTCATTGGTTCGTATAATTCGTGTTGAAAGCATGATACAGCACAGCGTGAACAGAATGGCAATAGAATTGTCAGAGTACTGTTATGCTGCTGATAAGCTTTCGCTTACAGATGCAATAGTCAAATCAAATATGACAGTAGGAGAAGCAGTAGAGAATATAGCCGGTATGACAGGGCTTATGAGTGATGAAACCAGTGAGGACTCTGAAGGAATGGCGGTCATAACCGAGCTTACAGATTTTCTGCTTGGAGATACGGCTGACATGGCGATAAGCGGTCCGATTGTAGAAGGTATTTGTCACATGCTTATGCCAAAATATATAGCTGAAAATAAAACGAAGGCTGATAAATATCTTGAGGAATTAAGCGGAATAACTATATCTGATATAGATTTTCGTTATTCGACTTTGCTCAAAGATGGCAAATCAGTAAAACTTACGGCTATTTATAACCTGAAACTCAATACTTTCGGATTTTTTGAAGATGATATGAAGTTTACAATGCAGAATAATGCAAGCACAGCAGCATGGCTCGGCAATATGACGAAAAAAGAAACCGAAGAGGAAGAGTCAGAGGCTGAAGAAGAGGAAGAAAATGAACCTACCAAGTGGAAACTTCTGAATTTTGAGAGAGGCAAGGCGTGGGTAGCACAGATAAAATCAGAAAATGCCGATAAAGCAACAGCTGCCGGAAAAGGTATTCATCTTTATGATGAAAAAGAGGGCGTGTTCACAACTATCCGTACTGTAAATGTATTTTCACAAACTTATTCATCATATGATTCGTCACTTAGCGGTGCGGCTGCTTTTAAACTTAACGAAAAGGAGTTCCGTGGCGTTTTGAGAGGATATGCAAAGGAAGTTCTTAAAGACACCAGTAATGTAGGCGGAGATATAAAGATGGAGGATGGAACTGTAAAGACTATACTTACTAAAAATAGAAAGTCAGCACTTATAGTTGTCATTCCGGAAGAGGCAAAGGAAAACGAAGAACTGTACAATTCAATTTTGGAAATCGGAAAGAGCATTTCGGATGAACACAAGGTGAAAATAGACTTTGTATTCAGCGAAAAAGCACTTTGATATATAGAGAAAGGCATTAATATTATGGCTATTTTGATGGGAATTCTGACAGCTGTAATTTCAGCATTTATTTTTATAAAACTAAAAAATGTAAAAGAAGGAGATAAAAAAGCAGAAACTCAGGGTAAGTGGTTTTTTTGTTCATTGGCAGTATATCTTCTGTTTGATATAGTAGCAGCATTGATTATGAAAAATCATGATATCAGTATGCTGTCATCATTCAGTACACTTATCCTTATAAATGCAATGTTTCTCCTTGCAGTAATTGATTTTAATCACAAAATTATACCTAATAAATATGTCCTCGGAATGATTGTTATACGATTTCTGCTTATAATATTTGATGGCGTTTTAAGTAAAAATTTTGTAGAGATAATGTTAAAATCACTTATAGGTATGCTCATAGGATTTATAGTGCTTGGACTTACAGCACTTGTATCAGGTAAAAATCTTGGTGCAGGTGATGTTAAGATGTATGCGGTTATAGGTTTTTTTACGGGAGGAGCAGAAGTGCTCGATGTTCTGATATATTCGTCAGTCATTTGTGCAGTAACCGGTTTATTACTCGTTGCGTTGAAAAAGTGTAATATGAAGTCACTTGTTCCTATGGCGCCATTTGCGTTTGTAGGCACGGTTCTGTATGTATTTTTAGGATTATAAGGAGTATGAAATGAAGAAGGAAAACCGTAAAAAAAAGAGCAATAAAAATGAAAAATATGGCGTTCTTGTAATTATGATTGTAATGATAGCGGTTGGCTGGAGTGGCATGTTAGGTAGTTCTGATAAAGAAGATCTGGATTATTATGTTTCAAGAGCCGAAGAACATGAAGGCAAGGGTGCGTATATTACTGCAGTAGAATGTTATCTTAAAGCATTGGAATTAACGCCTGGAAATTATGAGTATATGCTCAAGGTAGCTGAAAATTATAAGAATTGTGATGATAGAAATGGATTTTTCGATTATTGCGATAGGGCTATAGGTGTTGATCCTGAAAATAACAGAGCTTACATCATGAAAGCTCAATATTATATTGAGGATGAATCATATGCAAAGGCTATAGGTGTACTCACAAATGCACCTGTCACAGACGAGGAAATGAAAGAGATGCTTATGGACGCATCATATCGTTATAGGACATATGTAAAAAGCTTTGAAGATACATATGGTTTTTATGGGCAATATGCAGCAGTAATGAGCGATGAAGGTAAATGGGGAGTTATTGACAGTGAAGGTGATATGAAAATATCTGCAAAGTACGATGCTGTTGGTGGATATAACAGGCATGATGATGTTGTTCCGGTCTGCAGAGATGGTGAGTGGTACTTTGCCGATATTAACGGAAATAAAAAATACGTTCCAAATAACAATTATACCTTTTTAGGAACATATCGTGACGGCTATGCACCGGTTTGTCTGGATTCCAAGTATGGTTATATCGATCTTATGTATAAAGAATATAAGATGGAATACGACTTTGCAAGTTCTTTTGCATACGGTGTAGCGGCGGTATGTAAAGATGGAAAATGGGCACTTATAAATAATTCTTTCGAAAATATTACTGATTTTGAATATGATAGTATAGAAGTTAATGAGTATGGTACTTGTGAATTTGGTGAAGTTATAACGGCGGTTAAGGATGGACAAACAGTGTATCTTGATCTTGAAGGAAACGTAACGGAAAAAACAGATGTATATTTTTCCGGTGTGACAGTTACTGAAAAAGATGGGCTTTTTGGTTTTGCCACACAGGAAAAACAGGTTATTGATGAAATCTTTGAAGAAGCAACTCCGTTTTCCGATTATGGTTCAGCTATGGTGAAAACAGAAAGAGGCTGGCAGGTTATAAGATTTTACAAGTATATGGAATACTAAAAAATATTGTACACATAAGGCATATCACGAGAGTATATTCTCTTAAGCCGTTTTTTTAAAAATTCGGTTTCTGCGATGATTTCATCACTGTCAGATCTGATAAGTGGAGTTATTTTTGCTGAGCTGTCAGTGATTTCGTCGAGTGTTGTGTTGTTTACAAAAAATGATAATTTTTTTGCACTTGAGATCCATTGGGATGATAAAAGTTCTGATTTTTCTATTGCTTCAGAAAATTCATCTTTTCCTATGTGGGTCTCTATTTCTGTTATAAGAATGTCAAATCTTTCATATTCATGTTTCATCATTGATAGTGATGAGATACTAATAATGATGATAGATATTATTATAGCAAAACTTATATATACACGACTCATATCGGATCAACACCCCTTTTGCTTTTTTATTATATTGTAGTTTCCAAATCTATCAGAAGTCATCAGAAATATATCCTGCGTTCTTGTTTTGTTTTCTTTTAGAATCTTTTCGAGCTTTTTTACAGTTATTCCGGCGGCATACTGACCTTTGGGAAGTAGTTTGCCGTCATTTATTATTATATACGGCGGATCACAGTTATGCATTATACCATTAATGTCATTTTGGGTGACATTGCGGTATGGTGCTTTTTGATATGCAGAGATTTTGCCATTGGTTTCAACTATTGCAAACTGAACTTCGGAGATGTCAAAGATATTTATTTCACGGAGCGCTTCGAGTACATCATCAATAGACATTCTCAGTGCTTTTAATTTTTTTTGATCAAGAGTGCCGTTTTTTATTATTATCTGTGGTGTTCCGGAAACAAGATTTCTGAAAGTCTGATATCTGAGTGTAATTATTGACATGATTACTTCAACAGATATAAGAAAAAGTATAGGAACGATTCCCGTTGTAAGAGGTGCATCAGTGTTTTCAAGGGAGATAGTAGCAATGTTTGATATAAGAATAGTTATAACAAGTTCTGTTGGTTGCATCTGACCTATTTGTCTTTTACCCATAAATCTTACAGAAAAGATTACAACAATGTATAAAATAAAAGTTCGTATTACCATAATAGTCATATATCACACTTCCTTCTTTTTTTATTATATCTTTATTTTGCTGTATTATTTATGCATAAAAAGATAATACTATATTCAGATAAAAAAATATCCGGAAGTGATTAAAATGGAAATGTATATTACTCTTGATTATCAGGATGAAAAACTTGATTTTTCATTAAAAGATAAAATAAAAAGATTTAAGGAAATAACTTCAGGTTCGTCAGATCTCATGATAAATGAAGTGGAGATATGCGGTGTAAAAACAGCACTGCTCAGTTGTGAGGGTATGATGTCAACTCAGGTGGTTACAAGGCTTGTACTTGTACCTCTTACGGAACTTAATCTTAATACAGAGCAGAAAATCGATGCAACGGGTCTTTTTGACCATATAGACAATCATATGTTGCTTTCTGTGGACAGACCAAAGGCAGATAACTACGGAGATGCTATGCGTCTTATAAATTCGGGATTTGCTGTTCTTATTGCTGACGGAAATACTCAGGCGCTGGGATTCGGAGTACAGGGGTACGGAATAAGAGGAATCTCCGAACCTACATCAGAACAGAATATAATGGGCTCTCATGACGCCTTTACAGAGACCATACGTATAAATATGTCACTTATACGACGCAGGCTTAAAACGCCTTTTCTCAAACAGGAACTTATGGTAATGGGGAGTAAAAGTCATACGGATATATGTCTGGTGTACATGACTGATCGTGTATCCAAAAATCTCATTAACCGTATTAAAAAGTCGCTTGGAAAGGCAGAACTTGAAACTGTGCTTTCGAGCGGATATATAAGGCCTTTTCTGGAAAGCAGAAAAAAGGGTATATTTACTTCGGTAGGAGTTACAGAAAGACCTGATGTGCTGTGTGCTAAACTTCTTGAAGGCCGTGTCGGCATAATAGTGGACGGTACGCCGTTTGTTACGGTGATACCAAAGCTTTTTGTGGAAAACTTTCAGACTATGGATGACTACAACTGCAAGCCGTACTATGCTACGTTTATACGCTGGATAAAGTATCTGGCTTTTTTTGTTTCTCTGCTTCTTCCGGGGGTATATGTTGCAATAGCTATACATCATCCCGAATTTTTTAACAGATCACTGCTTCTTATGCTTATTGAAGCAGAACAGGAAGCGCCTCTCTCGCTTATAACCGAATCGGTCATAGTATTGCTTATGTATGAGATAATACGTGAGGCAGGTATACGGTTGCCTCAGGCTGTCGGAGGAGCGGTAAGTATAGTTTCAGGACTTATCATAGGTGACTCGGCTGTGAAATCAGGGCTTATCAGTACACCGATGCTTACGGTCATAGCGATATCTGTTGTGAGTGGTTTTGTTATACCGTCACTGGATCATACGATCACGGTGTTCAGATTTTTATTTCTGATATCGGGTGGTTTGTTCGGGCTTTACGGGATAAGTATTCTGGGAGCGGTAATGATTTTCAATATATGTTCTACGGAAAGCTACGGTGTTCCTGTTACAGGTCCCGTATCGCCTTTCAGAATGTCTGCTATGCGTGATGTGATGACAAGGGTAAGTTTCAGAAAAATGCAAAAAGGCAATTTTACAATAGAGAAAATAAAATAACGGGAGGCTGTGTATGAAGATTTCTTATGGACAGTTATGGGCAGTTCTTTTTCTGAGCAATGCCTTTACTGTTATATGTTCTGCCGTATCATATTCGGTTGCGCAGATGACAGGAACACTTATATCTGTTTTGGTACAGTTTGTACTGGCTGTGCCTGTGATATGTTTTTTAAAGAAGAAAAAGTACAAAGCAAATTTTCGCTTGCCGGCGTCAATGTTGTTTTCAGTATATTTTATATTTGCAGGAATGATATCATTTTCAAGAATGTTCAGTATTCTCAGATATGAAAATTCGGGTCTGACGTCTTTTGGAAATACTATGATAGTTATATTGCTTGCAGTGTCTGTACTTTACTGTTGCAGGCTCGGAATACATTCGGCAGGCAGAAGTGCGGTGATAGTTGCAGGACTTTTTATTTTCTTTGTCGCAGTGCTTTTTGCTACTTCTTACAGTCAGGCGGAATTTTCAAATATTACATCAAAGTATGATGAAAACAGTGTATGGTATTATGTGATAAATGATATTTCAAATTCGGTTGAACTTCCTGCACTGCTTATTTTACCTTGTTTTGCTGAGAAAAATCAGTACAAGTCGATAATGCTTTATTTTCTTACAAAACTTATTCTGGTTGAAATGATCTCATTTCTGGGAGTGATAGTGCTTGGAAGAGCGTCACTTATTTCTGATAGTCCGTTTTTTGAAATATGTTCATTTTCGCAACCTCTGAGCGTACAGCGTTCAGATGCATTATTTATCGGGATAAACACGCTTATCTGTATAGTAAACATAACCGTTGACGCTGTTGCTGTTTCGGTATTTGCCGGAAAATATATAAAGTATTCAGAGTTTTCGGGTGTAGTTCTCATGCTGTCGGGAGGTATATGGTTTCATATGCATGAGATTTATTCGGCAGGGTATTTGTCGGTCATTGTTATGCTGATACTTGTGTATATTTCGGTATTTTACAGATATATGAGAAAATCAGAACGAGGTGTATCGGCATGAGGAAAATAATATTTTCATTGATGTTTCTTTTATTTATTTTTACAGGCTGTACTGAAAATCTGGAAGTGCGTGACAGAGCATTTATTCAGGGAATAGCCGTAGAATACACGGAAAACGGATATAAAATATGTATGAGGCCATTTGAATCCGAAGAAACATATATCGGTGAGGGCACTACATTCAAAGAAGCTGTCAGGTCGGCAGAGCTTAAATCAGGTAATGATTTTTTTACCGGTCATACTGAACTGATCGTGATTTATGAATATGAGGCATTTTCAATATGTTCCGAACTAATAAACGAAGAAATATCAGCCGGTTGTCTTGTTGTATACAGCGATAGCCCTGTAAAATATGTTGAGGAAAACGATACTGAGAAAATAATGGATATAGTGAGTATTTCTATGAAAAATAAAGAAAGTATGAAAATAACACTTTGTGATGTGCTTAATAAAAAATAACAAAACACCGCCGGAAGTTTCAAGGTTACTTTCGGCGGTGTTTGAATTTGTAATGGTCAATTATCTGTTATTTCTTTAATCTGTTCATCAGACATTCCCATTTCACGCATTTTCTTGATGAGTTTTTCTGATTTTTCAATAGCGGATTGTTTTTGAGTTTCTAAAACCTGTTTTTCACTTTCTAAAATTTGTTTTTCTTTTTTCATTTTTTCCTCGGTTTCTTTCAACTGCAAAGTCAAATCGGCATTAATATCTGCAGCATATTTTTTAGCAAAATTTCTTACAGCGTCGCTCATAGCGTTCACTCCTTCTTCAGTATGTTTGATTTGTTTTATTCTGTCAGATAATGCACCGAAGTGCGAGATGTTCATATCCGTGTTTTTAAAGTATTCCATAAGTGGTGTTATGGGTCTGTTGGTTTTTACGGCTGTATTCAGATAAATTTCATGTATGCCATTTGGTACTTCCTTATCATATCCATTGACTGTACGTTTTATCGAATAGTAATTATCATTTAATTTAAAAATATCAAAAGCAGTGATATATATGAGATAGATATCAGGAAGATTTTTGTATTTTACACCCTTTTCAAGATATGAAATATCGATATTTGACTGATAATATCGTATGCGTTTAGGGTGATAATCGTTATTTGGTTTCTGTACTTCAATGTTGTATATTTTACTTTTGCTGTCTTCAGCCAGTACATCAAGAGTAACTGAATGTGTATTAAGATTTCTTATGGAATATTGTGTTTTTACGTTCATAACTTTGAGATCGTAAATTCCTGTGATTTCCCTTAATATGTACTCACAAGCAGATTTATCTTTCATTACTTCAGAAAAAAAGCCGTCATCCATGAGGTTGAAGTCTTTGACAATAGCTTGTTTCTGTTCAAAAGTACCGATGAGGTCTTCATATTTTATTTCTTTTGTCATCTGTTTTCTCCTTAAATTATACCATAAATATTTTTATGTCACAAGGTTTATGAAGTGTTTTTTATAATAGAGATTATAACATTTTTTTGTAATCGGCACAATAGATTTTCCCTAAGAAGTAATTTTTATCCCTAAAACGCATTAAATTTCAAATATATTCCATACATATTTGCTTTGTACGTAAATTAGAAATTTAAAGCGAACAATTTGAAATATCACAAATCAGCATTTTTGTGCAGATATATCTAAAATGAGCTAAAGTATACTATATATTTGTGTAGAAATTTTTATTGTATTATGGTATAATATATACATCTCTAATTTTATAAAGGGTGAAAAAATTTTTATGGTATACTTTGATAATGCGGCCACAACTAAACCGGATAAAGCGGTTACTCTTGCGGTTTGTGATTGTATGGAAAATGAATTTGGAAATCCGTCGTCACTGCATATGCTTGGTGTAAAGGCGCAGGCGGTTATGGATAATGCGAGAAAAAATATAGCATCGGCTCTTATGACAACACCTGAAACCATATACTTTACATCAGGTGCTACAGAGAGCAGTAATCTTGCGATAAAGGGAGCAGCAGGGGCATACGGACGCAGAAAGAAACGTCTTGTTACTACAACAGTGGAGCATTCCTCTGTTAAGGAGATATTTGACAGCCTTGAGAAAGAAGGCTATGAAGTGATACGTATATCTCCGGGAAGTGACGGCGAGTTTTCTGTTGATGATTTTACCGAAGCTGTTGATGAAAATACTTGCCTTATAAGCGTTATGCTTGTAAATAACGAAACAGGTTCGATTCTTCCGGTAAAGAAGATATTTTCAATGGCGAAGATGAAAAACAGTGAGATAATAACTCATTGCGATGCAGTTCAGGCGTTTATGAAAATACCTGTAAAGCCGGCTGATCTGAAAGCAGACCTTATTTCGATGAGTGCCCATAAAATATATGGACCTAAGGGGATCGGCGCTCTGTATGTGAAAAAGGGAGTACGACTTTTAAAACAAAATCTCGGAGGCAAGCAGGAAAATAATCTTCGTGGCGGAACAGAAGCCACTCCGTTAATAGCAGGTTTCGGAAAAACAGTTGAGATGCTGTCGGGAAATGTAAACGAAAGATTTGCTCATTTTGAAAAATTAAGAAAATACAGTGTAGAAAAATTAAGCGGAATTGACGGAATATTTATTAATTCTCATGAAAATTCCGTTCCATATATACTCAATATATCTGTAAAGGGTATACGTTCGGAAATATTACTGCATTTTCTTGAAGAAAAAGAAATATATGTTTCAAGTGGTTCAGCATGTTCAAAAGGTGCAAAAAGCGGTGTGCTTGCACAGTTTGGAATAGACCCTAAACTCGAAGACAGTGCTTTGCGTATAAGCTTTAATCATGAAAATACCAAAGAAGAAATAGACTTGTTTGTAAATGCACTGCTTGAAGCACAGAAAAGATTAAAAAGGTAAAGAGGAATAAGTATGAAAGAAATTATTTTAGCCAAATACGGGGAAATTGCCCTTAAAGGACTTAACAAAAATACATTTGAAGACTTGCTTATAAAAAATATAAAGCGTCGTCTCAAACCACTCGGAAATTTTGATTATGTAAGACAGCAGTCAACGATATACATTCAGTCAGCAGATGAAAATGCCGATCTTGATATGGTTATGGACAAGCTTGCAACTGTATTTGGTGTAGCTGCCATATGTAAAGCTGCAGTTTTAGAAAAAGATTTTGAAAAGATATGCAGTGGTGCATACGAATATCTTGAAGACACTCTTACATATGCAAGAACATTCAAAGTGGAAGCCAAGAGAGCTGATAAGCGTTTTCCGATGAAATCGCCTGAAATATGCATGGAACTCGGAGGAAGACTTCTTGAAAAGTTCCCGCACCTTAAAGTTGATGTAAAAAATCCTGAAATAACAGTTACTGTAGAAATACGTGATACAAATGCATATGTACATGCAGTAAAAATCCAGGGCGCAGGCGGTCTTCCCGTAGGAAGCAGCGGAAAGGCTATGCTTCTTGTATCGGGCGGTATAGACAGTCCTGTAGCAGGATATATGATGGCAAAGAGAGGCATACATATTTCAGCAGTTCATTTTGTAAGTCCTCCGTATACATCTGAACGTGCAAGAATAAAGGTTGAACAGCTTTGTGAGAAGCTTACAGGTTATTGCGGAAATATAGCATTTTTCTGTGTCCCTTTTACAGAAATACAGGAAGCTATAAAGGATAATTGTCCTGAAGAATATTTTACTATAATAATGCGTCGTCTTATGATGGAAATAGCGCAGAAACTTGCAGCTAAAGATGACTGCCTTGCACTTATCACAGGTGAAAGCGTTGGTCAGGTAGCAAGTCAGACACTTAAAGCGATAGCATGTACAGATGCAGTCTGCCGTATGCCTGTTTTCCGTCCTCTTATAGGAATGGACAAGACTGAGATAGTTGCTATTTCAAGGAAAATAGACACGTTTGATATATCAATACAGCCATATGAAGATTGTTGTACTGTTTTTACGCCAAAACATCCTAAAACTAAACCAAGTGTCGAGGAAATAGAGAATGCGCAAAATGCATTTGATTTTTCCGAAATGATAAAAAAAGCGATAGAAGAAACAGAGATGAAACTAATAAAATTATAATCCATTTAATAAATTGTTCATTATTTCATAAAATATCGTTAAAGTATTTTTGTGAAAAACGCAATAAAAAACATATGGTTTAAAGGTGAAAAGATATAAAATGATAAAGATGTTGCTTGAAAACTTGACAAAAGAGTTACAATGGTGGTAGAATTGTTAATGTTAAGTAACAATTCAGTTATGTAATAAAAATATAGTCAGGATTTTTGAGCAGCTTTTAGGAGAGATTTATTATGGGTAAGTCAGCTGCCGGTAAAGCCAGGAAGAAGTTTTCTTATTTTGATGTGCTGAAAAATTTGTTCCCCTGGAAGGGAGATCCGGTAAGAGAAGTAATAAGGAAGATTATTTTTCTTATTGCAGTCATAGTGTTTGGTGTGTGTGCATTTCTGGTTTTTGATTATTTTTATGAAAATTATAAAAATAATCAGATGAACAAGGAAATTCAGAAAAATGTGCCAAGCCTTTCTGAGCTTGCGGATCTGATAGACAATGATGTGACAAATAAGGTAAGTTCGACCGAAATGCTTTCTTATATGGAAGATCTGATAGCGCAGATAGGAAATGATGATATCGTAGGATATATACAGATCCCTGATAAAAACGGTGATTGTAGTGATACAAAGGTAAATTATCCTATTGTTCAGAGTAGCAATGAAGCAGACAGAGATTATTATCTTGATCATAATATCTACAAACAGGAAGTCAAAGCAGGTTCAATATATCTTGATTATAACTGTAGGCTTGATGCTTTGGAACGTTCGGATAATCTGGTGGTTTACGGACATGAGATGAAAGATGGAAGTATGTTCGGAAACCTTTCTGAGTACGATCATAACTATTCTTTTTACGAAAATCATCCTTGTATTGAACTTTCTTCAAGGTATGAAGTTTCTACGTACAAAATATTCGGTTTTTTCTATGCTGACGGCGGGCGTGGTGAGTGTGATTTTTATTATACTCAGACAACCGAATTTGAAGATGAGAAGACTTTTTATGATTATGTAAATCAGATAAAGAGACGTTCTCTTGTTCTTAACGAAGTTGATGTGAAGTACGGAGATGAACTTCTGATACTTTCTACGTGTTCAACAGATTATTATACAGATGCACGTTTTGTAGTTGCCGCAAGAAAACTAAGAGACGGCGAAGACAAATACTCCGGTACGGAGAATAATTCAAGAAACCCTAATCCTCTCATGCCACTTGAGTGGTATAAGGCAAGAGGAGAAAAAAATACTTATGTTGATGACGGTTTTGTACCGTATGGTTAAATAGGCTTAATCGGGGATTGGCGAGGAGAAATTATTTGTTATGGGAAAGAAAAAAGTTATAATAGCGATTGTTGCAGTTGTTTTGATTTTTGCGATAGTTGCATTAGTTTATATATTGACCTCAGACGGAGATGAAAAGAGGGTTGAGGTGATACCGGAGACTACTACTGCAGTTGTGACCGAGGCGCCTGTTACTACGGTGGCAACAACCGAAGAAACAACACCGGTTACTACTTTTCCTCCTTTTGTGAATGGTTTGAGTCTGAAAGCTCAGGAGGCTAAAAAGTCAAATCCGGATACTGTAGGATGGATACGTCTTAGCAATACAGTTATAGATTATCCGCTTGTCAGAACAAATGATAATGAATACTATGTATCCACAAACTTTGACAGAAATGCTGATCCTGCAGGTTGGGTCTTTGTGGATTACAGATGTGATTTCGGACCGGATTATTACTCAGATAACCTTCTCACTTACGGTCATAACATGGCCGATGGCTCTATGTTCAGTGATTTGAAAAAATATCAGCGTGATGAGTCATTTTATGAGGCAAACCCAATTATTGAAGTCAGCTCGCTTTATGCTGACTATCAGTACAAAGTTTTTGCGTTTATGCTTTGCAATGGCGTCAAGGGTTCGGATTTTGAGTTCTGGAATTATATTAACTTTGCTCCCGGAACAGATGCATGGTCACTTGATGAATACCTTGCGAAGATTAACGATAAATCACTTATAACTACCAACGTTGATGTTAAGGAAGGAGATAAATTTCTCCTGATGTCTACATGCAACACAGGTGATACTACCGATTCTACACGTTTTGTTGTCCTGGCAAGAATGGTCAGACCCGGAGAAGATGCGTATGAAGGCACTACCGGAAGTTCCAGACGATAAGGTGTAGAAAAAGAAGTATTTCAATAAGTGAAAATTTAAAAATAAAGCTCTTAAAAGAAGAGTTTGGATGGAGTCTTTTATGAAAGAACAATTACCGCTAAAGCGTATATTTGCAGGATTTGCAGCATGCGTTGTAACTGCGGTTACAGTGAATGTGGCAGGTTCAGTAAATGAAATGGCACTTAAGAAGCAGGCGAACTCCTACGTTGTAAAAAGCGAATCGGTTTCTGCTTTCCGCAATGGTGCTTATGCCCCGGTTAGAGCGCTCAATCATGAAGAAAACAACGAAAATATACAAACTTTAAATTTAGAAAAAGATGTGACAACGTTTGTATCGGTTTCTTCTCAAACAACGACGACGGTTAATACCGAGCCTCTTGAAAATGAAGAAAATGAGGAATATGAAGTTACAGACTGGTGGAAAGCAGAACTTTCCGATTATAGCGAAACACTTCAGCAGCAGGATCTTGTTCCTATTGAAACAACGACTCCTGCAGTAACAGAAGCTCCGGTTGAGGAAACTCAGCCACAGACAGAGCCGACAAGTACAGAGCCTGTTGTACTTACTCCTGCTCCTGTAGAAGATACTGCTCCGTCAGCAAAACCGGTTGAATTACCCGGTGATTTGCAGCCCGGTACATTTTATCTTACAAGCTATGGTTACGGTCACGGTGTAGGTCTCAGCCAGAACGGTGCGAATTTTTATGCCACATATTCAGATTATGATTATCTGCAGATATTACAGCACTATTATCCCGGAACAACAGTTATGTATACACCGGGTGCAGAGTCAGAAACAATATCTGTAAGAGGATATACAGGTGGTGTGGTTGACATCGTTTCTATGGTGTGTAACGCCGAAATAGGTTCATCTTTTGATGTTGAGGCTATAAAAGCGCAGGCAATAGCAGCATACACGTACATAAAATATTCCGGTGGTTCTACAAACGGAATGGCGATAAAACCGGGTGCCGATCAGAAGATAATAGACGCAGTAAAGTCTGTGCTTGGTCAGGCAGTATATTATAATGGTTCATTTGCACTTACACAGTTTTATGCATCAAGTGGTGGAGCGACAGCTTCATGCAAGGATATATTCTATGAGGATATCCCATATCTCAGATCTGTTCCTTGTGCATATGATGATGTATATGATCCTAACTACGGATATCTTGTGACACTAAGCGTTGATTCACTCAGAAATAAAATACAAAATGCATATGGGATCACACTCTCCTCTGATTACAGTTCATGGATTCAGCTTGTTGAAGGTGACGGAGGATATATAGCAGATGTAATTATTGATGGTAAGAAAACTGTTGATGGTTATTCATTTGCGAGAACATTAGGTTTAAAATCAGGTAAGTTTACTGTGGTTTATACCTGATAAAAATAGTTGATTTAAAGCTTTTCTGAAATATCATGAATGTTAATTTCAGAAAAGCTTTTTCTTTATAAAAAGGGGGTATATTTATGAATATGTATGAAATTATTTCAAAAACCAAAAGAGGCATTGAACTCACAGCTGAAGAAATCAAGTTAATGGTAGACGGCTATGTTAAAAAGGAAATACCGGATTACCAGATGTCTGCTTGGCTTATGGCTGTTTGTTTCAAATCTCTCACTCAAAAGGAAACACTTGCTCTGACTGAGGCGATGAGAGATTCGGGAGACCTTGTAGATTTAACCGGAATATCCACTGTGACAGTTGACAAACACAGTACAGGTGGTGTAGGTGACAAGACAAGTCTTATTATAGGACCGGTTGTCGCTGCGTGTGGTGTAAGCGTTCCTAAGATGTCGGGAAAAGGACTTGGCCATACAGGTGGCACTATAGATAAGCTGGAAAGTATACCCGGATGTAAAACACAGATCCCGTTTGAACAGTTTATAGATCATATAAATAAAACAGGTTTTTCTATAGTTTCGCAGAGTGGAAATCTTGTCCCGGCAGATAAGCTTCTATATGCTTTACGTGATGTAACAGCGACGGTCGATAGTATACCTCTCATATGTTCAAGTATAATGAGCAAAAAACTTGCAATGGGTGCTGATTGTATATTGCTTGATGTCAAGATGGGCAGTGGTGCATTTATGAAAAATACAGAAGATGCATGCAGTCTTGCAGAACTTATGGTTTCGGTAGGTAAAAATGCAGGTAAAAAATGTATGGCTGTTGTAACAGATATGGATATACCGCTTGGAAAGGCAATAGGAAATACTCTTGAAGTAATAGAAGCAACAGAAATTTTAAAAGGTAATGATAAGGGCAGACTTTATGAACTGTGCATGGAATTGTCGGCATATATGCTTGTACTCGCTGGGAAAGGAACAAAAGATGAGTGCAGAAAACTTGCCCAAGAAGCGATCGTTTCAGGAAAGGCGCTTGAAGTTTTCAAACGTTCTGTAATGCAACAGGGCGGCGATACAGCTTTTATTGATGATTATGGTATGATTGATAAAGCGACTCTAAGACGTGAAGTGTACAGCTTGTCAGACGGATATATAGTGAAGATGGACAGTGAAGTTATAGGTAGAGCATCACTTGCACTCGGCGCAGGCAGAGTGACCAAAGAGAGTAGCATAGACTATACAGCAGGAATAATGCTTGAAAAAGAGTATGGGGATTATGTAAAGAAGGGTGAAAAGCTTATGACTCTTATTACTTCGTCAGATTGTGACATTGAAGATATTGCAGGAAAATTGATTGAAACAATCGAAATATCAGAAAACAAGCCGCAAGAAAGGCCGGTAATCATAAAAACTGTAGGATGATTTTTGGGATGATTTGTTTTTATGTCGATAAATGTTTGTCATAATATCTGAAAAATATTATAAATTATGTTCTTAAATATATTGACAAAACATAAAAAAAACGATAAAATTAAATATACAGACACAAAAAAATAATGCACCTATGCCCAGAAAGGTGATAAGTTTTTTATGGCTGTACAATTTTCAAATGTGTGGAAAATTATCACAACAGTATTTATCGTGATATTCTCGATAAATGAAGGAAATCAGGAGGATTATAAAATGGGTTTTTTGGACAAAGTAGGTAGATTTGCAGAAAAAGCAGGAGAAAATATGGCTAAAGCAGCAACAGGCGTTGCAGATAAGTCAAAGACACTTGCGGAGAAAACAAAATTAAAAAGTCAGATAAACAATGAAAAATCTTCAATAAATAAGGCATATGCCGAACTCGGTAAAAAATACTATGAGCTTTCAGGAATAAATCCTGCACCTGAGTATATGGAATTTGTAAGTCAGATAAAAGCATCAATGGTACATATTGAAGAACTTGAACAGCAGATCGCAGCTCTTGAAATAGAAAGCACATGTCCTAAGTGTGGTGCTGCTATGAGAAGAGATCAGCAGTTCTGTCAGGCATGCGGTTCAAGAACAGAAAACTTTGTAGACGTTCCTGCTTCAGCTGTTGAAGTAGTTCCGGAAGTGGAACGTGCAGCAGAAAATCAGTAACACTTAATAAATAATAAAAAGCTGTCATCTTTTTTGAGTGACAGCTTTTTATTATTTAAATCACAAACTCTCTTTTTATGCATAGTATATATATGGATACCGGTTTTACGGTATCGCAATAAATAAAGGGGGAGTAAATATGGACTACAGCTATTTTGACGTTATAAAAAGTCGCAGACAGCCACCTATGGCAAATCATATGATGAGTAACATGGAAACATCAGGACGTTTTCCGTCAGCTACACCTCTGGCGATGGCGTATGTACCATTTCAGACATGGGAGGAACCTTTTGATGCGTCTGATGCATTACAAGCAGGTACGTTGTTTCCACAGCTTGATCTGCCGTTTATGGAGGAGGGATATGCAAGATGAGTGAGAGTACAATGTTACTTGATACAATAAGGAAATATGGTTTTGCTCTTACTGAGTTGAATCTTTATCTTGATACGCACCCAAAATGTACAAATGCCCTTTCATACTTCAATAAGTATAAAGAACTGTACAAAAAAGCGTGTGACGAGTATACTTCAAAATATGGACCGCTCACTATAGATGATGCAGGCGCAAATGATTGCTGGTGCTGGACTTCGGGACCATGGCCATGGGAAAGGGAGGCGAACTGATATGTGGAAATATGAGAAAAGATTACAATACCCTGTAAAGATAAAAACTCCGAATGCAAAGCTTGCACAGGTTATCTGCAGTCAGCTCGGCGGTCCTGACGGCGAACTTGCTGCTTCACTCCGCTATATGAGTCAGCGTTATACTGCACCAAATGACGCGATAAAAGGGATTTTGACGGACATTTCCACTGAGGAACTTTCACATGTCGAAATGATCTCAGCGATAATTTATCAGCTTACAAAAGATCTTAGTATGGACGAGATAAAGAAGAGTGGTTTTGATAAGTATTTTGTTGACCATACACTCGGCATTTATCCTGCATCTGCGGCAGGTGTACCGTTTACAGCGGCATATTTTCAGTCAAAAGGCGATCCGATAACAGATCTTACCGAAGATATGGCAGCGGAACAGAAGGCACGAACAACGTATGATAATATTCTTCGCCTTGCCGATGACCCTGATGTCAAAGACGCAATAAGATTTTTAAGACAACGTGAAATAGTGCATTTCCAGCGTTTCGGCGAAGCACTTCGCATGGTTCAGGATAGTCTTGATTCTAAAAATTTTTATGCGTGCAATCCGTCATTTAATAAAAAGTGCGGTAACAGAAAGTTTATGCAGTAAAATTTATAATCCCCGTCTTCCTTGTTTAAAAGGCGGGGGTCAATTTTTTTAGTGTATTATTGTTTATAATATCATTGATTTGATGTGTTTTTTTATAGCAGGGTTTTGTTTATATATTGATTTACGGGTTTTGTTATACAGTTGTCAGATACAAAACGTTGCATAAAGAGGAATTACCTTTTTATTATCTTCAAATGCAAAGTTTTTTGCAGATATCTTAATGGCATAAGCAGGCTTATAAGTGTCCATGTATACTCTAAGGCTTTTGGATTTAGTGTTATCGGCTGATTTTACTTCAACCGGAATAAGCTGACCTTTACGTTGAATTATAAAATCAATTTCAGCGCCACGTTCTGATTCCCAATAATAAGTTTTATAGCCGTTGACAGTAAGCTGTATATTGACATAGTTTTCAGTCATGCCACCTTTAAAGTCATTAAGTTCTTCTACCATATAGAGAATATCATTTGCAGCCAAATCTTTTTTTGCGCAAAGCAAGCCCGTATCTGATACGTAAATTTTGAAAGCATCTATATCACGGTAGTTTTCCAAAGGTTTTTTTATTTGTTCTGCCTTGTAGATTTGCGATACTATACCGGACAGGCAGAGCCATTCTATAGCATTTTCAAATTCGGAAGCACGTCCGCCTTTTTTTATAAGCTTATATTGAAAACGAGTATTTTTCTTTGAGAGTTGAACGGTAATATTATCATAAGTCAGTCTGGTTTTTTTGATTTCGTTTAAGTTGTTGTATTTACTCATGTCATTGAGATAACTTGTGAGGATAGTATCTTGTGTATGACGGACGAGGATATGATCTTTTGTTTGAGCAAACAGCATTACACATTCGGGCATACCACCTACGACAAGGTATTGACGGTAAAGTTGTGTTGCTATGTCGTGCAAAGCTGACGGCATGGGACTGTCAGTTTCAAAACATTTTCTGATTTGCTCTACAAGAGTATTATGACCCAATGCAAGCATAAATTCTTCCATATCCATAGGATACATGGTTTTTATATCCACTTTGCCTACAGGAAATGAAAATGTAGTTCTGTTGACTGCCACTCCGAGAAGACTGCCTGCCACAATAATATGATAGTCCGGAGCATCTTCACAAAAATATTTAAGTGATGTCAAAGCTCTTTCACAAAGCTGTACTTCGTCAAATATTATCAAAGTTTTTTCTCTTATGATGGTCTGCCCTGCGATATGAGATAAAATTGGTATCAGATAATCAGGGCTTATGTTTTCCTTGAATGTTTCATTAAGCTTAGGGTTGGTTTCAAAATTGAAGTAAGCTACATTTTCATAGGCTTTACGTCCAAATTCCAGTACAGAGTAAGTTTTGCCGACCTGTCTTGCCCCTTGTAAAATGAGAGGTTTGCGGTGTTCGCTTGCTTTCCATGCTTCTAAGTAGCTCATAATTTTTCTATACATAGTCGTCCTCCGGTTAAGATGATGAATATATTATAACAGATATTCGTGTAAAAATCAACGAGTTTTATCAGAATAATCACACTAAATAACATGAATATTTTTTAAAACTTTGCATAATTGTGCGTGAAATATTAAAGAAAATTTTTTAGCGTAAATATTAAAAAAGTCTGAAAATAAAAAGTTTTTATCAATCTCGCTAAAAACTTGACAAGGCAATATAAAAACTATATAATTATAGTGAACGTAAAAATAAATTTGTTTTCAATATATATGACGGTGATTTTATGAAAAAAAAGACTTTGATAGCACGTGATTTTTATCTTAACAGGCTTATAGATTTTAAAGATACAGATATGATAAAAGTTATTACCGGAATAAGACGTTGCGGTAAATCAATTCTGATGGGACTTATGCAGGAGTATCTTTTAAATAACGGTGTATCTGAAAAACAGATTATATCTATAAATTTTGAGTCTATGGTGTATTCGGATATGGACGTAAAGACATTATATGAGTATGTCTGTAAAAATGTTGTGTCAGATAAAAAAATATATCTCTTTTTTGATGAAGTTCAGCTTGTGAAAGATTGGCAGAAGGCGATAAATTCATTCAGAGTTGATATTGATTGTGATATATATATTACAGGTTCAAATGCATATTTGCTTTCATCTGAATTGTCTACCTATCTTTCAGGCAGATATATTGAAATCAAAGTTTTGCCACTCTCCTTCAGAGAATTTATAGATTTTCACGGATACAGATTAAAAGAAAAAATACTTTCAGACAAAAGCAGTAAGAAGATTATTTATGATGCGGAAAATGATCCTGTTGATGCAAGAGATATTTTTGATTTGTATGTAAAATATGGCGGTATGCCGTCTATTGCTGATGTTGGTCTTGATGTTGAAAAAGTATCAGCTGTTCTTGATGGTATATATTCCGCTGTTATTGTCAGAGATATACTTGAGCGTAAAAAACATGATAACATACGTCAGATAAATGATGCTGTTCTTTTGCGGAAAATCATGATGTTTCTTGCAGATAACATAGGAAACAATACTTCTTCAAATTCTATAAAAAATACTCTTATAAATGAAAAATTAATTGATAACAGACCTGCAGTACAAACTGTAAGTGCTTATGTGAATGCTCTTACTGAGGCATTTGTATTTTATGAAATACAGCGTTTTGATATCAAAGGCAGAGAATATCTTAAAACTCTTGGTAAGTACTATATCGTGGATATAGGGTTGCGTAACTATCTTCTTGGAAATCGTGGAGATGACAGTGGTCATATTCTTGAAAATATTATTTATTTTGAACTGTTAAGACGAGGCTATGAGGTGTCAGTAGGAAAAATCAACAATAAGGAGATCGATTTTATTGCTGTTAAAACTAATGAAAAGAAATACATTCAGGTTACTGAAACTATGGTATCAGAGGAAACAAGACAACGTGAACTGGCGCCTTTGACAATGGTTGATGATAATTATGAAAAGTTTATTATTACGATGGATAAACCTATTGTAACAGATATTGACGGTATCAGAATAATAAACGCTCTTGACTGGCTTCTTAACGAATAAGATTTAAAAAAAATAAAATTTCACAAAAAACCCTTACGATTTATATAAAGCGTAGGGGTTTTTAATGAATATATCTTTTATTTTCAAAACCTTATTGACAAACAACGCTAAGTGTGATATCATTATTAACGGTTAGTGAATGCTAATTGTATATTCACTAAAGCAAAACAGAACGGAGAGTGTACTATGAATCTGAGAAATGCGGAAGTAGGAAAAGAATATATCGTCAGGCAAATAGAAACAGATGATGAAGAACTGAATGCTTTTCTGTTTTCTCTTGGTTGCTATAGCGGTGAACCTATTACAGTGATTTCACGTCTCAGAAGCAGTTGTGTTGTTTCGATAAAAGACGGAAGATATAATATTGATAACAATCTGGCAGAAGCGATTTTAGTATGATTTTTTAATTAAAATTTTAATTCTGCTTTTTATTTTGAAAATGCGTTAGCGTATTCTAACGCAATGTAATATAAGTAATATTAATACATAACATAAGGAGGAAATCATTATGAGAATTGCTTTAACAGGCAATCCTAACAGCGGTAAAACCACCATGTACAATGCGCTTACCGGTTGTAATGAACAAGTCGGAAACTGGGCAGGTGTTACGGTAGATAAAAAAGAACATCTGATAAAGAAGGGTTATTGTACAGGGGCAGAGGAACTTATCGCAGTTGATCTTCCGGGTGCATATTCTATGTCTCCTTTTACTTCCGAAGAAAGTATCACGAGCGCTTATGTAAAAAACGAAAAACCGGATGTTATCATAAATATTGTTGACGCTACGAACTTAAGCCGAAGTCTTTTCTTTACGACACAGATACTTGAACTCGGCATACCGGTCGTTGTTGCTCTTAATAAGTCAGATGTCAATAAAAAGAGACAGACTGATATTGATTCAAAGATTCTTTCAGAAAAGCTTGGCTGTCCTGTAGTAAATACAATATCCACTTCATCGGATGGTTTAAGTGATGTTATAAAAAAAGCAGTAGAACAGTTGGGAAAATCACAGAAAGCTCCTTATGTGCAGAATGATATAGATTTTACTGATAAAAAAGCAGTTGAAGAAGCTGACAGAAAACGTTTTGCTTTTGTAAATAATATAGTTTCTTCTGTAGAAAAGCGTAAAGTTTTTACAAAGGATAAAAATATAAATGACAAGATAGATGCTATTATAACTAACAGATGGCTTGGAATACCGATTTTTGCAGTTGTTATGGGGCTTGTACTGATGATTTCACAGTACTGGGCAGGTCCTTTTCTTGCAGATACATTTGTTGGCTGGCTCGAAGGATTTCAGGGCTGGGTAGGCGGTAAATTCAGCAATGCAAATCCTTTGCTCTATGCACTTCTTGTTGATGGTGTCATAGGTGGTGTTATTGCTGTAATCGGATTTCTTCCGCTTGTAATGGTAATGTATTTCCTTATCGCACTTCTTGAAGACTGTGGATATATGGCTCGTGTTTCTGTAGTTCTTGATCCTATCTTCAAAAAAGTAGGTCTTTCAGGTAAGTCGGTTATACCTTTTGTTATCACAACAGGTTGTGCCGTTCCGGGAGTAATGGCGTCACGTACAATTCATAACGAACGTGAAAGAAGAGCAACTGTAATGCTCGCACCATTTATGCCGTGTGGTGCAAAACTTCCTGTAATCGCTCTTTTTTCAGGTGCGTTTTTTAAAGATGAGTGGTGGGTAAGTCCGCTTATGTATTTTTCGGGTATTGTTCTCATATTTTTGGGGGCACTTCTTGTAAATATGATAGCCGGATACAGAGCAAAAAAATCATTTTTTATCATAGAACTTCCTGAATATAAAATACCAAGTTTTAAAAGAGCACTCGGTACTATGGTCAGCAGAGGCTGGGAGTACATAGTTAAAGCAGCTACAATTATTCTCCTCTGCAATACGGCAGTTCAGATCATGCAGACATTTGACTGGAGCTTTAAAGAAGCCGAGACAGCAGATGCATCAATACTCGCATCGATAGCAGGTCCGTTTGCATATGTTCTTGTTCCTGTAGTAGGTGTTCTTTCGTGGCAACTTGCAGCAGCGGCAGTTACAGGCTTTATTGCCAAGGAAAATGTAGTAGGAACACTTGCTGTTTGCTTTGTTGGTCTTGAAAATCTTATTGATACAGAAGAACTCGCACTTATGGAAGGTGCAGGTGCAGAAGTTGCAAGTGTATTTGCAATAACAAAAGTTGCGGCACTCGCTTATCTTATGTTTAATCTTTTTACTCCTCCGTGTTTTGCGGCTATTGGTGCCATGAATGCAGAAATGAAGAGTGCCAAGTGGCTCTGGGGCGGTATAGGTCTTCAGATTGCAGTAGGCTATACAGTAGGTTATCTTGTATATCAGATAGGTACACTTATTACAGAGGGGTCTTTCGGTAAAGGATTTATTCCGGGACTTATTGCAGTTGTAGCGATGGCACTGATAATAGTAGCAATCTGTATAAATACAAACAGGAAAATCAAAACAGAGTACGCTCTTAACGGAAACAAGGCTAAAACAGTAGGCGCTAAGAATTAACAGAGGTCATTTTTATGGAAAATGTTATAATTATTGCTGTAGTAGCAGTGATAGTAGTTCTTGCTTCTTATTATGTCTATAAGGCGAAGAAAAGCGGAAAGAAATGTATAGGCTGTCCGTCAGGGTGTTCCTGTTCAAAAGACAAACAAAAATCATGTAACTGCGGTTGCAGTAACGATAACAAATAAAGAAAAACTCACGCCCTTGCAGATAATGTATTCTGCAAGGGCGTGAGTTTTTTATAACTGTTCACCTATGATTTCCATGATAAGTTCTTCGGACAGGCCTTTTGCTCGCATGTTCTCTATAGTGTTTTGTCTTTGTTGTGCTAACTTTCTTTGGTTTTCTTTCTTCTGTTCTTCGAGTTGTTTCTGATTTTCTTTATTCTGCTCATCTAATTTTTTTTGTGCATATCTTTCTGCCATTTCAAGTACAGCTTCACTCATAGAATTCACTCCTTGATTTGTATTTTTAATGTTTCTTACTTTGTCGGACAGTGGACCGAAGTCGGCTCTGTCTGCGTCTGTATTTTTAAAATATTCCATAAGACGAGTGATTGGTTTATCAGTTTTAACGGCGGTATTCAGATAAATTTCATGAACACCATTGTCTGATTCAACACCGTGCCCGTCAATAATTCTTTTGATATGGTAATAGTTATCTCCAAGCTTGAAAACATCAAATAATGTAATGTAGATAAGATAAATATCCGGCATTTCCATATATTTTTTGCCTTTTTCAAAATAGGATATATCGATGTTTGATTGATAATATCGCATACGTCTTGGGTGATAATCATTATCCGGTTTCTGAACTTCAATGTTGTACAATTTGCTGTTGCTGTCTTCTGCGAGTACATCAAGAGTGACAGAATGTGTGCCGATGTTTCGCAGTGCATATTGGATTTTTACATCAATGACTGTCAGATCTTTGATGCCGGTGATTTCTCTCAGTACATATTCGCAGGCGGCTTTGTCTTTCATAACCTCTGAAAAGAAGTCATCATCCATAAGGTTGAAACTGTTTACAATAGCCTGTTTCTGTTCAAAAGTACCAAGAAGATTTTCATAATCAAATTTTATTTTTGTTTTCATTTGTTCCTCCTTTAGTATACCATAAATATACCATTGCTACAAGGTTTACAGTATAACTTTTTCTCTAAGGAGAGTATAACATATATTTTGATATGATTTCAATAGAAATGCCCTGAAAGGTAATTTTTCGCCCTAAGATGCACAGAAAATAAAAAAATTTATATAAACCATTTAAAAACCGTTAACCGTATAATCTGCACAAATAAAAATATTTTTTTGGCTAACATCAATTTTGTCACTGCAAAATATACATACGGTATATAATTTTATTGTTATTACATACGAAAATGTACTTATTACACAAAAATCTCTTGCAAATAAATTGAATTGGTGATATAATAAAGATGAATAAAAAACATGAAAATTACTAAAAAAATCGTTCCGGAGTTGGTAATATGACAGAAAAACAATTAAAAAGGTTAAAGAGAACCGAGCTTCTTGAGATACTTTTTTTTATGAGAAAAGAAATAGAAACTCTGCAACAGGAAAATGCAGAGTTAAAGGAAAAGCTTGATAAATATTCGAGTGGAGGAAATATGATACTTTCGGATGCCAATATGGAAATGCTTACAAAGGCAGTTGAGTCAGCAGTAGCAAAACATCTTGGAGGTTCCGCTAAGAGAAATAACAACAAAAAGCGGTGAGTAACATGATAAAAATAGATTCAATTTCAGATTTGCCAACGTCTTCACAGCTTCAGGCAGAAATAAAACGCAGAAAATACCATAAAAATTATTTCAAAATGCTAAGAAGTACAGTTGCATCGTTGATAGTTGTTGCGGCGATAGCCGTTCTGATTTCCATGTTGTTTCTTCCTATTCTTAAAGTGACGGGCACAAGCATGACACCGACACTTGAACATGAAGAATTTATAGTTTGTAACAAGCAGGGGAGTTTTGAGAGCGGAGATGTCGTGGCATTTTATTTTAATAACAAGATACTTTTAAAGAGAGTTATAGGTACTGCCGGTGACGTGATAGACATTAAAGATGACGGTACCGTATTTGTAAACGGAGAGGAACTATACGAACCATATCTTAATGAAAAAGCACTTGGGGAGTGCGATATAGAATTACCGTACCAGGTACCTGAAAGCCGAATATTTGTAATGGGGGATCACCGCCTTACATCAGTAGACAGCCGTACAACAGTTGTCGGATGTATAGCGGAGGAGTACATAATAGGAAAGGTTATTTTCAGGATGTGGCCCTGGGAGAAAATAGGTACGATAGAATAAAGACAAGGTATGATTAGTGCGGGAGGTGACAGTTATGAATGATGTTCAGAAGTTTGTAAATGGCATATTAAGAAACCATAGCATGCATAAGAGATACATAGCTGTCCTTACTGCGTTATCAATGGTAGTTTCTATAGTAGTAACTTCTATTCTGGTAATGCCTGCTGACAGTAAGGCTGGAAGCCTTATTTGTGAGAAGACAGAACATATACACGATGAAAGCTGTAAAAAGCTTGTGTGCGGACTGGATGAAGTTATATATGATGAAGTTACAACCGAGGCAGTTTCCCAGGCGATTGGACAGTTTGTACAGTTAGCACAGCTTGAAGGTGAAACAGTTGGGGATGCCAAAACGGAAGCTTCTGTTGAAGTTACTGAAAGTTCTGAAGTAGTTGAAGGTACAGAGAGTATCATCGAAGCTACAGAAGAAACAGTTGTTTCTGAGAGTGCATCAGAGAGTGCAGGAGAAATTTCGGAAGATACAAACGAAGATACAGTTCCTCAGGTTACAGAGAGTGTACAGCATATTCATACAGATGAATGTTATATGTATGTATGCGGATTTGAAGAACATACTCATAGTGAAGACTGTTACGAAAGTGTCGAAGTTGATCCTACACCTGATGAAGTTGATTCGTACATGATAAATCAGAATGCTTTTGATGTGTTCAATGTATTTGGCAGACCGATGCATTTGCTTTATGAAGATGTTTCAGTAACAAGTGAGCATTCAACAGAAAATAATCCTGATTCTACTATGCAGGTAAATCCGGGTGCTATACTCGGTGTTGCTACACATTTTCATGTACTGGCAGAAGAAGCTGCGTTCCAGTCACACGTTCACGGAAATGTTGCTACAAATCATTTGATACAGTGTGGTGCGTTCGGTGTTTATCTTAATAAACTTGCCGGAAAGAGTTCTGTGAACTATATAAAGAAATTTGATCAGTATGCTCCTCTTGATAACGCTTATCAGACTAAGCTTGTGCTTGGTTCAGAGTATAGTGTTACGCAGGAGGCAAACAGATATAAGATTACTGATAAATCAGGTAATCAGTATTATATACCGGTAAGTAATTTCCCGGAAGGCGGAAGTCTTGAAACTGATATTGAAGTTAATGAAAATTATATCAACGTTACAAAGGAACTTGATAAATTTGCTGATATGTCAAGGGCGATAGCGGCTAAGGAGTCAAAAGAAACTGTTTATATTGATGATGCATCAAAAATGGGAACAGAAAATAAAGTGTATATCATCGATAATGGTTCAGAAAATTATATACTTGATTTTACGAATATAACTGACAAGTATATTTATTATACACTTGATTTAACAAAAAATGATAGATGCAATGATCCAAACGGTCAGCCTTTGATAAATTTCTCTACTTGTTCTAAAGTTCTTGAGATAAAGGGTATTACAGAAGATAAGTTTTTATTCCTTACGGTTGATGTAGGTGATATTGAAACTAATAGTAATATTGCTTTCAATAAATCATGGAAAGTTTACAGAGCTGATGATCAGAGTCAGGTGTATGGAACAGGTGAAGTTCCGCTTGATGACGGAAGTTGCCGTGTTATCTACAATATAGTTAATTCCACTACTTCAGACGGTGTGAAGGAATATACACCATTCGGTGAAAAGAATGGAATGCCTACAGATGCCAAGATCATACTTGGTGAACAGAAAAATGGTACATTTCTTGTGCCGAGAGGTTATGTGAACTGTGCCGGAAATACAAACGGTACTATTATAGCATACAAATATGTTGCTACAGGTGAAAGTCACAGAGCCGATATACAGTTTGAAGATGAAGAAGTTGATGATGTTGACTGTCCGACTACATCGGAGAATGTTACTTCATCAGGTGGCAGTAATACACAGCAGCAGAATATCAGTATTACTGTAAATAAAGTGTGGAACGATGGTAATGAAAATCATCAGAATGACAATGTAGAAATACAGTTATACAAGGCATATGAATCTAATTTGGATATTAATGATACTAGTCTTATAGGGACTAGTCTTACAGAAAGTAAGATAGTTCTTGTAAAGAAGAATGATAATACTAATAATCAGATAACACTTAACCCAAGTAATAACTGGACAGCTAAGTTTGAAAATCTTCCTGTTAAAGATAAGATTGATGATCAGACTGAAAAGCTTATATATTACTATATAAAAGAGGTTAATAAGGAAGGCTACACTGCAACATATTCAGCTAACGGTCTTAATACTGTTGACAGAACAGTGACTGTGAGAAATGTAAAGCTGATGGATCTTGTTATAAAGAAACAGTGGCACAAGAGTGATGGAACACTGATAACAGCTTCAGATGTTGATGATAACAATAATAACATTTTATCTAGCATGCCTTCAGTTGAATGTACTCTTTACAAGTCAAATATTTACCTTTCAAATAATCTGCCTACAGATGCCGAAATGGTAGAAACTTTCAGCATAGGCGGGGAGGCATGGCAGTATACAAAAGCACAACTTCCTACAGAGGAAGATGGAAAGCCATTATATTATTATGTTATGGAGAAACCGGTTGACGGTTATAACGTTTCTTATGAAAATGTTGGATATCTGGGTAGTGAAAGTATTATAGTAAAGAATACTCAGAAAGCAAGCGGTACAATTTCTTTGACAGTAAATAAGAGATGGCTCGCTACAGATGTAAGCGGTGTTATTGACTATACCAGTCCTGTTAAAACTGCAAATATTGAGGTAACAGTAGAGTTGCAGAAGAGTACAGATGGTGTAAATTGGTCATATGCAGATAGTGCAAAATTTACGACATCATATACATTCACAAACTTGCGTAAGCAGGAAAATGGCACAGATATTTACTATAGAGTAAAAGAATTAAATGTACCTTATGGTTATCAGGATCTTTACAGCAAGACAAGTGTTAAAGCTCAGGATGTTACTGATAACGGAGAGGCTACGATTACAGTTACTAATACTCTTATAAAGAATAGTCTTACTATTAAGAAAAATTGGTATAACGATGATAGTAGAGGTATTAGTTCTATAATCGTTGAAGTTTATCGTAAACTTGCAGGTGCAAATAATAATCCGCAGATTAGCGGAACCGGAGAAAGTGTACCGGAAGATGATCCGATTATACCGCCAGATGAGTATATTGAAGGTAGCCAGAATGGTACGCTTACTAGTGATGGAAAGACTCTTGTATTTTCGGAGAGACAATTTGTTGATGGTAAGATTGAATATGATATTTCTGCTTATGAAGGGTGTACAGTAACTTCAATCACTGTATGGAGTAGTCCGGTATCAGGAACACAAGGTTATAATGGCATGATTTCTATTGGAACACAAAATTGTAATTATTCTGGTGATGGAACAAGTAACTGCAAATATAGTGTGCCTTTTAATAATAGCGATATAGTTATAAGCAAAACCAATAATATAACTATAATGACATTGACAGATAATGCTAATGTCAAGCATGTGATAAATAGGGTGGAAGTACAATTTATGACGGCTTTTGGCGAGGTTATCAAAGGTCAAGCAAATTCATTTATTAGAGATAACTGGTTGTTGTTTGCTACTGTTAATTACAATTCTGAGCTTACCATTTCAAACATAAATGATAGCTTGTCAAATACAACGTTTTCTTATGATGGACTAACAGGTACATATCCTGCGTATAAAGTAACGATAAGTGAGAGCGATAGTAATACCAGTAAATATTATGGAAATACGTTGACTTCATTATTGGCGAGTTGTCAGGCTAATAGTGGATCATCTTGTGAGGTAGCAGTATTGTTGTTAAAAAACAACACTGTAGTTGAATGGATACACACTATGGTAAGTTCTTCTGATAGTAAATTCACTTTTAAAAATGGCGGTTGTTATATTGAAACAGGAAATACTTATGATATATATGTATTTAAGTATTCTGAAACTGAAAATTCTAATTTTAGGATAAATAATGCAACTTGCAATTTTTCAACTGGAAATACTACTACTGATGGTGAAGATGAATATACCACAGGCAACACAACCCATAACTTTACCACAAACGGTACATTAAGTTCTTTCTACAATATTTCCGGAGAATTATCGACCAATAAAGATACACAGTACTATAATGGCTTAACTTTGACACAGTGTTTAAAGATAAATTCTAAAGCTTCTATAAGCTTTTCAGTATCTGAAAACTATACTGGAAAACTGATATTGGTGTTTGGTGGTAGTAACGGCGAAAGTTTTTATATTGATAATACACTATACACTGTCGATGATGATGGAGTATTAGAAATAGATAATCTTTCGACTGGCTCTCATACCATAAAACAGAATAGTGGTAATGAACCGGATCTTTTTTACATGACTTACAGTGAAACAGTTGTAGAAAATCAGAAAAAAGATGAAGTAACTTTTGAAAACAACGTTCTCACAGTTATCCCTGCTAATGCAAAAGGTGAAGATAATAAGTATTATCAAAATAATGATAACTACTTCAAAAATGCATGGGGCTATCAGATACCAAGTGAACATCGTGGCAAGACGATAACAAATATAAAAGTTACATTTGGAAGCAATGTCAATGGAGCAGAGATTTGCATACTTACCAATAAAAATCAGGATGTAACACAGGCATATTGGGACGAGAATTATACGAACAATAATTCTAATAATAGTCCATCATTTGAATGGAGTAATATTTCCTATACTATTCCTACCACATATTCAAATTACAGTCTATATGTAATTGAAGTTGGTGACATTAACAGCAATGGCAATAATAGCGACAATCTTCAGGAATATACTATAACTAAACTCGAAATAACTTTTGCAAGTGAGAATATAATTTCCAGAAGCAAAGATATATACCTCAACAATATAGCCTCAACAGAGTTTAGCGTTGATAATTCAGAACAATATCTGTTGACTAACAGTGAGTTATCTGAGTTTTCAAGTAAATTCATCAATAAGATAGAGCTTACTTATAACAATGACTTGAGTAGCTTCCCTGATTCAAACACTCAAACTAATTTGTGGATTCAGGGTCCTAATGGTTATATCGCACCTAAATCTGATGGTAGTGGCTATTTGTACAGTGGAAAAGTTGCAACATTGGTATATGATTCAGTAGCTGTAAGTAATTTAAGTGAAATCAGAATAAAAACAGCTCAGTCACCTGAGATAAATAATATCAAAGTGATATTTACAGATGGTTCTACTTATACAGTTACTAATAAATGTTCCGGAATATATAACACAACTTCAAAAAATGATCAAATAGATGTTACTATAGCAGGAGATAATAATGATAATGCAAGCATAGTGAATTTAAATAACTCTCCTCTTTCAGATTACAAAGGAAAATATCTTGATTATATTCAGGTGTATTTGAAGAATAGTTACAATGAAGTTCCGGCGGAATCGTTAGTGAATTTATATATCCATAAAGCCGGTGATGATTATGGAGTTGTACCACAGATAAGTAGATCACAGAATGGTAATATTACAACTTATAATTATGGTGGTGTTGCAACTCATGATGCAGTAAATTTACGTAGTGACTTTTTCAGATTAAAAACTACGATAAACACCGAAATCCAAAAAGTCGTACTTGTTTTCAGCGATAATACAACATTCACAATGAATAACAAATCTTACGTTGCATCAACAACACCGTCAACAAAGTTAGAAAAATCAAAAGAAGTTGAGATTAAATACGATACTGAACAATACAATCTCATAACAAAATCTGAATTGTCTGAGTATTTGAATAAAAAGATTACAAGACTGGAAACTTTTTATGATAATGTAAAGGATATAGAGCTTAATAGCACCACATTTATTCATCTTCGTGGTACAGATGGAAATCAGAAATCTCATGATGGAGGACAAGGTATAGATGAGAATAATAATTCCGGATATTTTAGTTACAACTCTTGGGGTTTGGATCAGTTAAATGACAATCTTCTTTACCTCAAAACTACTGTAAATGAAAAAATCCATAAAATTGTCTTTACCTTTGATGATAGTTCAACTTACACTTTGATTAACACAACATATAATTTATATGCACCACCTGCAGACCCTGACGAACCAGATGAGCCAAAAATAGAGCATCTTGAGCGGGATATCACCATTAACAAGTCCTTATATGGCGATACATTACATGAAAATCGTGGTTACTGGAACGATGATAATCATGAAGGATTTGGATTCTACAATGATGAGCATAAAAATGCATATGCTGATAAATATTTTCATTCAGTACAGATATACTATCGTGATATGCTTTTAGGATTTCCGGATTATCAGAAAGATACAAAAGTGTATCTTCTTAGAAGTTCAGAAATAAACGGTAGTTGGTGTCCCGATCAAACCGGTTATGGTTTCGATGACAATATTGCAACATGGTATTATGGTAGTGAGAGCGGAGAAATAGCAAGTAATCTTGGTAATGAGTTCTTCAAAATAAAAACCTCTCGTCCCGATGAGATTTCAAAAGTAGTGATCTGCTTCACAGACGGCTCAACATACACGATGAACAACACAGCATATGTAGCATCATCAAAAGTAGAAAGCAGTGAAGATGATTACACATACAACACAGGTGAATATGTACTTATCGCAAAGATAACCCTTACAGCAGACGGCGGTTGGCGTCAAACATTAGATAACCTCCCCGCAACAGACGGTCAGGGCAATGCGTATACATATCACATAAAAGAAACAAACATATACGGAAGTGAAGCAGATAAATACAAGGTATTAAGTTACACACATGCAAACGGTATTGTTCTTGAAAATGATTCAAACGATATCGGAGTAACAAATGCAAGAAATGATGACGAAAGCATCATCGTTCTTCCAAACACCGGAGGCACAGGTACAAAGGGGTATTTCATAGCAGGTATAATAGTTATGATATGCAGTGCAGCCGGATACACAGTTATAAAACGTCGACTCATTCGTTGACGGTTATATAAACCATTAAAAATATTATTTTTAAATGTTTTGAAGGGAATCGAAACATATGTTTACACAGAAAGGGAGTTTTATTATGAAAAAATCAAGAACATTCAGAAAATCATTCGTAGCAGCCATTGCAGCATTATGTCTCACAGCACCTTTGGCAGTGATGCCGATGACGGTTTCGGCTGAGGATACGTATAGTATCACAATTACAGCAACAGATGAGTCAACAGCACACCAATATGTTGCATATCAGATTTTCTCTGGTGATCTTTCAGTTGAAGGTACCACAAAAGTGCTTTCTGATATTGAATGGGGAAGTAATGTAAATGTGGACGATATTACCATACAAGACCTTTGTAGTGTATTAGGAGATGTTGCTTTGACGGAAAAAACTGCATCGAAGGTTGCTGAAAAACTGACAGAAAATAACTCTAAAGCATTTGCTGATTATATTGCAATTCATTTGAAAGATTCTGGTTCTCAACTTTCAGCAGATAATACTACTGAGGCTAACGATTATAAAGTTACAGGATTGAGTGCTGGTTATTATTTGGTAAAGGATGTAGCGAATCTTAATAATCAGACTGCTTCAAAAACATCATATATACTTGAGGTTGTAAGTAATATATCGACTAATGCTAAGTCCGCTGTTCCTACAATCGTGAAGAAAGTTCAGGAAAATACAGAGTTAGAGGACGAAGATGATTATATTAGCGGAAGTGGTAAAAAATATGACGATTACAATGACGTAGCCGATTACAACATAGGCGATGACGTTCCGTTCCTTGATGATGGTACTTTACCAAGTGATTTTGACTCTTATGATGATTATTACTATCAGATTGTTGATACACCTGGCGATAAGTTCACACCGAATATTACAGATGAGGATGGTAAACTTGTTACGAGTAAGATTACAGTAACAATTGTTAATGAGGGTGATGATGGTCAATTAGAAGAGAAAGAAGTTTGGGTAGACGGTAGCAATGTCAAGATTGAGTATGTAAATTCTCAAACTGGTACGACTGACAATCCTGACACCATAAAAGTAACTTTTGGAAATATCAGAGAAATTTATGAAGTTAATGAATCCGGAGAAAAGGGTGATTCAATAACAGTAGATAAAGATTCTCATGTAACAGTAGAATACACAGCTAAGCTTGACTCGGATGCTGAAATAGGTCTTCCAGGACAGGAAAGTAAGGTAAAACTTAACTTCTCAAACGACCCAAATGAATATTATGAATCAACTACTGATGGAAAACCTGATGGAATAGGTACAACACCAGAAGACAAGGTTATTGTATTTACTTATGAACTTGACGTTTTGAAACAGCTTGCTGATTCAGATGAAGCAAAGATGCAGGTGATGGCGAAGTAGGCTTTAAATTGTATCGTATGAATGGCGAAACAAAAGAGTATGCTAAAATTACTGATGGCAAGATAAGCGGTTGGACAACAACAGAAAATGAGGGAGTAGATGTTACCACCAAATATTCTAAAGTAATTTTCTTAGGTCTTGACGATGGTACATACTGGCTTAAGGAAACAAAAACTCCTGCAGGATATAACTCTATAGAGGATTATAAGATTGTAATTAATGCTACAACTGAGAATGGTCAGGATTGGAATGAAGTTGCTGATACAGCTCTCACAGAGGTAGATCTTAAAGATAAAAATGACGGCTATCTTGATGGGAAAGAAGACGCTGACGACAATACAGACGGAACACTTGAGATGACTATAAATAACGAAAAAGGCTCATCCCTCCCAAGCACCGGTGGCATCGGTACAACAATCTTCTACCTCGGTGGTGGCACAATGGCAGCAGTGGCAGGTGTATACCTCATCACAAAGAAGAGAATGAAGAACGAAGAAGATGACGAGATCTAATTAACAATCCATAAACTTTTATATAAACTCATCACAAACCCTTAATATCGTCGGCGGCAGCTTCGGCTGTCGCTGGCATTAAGGAGGAGGAAAAATGGCAAATAAGAAAATCGGAAAAATACTCTCAGTAATATTCACACTTATATTCTTCGCAGGTGTACTCATCATGCTCTACCCTATAGTAAGTGACTGGTGGAACAGCAGAGTTCAGAGTCAGGCGGTGGCAAGCTATAATGAAATTATAGAAAAAGTTGACACTGCGGCACTTGAAGCGATGCTAAACGAGGCACGGGATTACAACAAAAAACTTGCGCGCCTTGAACAACCTATTTTTGAATACGACCAGGTCTCTGACTATGACCGTATACTTGATATTTCGGGAACAGGAATAATCGGTTGTATTTCGATACCTGTTATAGACGTGGAGTTTCCTATTTATCATGGAACGAGCGAAGAAGTTCTGAGTATTGCGGCAGGGCATTTTCAGGGAACATCTTTTCCGGTTGGTGGTGAGACTACACATTCGGTTATTTCCGCACACAGAGGACTGCCGACAGCGAAATTGTTTACAGACCTCGATAAAGTTGTAGTCGGAGATACATTTACAATAACTATTCTAAATGAAATATTTACTTACGAAGTCGAAGAAATACTCATAGTTACACCCGACAGAACAGAAGATCTTGCGATACTTCCGGGGAAGGACTATGTGACACTTATGACTTGCACACCTTACGGAGTCAATACACACAGACTTCTTTTGAGATCAAGACGTATAGAAACTATATACCGTTCAAATGCAAAAGTCGTTTCCGATGCTATGCAGGTAGATTCGATGACAGTATTTCCGGTAGTATGTATACCGCTTATAATGATGCTTGTTATGTACTGGGTTCTCGGTGGCGGAAAGAGTAAGAAAACAACTATTTCAAGAATGAATTATGAGATGCTTTTTTCAAAGGGCGGTGAGTGAAAATGTACGTTAAGGCTATAAAAAAACTTGTGGCTATTCTCAGCATTCTCAGTCTTGTTTTTATTTCATCGGTAATGACGGATACGGTGGTATCGGCCAAGGAAAAGGACGGAACATTCACCGTTATATGTCAGGATGGCGAAACTGCGATAGGCGGAATGGAGTGGAATATTTACAGAGTAGGTAAACGACGTAAAAATACAAATTACTATAACCTTGACGGAAACTTCAAAAATTATAAGGTTGCAGTAAATCATTCAAATTCTGACAATGCAGGAAAAACAGCATCGACGCTTGAGAATTATGCAATTCTTGATAAAATAAAGCCCGATGATACAGGTGATACCGATAAAAAGGGAACACTGAAATTTAAAGGACTAAAAGAAGGCTTGTATATAGCCGCAGGAAATAAAGTAAGAATAGGTAATATTACTTATAAACCGGCAGTCGTGCTCTTTGAGATAAATCATGATATAGAGGGCGGAAACACCGGAAAAGATATTGTCTCATATGTTAAGATCTCAACTACGGTTCATGATGATGATTCAGAAACTGAAGAACTGGAGTTTACAGTAAAAAATATATGGGACGATGGTGACAACGAAAAGAGACCGGATAAAGTAAAGGTCGAGATTTATCGTGATGGTGAATTGTATTTTGAGATAGAGTTAAGCGATGAAAATAACTGGACGCATAAATGGGATGGTTCTCCCGATGATGACTGGCGAGTAAAAGTGGAGAATATTCCTGATGATTACACTGTAATATACGATAATAAAGATACAGACTTTGCGGTGGTAAATAAATTTAACCCAAACGATCCCAACAATCCGTATTTTCCACCACCAACAACAGAAACTATCGTGACAACAGTATACACCGATACCTCATCACAGACAGAAATTACGTCAAACTCTGATGTTCCAAACGTTTCACAGACAGACGAAACAGTGACAAGCGTAACAGTAGCAACAACTACTGCGGTTACAACTGTATCTGATACACAGACAAGTACAGAGAAGACAACAGTAACTACCACTAAAAAAGAAACTTTCACAAATACAGGCGGTAAGCTTCCTCAGACAGGGCAGTTATGGTGGCCGGTATTTGTACTTGGCGGAGTAGGAGTGGTGGTGCTTTCATACGGAATCAGAGTAACAGCTGACAGAAAGCGTGATGACGATGAATAAAGGTGTTTTTGCTATAGCGACAGGTTCGTTGATGGTGATATCGGCACTGGCACTTGCGTTATTCAATATAAACAGTGATAAAAAAAGCGGTGAACACGCACAGGAGTTACTTGTGAAAATAAAGGAAGAAATTCCTGAAGAACGTATTCCGGTGGGTGAAGTTACAACTACGGAATATAAGCCGAGTATATTTGATGAATATATTTCAAGAGATGACCCGACTTATTATGAACAGCCACAAGAGGAAGTCATAAATATAAACGGTGATTTTTACAGCGGAATAGTCGAGATACCGGTGCTTTCACTTGAACTGCCTGTTTACCGTGACCTTGATTATGAAAATCTGAAATACTCGCCTTGTCGCTATAAAGGTTCTGTACAGGACGGAAATATCATTATAGCAGCTCATAATTACAGCTCGCATTTTGGAAATATAGATAATATGATAAGCGGTGACAGGATATATTTTACAGATGCACAGGGAATAGTATATGAGTATGAAGTTATAACTACGGAAGTTGTGGACGGAACAGATATTGAAGCGATGGAATCAGGGTCGGAAGAATGGGATATGACCATTTTTACATGTACATTGAGTGGCATGAGCCGAATAGCAGTAAGAGCTGCAGCAGTGTGATCAATATATAAACAGTGTATGAATGATTAATTTGTACACTGTTTTATTTTTGTGCTAAAAACAAATTATTCTCTTTAAAATATTAAAATTTTCAAAATTAGTATTTACATACAAAAATTTCTATGCTATAATAATATCATAAAATAATATTGAGGTAAAAAATATTTTATGGTATAATAAAAACAGAGGAAGGAAACAAGGACAATATGGGAAGAGCAGACACAGCTACAAAAGACCTGATGTGCAGAAATGACGTATTTGCAGATGTTATAAACTATGCAATATACAACGGAGAAACAATGATAAAACCCGAACATCTTGAAAGTGTGGATACTACTCAGGTATCATTGCCATACGGAAGTGACAATGCAGTGATACCCGTTCAGAAATCAAGAGATGTTGTAAAAACAATAGTAAAGAGTTCAAAAAAAGCAGTATATGCGATCATAGGAATAGAAAACCAGACGGACATACACTATGCTATGCCGGTAAGGAATATGTTTTACGATGTTATGTCGTATGAGTCACAGATAAAAGCGGCATACAGAAGTTATGAAAAAGAAAAGGACACAAAGTTTACACACGAAGAATTCCTTTCAAAATGGAAAAAAACAGATAAGCTTGTTCCTGTAATAACACTGGTGGTAAATTTCAGTTCCGATAAGTGGGAAGCACCAAAGTCATTGCATGAAATGATAGATTTCAAAGATGAAGCTATGAAAAGATTTGTTCCGGATTACAGTATACCGGTGATAGACTTTGCATCAATGACCGATGAAGAAATAAACAAATTTCAGACAACCATAAGAGAAGTGGCAGAGTGTGCAAGATATGTCACTTCACCGGAAATACTCATAGATCGTATGCGTAAAAACGACCGATACAAAGGACTTGATGTCACAACGGCATATGTAATAGAAAATGTGCTGAAAACCAACATTAACACTGAAGATTATGAAGCGAAGGAGGAAGTTAATATGTGCAGACAAATGGAAGAATATCTCGAGGGTATAAAAGAAAGTGGAGTAGAACAGGGCTTACAGCGTGGAATACAGCAAGGAATACAACAAGGAATACAGCAAGGAATACAGCAAGGTATACAACAAGGAATACAGCAAGGAGTACAGCAAGGAATACAACAAGGAGTACAACAGGGAATACATCAAGGAGTACAACAAGGAATGTCAAAAGTTGTAGAACAGATGAGGAAAAGTGGCATGAGTGAAGAGCAGATAAGTAAGATATTAAGTGTGGAAGTGTAGTGAAGGCGGTTAATATGTGCAGACAAATGGAAGAATATCTCGAGGGTATAAAAGAAAGTGGAGTAGAACAGGGCTTACAGCGTGGAATACAACAAGGAATACAGCAAGGAGTACAGCAAGGAGTACAACAAGGAATGTCCAAAGTTGTAGAACAGATGAGGAAAAGTGGCATGAGTGAAGAAAAGATAAATGAAATACTTAGTATAGATGTGTCAGCACCGTAATAATTGGCATATCAGAAAATAAATATTTTCTTGACAAAGTATGTGTTATATGATAGAATAATAACGACAGAACAGCTTCAGGGTAATGTTAGATTCATGACCGGTGGTAAAGTCCACGAGCCTTTTGGGTTGATCCGGTGAGATTCCGGAACCGACGGTATAGTCCGGATGAGAGAAGTTATGTGTTTTACAGAAATTTTGTTTGTATACCCCCCGGAAGGCTGAGTCTTCTGGGGTATTTTTATTGAAAGAAGAAACAGGCTATGGATATTGATATGAAAGTGCATGAAAAATATATGCAAATGGCTGTCGAACTTGCAAAAGGCGGTATAGGCTTTGTAAATCCAAATCCGCTTGTAGGAGCGGTCATAGTAAAAAACGGCGTTGTTATAGGTTCGGGTTACCATAGAAAATGCGGTGATCTTCATGCTGAAAGAAACGCATTTGCAGACTGTCGTGAATCGGCAGAGGGCGCTGATATATATGTGACTCTTGAACCATGTTGTCATCATGGAAAAACTCCGCCTTGTACGGATGCTATTATTGAAAATAAGATACGTCGTGTATTTATAGGTTCTGACGATCCGAATCCACTTGTAGGAGGTAAGGGAGCACAGATTTTAAGAGAGCATGGCATAGAGGTGTATACAGGCGTTTTGAAAACGGAATGTGATAAGTTAAATGAGATTTTCTTTCACTATATCACCAATAAAACTCCTTATGTTATCTTAAAGTATGCAATGACAGCCGATGGTAAAATAGCTACATTTGCAGGACATTCAAAGTGGATAACATCTGAAAATTCACGGCACAGCGTACAGCATCTGAGAAAACGAACAGCAGCCATAATGGTCGGAATAGGAACGGTTCTGGCTGATGATTCCATGCTTAACTGCCGTCTTGAAGATCCGGGCGTTCATTCCCGTGTAATATGTGATAGCAGATTATCAATCTCGCTTGACAGCAAAATTTTATGTACGGCAAATGAATATCCGACATATATAGCAACCATAAGTGATGATACAGAAAAAATAAATGCCATAGAGAAAAAAGGTGCGAAAATAATACAAACTCAGTCGGCAAATGGCAGAGTTGACCTTGCACAACTTGTGAAAATACTTGGTTCTTACGGCATTGACAGCGTTTTGCTTGAAGGCGGTGCAGAGCTTGCATACAGTGCGCTTGAGAGCAATATAGTAAATAAGGTAATGGTGTATATCGCACCGAAAATTTTCGGAGGAAATGCCGCTAAGACAGCTGTCGGAGGAAAGGGTGTCGAATTTCCGGAAAGTGCATATATGCTTTGCGATCCGGTGGTAACAAATATAGGTGAGGATATACTTATAGAGTATGAAGTGAAAGGGCGATAGTATATGTTTACAGGCATAGTTGAGGAAAAGGGAAAGGTTGTACTCATAAAAAAAGGCGGCGTGTCATCACGTATTACATTTTCAGCCGAAAAAGTCCTTGAAAATACACAACTGGGTGATAGCATAGCAGTAAACGGTGTTTGCCTGACAGTAACAGAAATCTCACAAGCGACATTTACTGCGGATATAATGGCAGAAACCATGCGACGCAGTTCACTCGGTACACTTTCAGTCGGAACCGGTGTAAATCTTGAAAGAGCGATGCTTTGTGGCGGAAGATTTGGCGGTCATATAGTTTCCGGACACATTGACGGTACAGGTACGATAACCGAAACAAAACGTGAGGAAAACGCCGTCTGGGTAACGATAAAAGCAGCTGACAACCTGATGAAATATATCATAGAAAAAGGCTCGGTGGCACTTGACGGAATAAGTCTTACAGTTGCCACAGTCGGAAATGATTTTTTTAAGGTTTCTATAATACCGCATACTGCATCAGAAACAACACTTCTTTCTAAAAAGCCGGGTGACATCATAAATATAGAGTGTGACATTATCGGAAAGTATGTTGAAAAACTAATGGCATATCGACCCGAACAAAATGAGAGTCGTATCACTGCTGGATTTCTTGCAAAAAACGGATTTATATAAATTACAAAAAATGAAAGGATCACTGATAGATTATGTATAACTACAATACTATAGACGAGGCTCTCGAAGAGTTAAGAAAAGGCAGGATAATACTTGTAACCGATGATGCCGACCGTGAAAATGAAGGTGACTTTATATGTGCTGCAGAATATGCGACTTGTGAAAATGTAAACTTTATGGCGACATACGGTAAAGGGCTTATATGTATGCCGATGAGCAGAGAATACACCGAAAAATTAGGCCTTTCACAGATGGTAAAAAACAATACGGACAATCATTGTACCGCATTTACAGTTTCGATAGATCACAAAGATACAACAACTGGAATTTCAGCAGCAGAACGTTCGATAACAGCTATAAAGTGTACTGAAGATGGTGTAAGTCCGCAGGATTTCAGAAGACCGGGACATATGTTTCCGCTTGAAGCACGTCCGGGAGGTGTCCTTGAAAGAAACGGTCATACCGAAGCAACGGTTGACCTTATGCGACTTGCCGGATTAAAGCAGGTAGGACTCTGCTGTGAAATCATGGACGATGACGGTACTATGATGAGGGGAGATAAACTTTTTGAACTTGCCGGAAAGTATGATATAAAGTTTATAACTATAGCAGATCTCCAGGCGTACAGAAAACGATATGATATATTTATGGAACATATAACCGAAGCAAAACTTCCTGCAAGACACGGAGATTTTCAGATTCACGGTTTCCAGAGCAGTATAAACAATGAGCACCACCTTGCCCTTGTCATGGGAAATATATCAGACGGTGAGCCGGTTTTGTGCCGTGTTCATTCCGAATGTCTTACAGGTGACGTGTTCGGATCAAAAAGGTGTGACTGCGGACAGCAACTTGATGCTGCAATGAAAATGGTTGCAAAAGAAGGCAGAGGAATCATACTCTATCTTCGTCAGGAAGGCAGAGGTATAGGTCTTATAAATAAAATAAAGGCTTATGATCTTCAGGAAAAAGGTTTTGATACGGTAGACGCAAATATAAAACTGGGATTTCCAGCAGATATGCGTGACTATAGTTGCGGCGCACAGATGCTCAAATATTTTGGTGTTTCAAAACTCAGGCTCATGACAAATAACCCACTCAAAATAGCCGATCTTTCCGAATACGGTATAGAAATAACAGAGAGAATACCACTTCAGATGGAAACTACGTCACAGGACGAATTTTATCTTAAAACCAAACAGCATCGAATGGGGCATATGCTAAGTTACGGTGACTGAAAAAATAAATTTTAAACGGAGGAAAAAATCATGAATATTATCGAAGGAAATTATATTGCAAAAGATGCGAAGATAGCTATTATCGCATCAAGATTTAACGAGTTTATCACATCAAAACTTATTGGCGGAGCAGAGGATGCTCTTTTAAGACATGAAGTAAAGCCTGAGAACATCGACCTTGCGTGGGTTCCGGGTGCGTTTGAGATTCCTCTTGCCGCAAAGAAAATGGCTGAGAGCGGAAAATATGACGCTATCATATGTGTAGGTGCTGTTATCAGAGGTTCAACTACACACTATGACTATGTATGCGCAGAAGTTTCAAAGGGCATAGCGACAGTTTCTTTAAACAGCGGTGTTCCTGTTCTCTTTGGTGTTCTCACTACTGAAAATATTGAGCAGGCTATCGAACGTGCAGGCACAAAGGCCGGAAATAAGGGCTATGACTGTGCAGTATCAGCGCTTGAAATGATAAACCTCATGAAAAAAATCTGATTTTTTTACAAACAGGACCGGTTCATTGTAATGAGCCGGTTTTTTATTGAATATACTATTATAATGTATATATAAATAGTATAAAATAAGTTATAGTTATTTTGTGAAAATATCGGTGTAATATAGGATTGTGCCTATAACGATAAAACAGAATATGTTTTGAATTGATTAAATCGTCAGATTTGAGGTAAGAAAAACA
>JAGAKZ010000031.1 GCA_017848115.1 Oscillospiraceae bacterium
GCTCTTCTGCTTGCTATGTCATACTGTTTACGCATTACTTCTTCGTCAAATAACTGTGCCATCATGTCAATTACCTCCTTCTCATGATTTTTCATAAATTCTTCAAGGTATCCTTTTTCTATACATATACGATATGTTTCTATCGCAGCTTCTATACTGTTTTCATAACGTTTTCTCTGTTCGTCAAATACACGGCAGAATCCTACATACTGGCCTGCAAGTGTAGTATCTACTCTTTTATCTTCAGCTCTATTTCAGAACTTCCACCAAAAAACTCCTCACTGAATGATATCTCATTTGGCTTTTCCTGTTCTCCTGTGTATATTACATAAAGTTCAGGCTTCGGCAGTTTTACTTTTGTTGTGCTGTGTTCACTTTGCTGTGTATCTACAAGGTATCTGCGATATGTTTCACTTATATAAAAAAGCATTCGCAATGCCATATTCGGATTCCATGTACTCTGGGCTTCAACTAACACTACATATCTGTCTTTTACTATAAATCCAAGGTCATTGTAAATTGTATTTACTATCGCAGAATCCAGTGTCTGCACCTGTATATCCTCTTCTTTTAAATCTGTTATCTCCGGGTGAAATTCTTCATATAGTTTCTTTACATTTTCAATATAGCTAAAAAATTTTACAAACACACTGTCTTTTGATTTTCTTTTTACTGTTACGTCATTTGTCATGTTTCTTTGCTCCTTATTGCTTTTTTTAAATTGTCTTTCTAATTATATTATATTTCATTAAAAATAAAAAATCAATAGAATTTTACATCTTTTTCTAATTATTTAAAACATATCAATCACTTTAATTTACGTTTAATTTTTATGCAATATATCAAACTCATAGTTACAACAACTAAAAGAGCAAGCAACCCTTAAACCGTTTGCCTGCTCTTTTTTATTGTTTATATAATCAGAGTTTTATATACAAATATCGCTACCACAACATTCACAACCACCGCAAGCGGTACAAGAACAACAAATTTCATATGCTTTGTCTTGTGTCTGAATATCTGCATTCCTGCAAATGCACCTATTCCGCCCATAAGAAATGCAATGGTTATAAGCGCACTTTCACTTATACGCCACTTGCCTTTTTTCGCCTTTGACTTATCAATGCCATACATTGAAAATGCTGTGATATTCATAATAATTATTACTGCAATAAAAATTATCGTTTTCATAATTATAAAAGATTATTTTTCTGCATAGCTGCTGTAAGTGTATTTTTCATAAGCATTGCTATAGTCATAGGACCTACACCGCCCGGAACAGGAGTTATGTAACCTGCTTTTTCCGATACAGTCGCAAAATCAACGTCACCGCAAAGTTTTCCGTCAGGGAGTCTGTTGATACCTACGTCTATAACTACTGCACCTTCCTTGACCATATCAGCTGTTACAAAGTTTGGTCTGCCTACTGCTGCTACGAGAATATCTGCGTTACTGCATACTTCTTTAAGATTTGTTGTTTTTGAATGACATACTGTAACTGTACCGCTTCTGTGGAGTAAAAGCATTGACATAGGCTTGCCTACGATGTTGCTTCTGCCGATAACAACACATGATTTGCCTGAGATCTCTACGCCTGTACTGTCGATAAGTTCCATGATACCTGCAGGTGTGCACGGCAGGAATGCGTATTCACCTATCATTATCTTTCCTACATTGAATGGGTGAAATGCGTCAACGTCTTTATCGGGTGTGATAGCGTTGATTATTGCATTTTCATCAATGTGTTTTGGTAATGGGAGCTGAACGAGTATACCGTTTACTTTTTCATCTTTGTTGAGTACATCAACCAGATCAAGAAGTTCCTGCTGTGTTGTTTCTTCGGGAAGTGCGTATTCGTATGAGTTGAAGCCTACTTCTTCGCAGGCTCTTTTCTTTGAGTTTACGTATACTCTTGATGCAGGGTTATCGCCTACGATTACTACTGCAAGACCTACTTCTATTCCTTTTTCCTTGAGTTCGAGAGCTTTTTCTCTTACTTCGCCTTTTACTTTGAGGGATACTGCTTTTCCGTCGATAATGTTTGCCATGGTATTAATTCTCCTTGTAAATGATATTTTTACAGGGCTTTGCGGTCGCCCTGTGACCTTCGCTGATGTAATTTTGTTTGGTTTTAGTAAGTGGCTTAGGTTTGTTTGCAGGGCTTTGCGGTCGCCCTGCACCTTCGCACTGATATACTTTGCTTTGGTTTTATAAATGGCTTAGGTTTGTTTGCAGGGCTTTGCGGTTGCCCTGCACCTTCGCACTGATATACTTTGCTTTGGTTTTATAAATGACTTAGGTTGGTTTGCAGGGCTTTGCGGTTGCCTTGCACCTTCGCGCTACTTCTTTTTGGTGGTTAGTGATGCTTCGGTTTCTTCCATTAGTTTTTTTGATTCTTCTGTGTTTACGTACAGGGTATAATCTTCGCCCATGCGTTTTACTTTTGAACCTATTACGAGAAGAAGTATAAGTGCTGTTATGGAGGAAACTATTGCAACGAGTTGTGAAACTCTGATATTTCCGAACATAAGGCTGTCTGTTCTGAGACCTTCTATTACGCTTCTGCCTATGCCGTACCATAAAACGTATGTCAAAAATATCTGACCGTCAAATTTTCTGTGTTTTGAAATGATAAACAGTACAACAAATCCAAGCAGACACCAGATGGATTCATATAAGAAGCATGGGTGAACGGGTTTGTCAGCTGTCATTTCTATGATGTCTGAAGAAGATGATATCGAGCTGTTATGTTGTATGATCCAGTTCTGAATTCTTCCGCTTGTCATACCCCAGGGGAGATCTGTATTGTAACCAAATGCTTCGTGATTAAAAAAGTTTCCCCATCGGCCTATTCCCTGACCTATAAGGAATCCCATGCCTGCAAGGTCAAGAAGAGGGAGCATTTTTACTTTTTTTATTTTTGCCACGACAGCACCGACCAGAACAGCGCCTATTATACCGCCGTATATCGCAAGACCGCCGTTTCGTATCATAAAGACTGATTTTATATCATCGGCATATTCTTCCCAGTTCATAAGTACAAAATAAGTTCTTGCACCTACTACACCGCCTATTATACCGCCTATTATGACATCGAACACTCTATCAGGGTGCAGACCGTATTTTTTCATCTGTGTGTTGCAGAAAATTATTGCCAGAAGCATTCCTGTAGCTATTATCACACCATACCATGCGATAGAGATACCAAAAACAGAAAATGCTTCACTTTTTACCGTAAGTTTATCTATCCCCAGTCCCGGAAAGGCTATTTCATTTTCGCCAAGATTAAGACTTGTCATAAAACTTTCCTCCAAAACTACTTTTCAACTATCGAAATAACGGATTTTTCTGAATCAAAACGTTCGATTATACACTTCATAACATCTTCGTATGTCATTTCTTTAAGTATCTTCATTGCATCAAAAGGTGAAACACCTGCAAAATAAGAGTTAAGTATAACTGAACCTATTGCAGTAACTCCGTTAAACTCTCTTACAACCGAACCATAAATACTTTTTTTGATATTTTCAAATATTTCTTTGTCGATACCTTCAACTTTCACACGTTCTATTTCTTCGCACAATCTTCTGTAAACTTCATGTGAATGCTCAGACTCTCCGCTGAACATTACTGAGAAAAAACCATCTCCACAGAAAACTTCAGATGAAAATGTGGTATTTATAAGACCTTCTTCTGTCATACTTTTGTAGAGTACTGTTGATGGATAAATAAGTGCGGTAGATGCTACAGTAGCTTCCAACTCAGCCTTATATCCGCTGTACCCACTACCCGGTTCAGATTTGAAACCGATATTGAAAATCGGTATTCCGACAGACATTTTGCTTACCATTTCCTTTTGAAAAACTGTATCAGGTTCTTTCGGGAAAACTGTTTCCAGTCCGTTATTTTCACACATTTTGAGTTTTTCATCGGCTATTTTAAGAACTTCATCAACTTTTACATTTCCGGCAATTATCAGAACCATATTATTAAGATTGTAAAATGTGTTGTAGCACTTATAAAGAAGTTCTGCGTCTATCTTTGCAATACTTTCTATTGTTCCTGCTATATTTATACGTACAGGGTGGTTGTGATACAAACATTTGAGAGTATTGAAAAATACTACATTATCGGGATTGTCATCACACATATTTATTTCCTGTGCAATTATTCCTTGTTCTTTATCTACAGTTTCCTGTGTAAAATAAGGTGACTGCACAAATTCGAGAAGTATCTTCAGCGACTCTTCATAATTGTCACTGCAAGTAAAAACATAACAAGTTCTGTCAAATGAAGTATAGGCATTTGCTGAAGCACCTGTTTTTGCATATAATTCAAATACATCATTATCTTCATTTTCAAAAAGCTTATGTTCCAGAAAATGAGCTATTCCCTCCGGAACAGTTGTATATTCCTTATCATTTGCCGTCTTGAAACATGTGTTTATCGAACCGTACTTTGTACCAAAAAGTGCATCTACTGTAGAGTATCCTTCCATTTCACACACAAATATATCAAGACCGCTCTTATGTTTTATATACAAGCACTCATTTCCTGTAAGTTCATCTTTGATTATTTGTTTATTCTCCATCTTCTTCATCGCCTCCGATATTTGTTTTGTCGGCTTTAAGCGTATACACTGTATCAAGTACAAGTGTATTTGCAGCTTCTATTATCTGCTCACGCGTAACATTCATCACTTTTTCGATACCTTCCTCAAGTGAGATTATTTCTCCAAGACAATATCCTGAAAAATACCATGATGCCAATGAGCCTGGAAAATCTGAACGTGAACGCATACCATTCACAACATATAACTTCGTGTTGTAAAGTTCTTCATCCGTAAAGTCACCTTTTTTTATTGCTTCGACCTGTTCGTCAACAGCCTTTACAAGTTTTTCACAATTTTCGTTTTCAACGCCACTTACAACATATACCATTCCTTTACTCTGCACCTGAGCACTTGAACAGTAATAACACAGACTTTGCTTTTCTCTTACATTTACAAACAGTTTTGAAAAAGCAGTACCACCAAGAATACGACTTAAAAGTCCGCAAACGTCCGTATTATCATAATGTGTCTTATATGCCATAACAACCTGCGCCTGCAACATTTCACAACTTTCCTCAACATATGCTGTTTCGGACTTTATCGGACTTAATGCTTTCATTTTACTTTGCTGAGGACTTCTTTCAACTTTTGAAAAAGCATCTTTAAATCTTTCCTTTACAGGAAACTCACCTGTAGGCGAAACATAGTAAATCTCAACTCTGGCAGTTTTCAAAAGTTTCTGATATGCCTTATAAACTTCTTCTGATTTTATATTTTCTGCTGTTTCAAGGCTGCCATAATGAGGATTTGCCGCCGGTTCACCTTTGAATATTGTCCTGCAAGCTTGTGAAAAAGCATAATACCGCTTGTTATTTATCTCAGAATTTATCATATCAATAAGTTCTTTTTTTCTGAGTCTGAACTCATCTTCGTCATACTTTCCGCATGATACATTTGGAGCAAATAAACTGTCTTCAAGTATCTCAAGAAGCTGTCCTAATATATCCTCTCCGTAAAGCGAAAACTTGTTATCAATACAGCCTATTGTAAACTCAATAATCTGCGAATCTCCATATGTTACTGTATTAGCACGAAATGTCGAATCATAAAGAGCATTAAGTTTGTCCGACATCTCAAAGTTTGTTTTTATTTTACTGTTAGTTGAAGTTGCAAGCATTGATATAAAAGTATTTAACGGAGAATCGTTTTCAGAAAGCTCTGTTATAAACATTACCTTAATAACATTGGTCTTAAATTTTTTATCTATTATTTTTGTGATTGAAATTCCATCAAGTATTTCTTCACGTTTAACCGATATTTGCATAAACACCATCCTTTTTTTTTATCACTTTTCTATTATACCACACATTATTGCAAATATCTAGTGGTTATCATTGAAAGTTATTTACTTAAAAAAATAAAGAGCCAACTTTACTGACTCTTTATTATCTATCATATTTTATTCATCTTCAGATTGTATTTCGTCTTTACCAAACGCATACTTCTCAAAATCTTCAAGACAAAGCGGTCTGGAAAAACAGTAACCTTGTATTATTTTACTTCCTGTATCCTTAAGAGCTTCTTTCTGCCATTCGTTTTCAACACCCTCTATAACGATCTTTTTCTTAAGATCTTTAAGAAAAGCAACAACTCCTCTGACAAACTCTTTGTTTTCAGAAATATCAATATGATCTATCAACGCCTTATCAATTTTTATAACATCAAAAGGCAGTGTCTGAAGTGCAAGCATAGAAGAATATCCTGAAGCAAAGTCATCCATAAGTACTCTGAACCCTTTTTCTCTGAGTTTGTCAATAACTTCTCTCAGTCTGTTTTCATTATCTTCAAGCAAAGCACTTTCAGTTATTTCTATCTCCAATAAATCCGGAGAAATATTATATCTCTTAACAAGCATATCAAAATAATCTACCACACCTGAATGGAATATATTAACCCTAGATACGTTTACAGAAACAGGTATCAGATCATAGCCTTTATCTCTCCAGCTTTTCAGAATTCTACAGGATTCTTCCCAGACAAAACGATCAAGATTTACTATAAATCCATTCTTTTCAAAAATAGGAATGAACTTTCCGGGTGATATAACTTCGTTTGTATCAGGATTTTTCCATCTTACAAGTGCTTCTGCACCCACAACCTCACCTGTATCTATATTACATTTAGGCTGAAGCATTATAAAGAAATGACCGCTGTCAAGAGCAATCTGTTTGTGACTCTCTACAAACTTTTGTGTTTTGTGGTTTTCATCAAACTTCTCGTTGTATATTGCATATGTTACAAGCATATTACCCTTTACAGTTTTAAGTGCAATACCGGCGTGATCACAAACTATGCTTATATCATCATTTGCATCCTTTATATCACATATTCCGAAATGTGCAACTATCTGCAATCTCTGTTCACAACTCTTTATAAGTCCTGATGCCTTTAACACCCTGGTAATAAGTACATCTATCTCTGTGTATGGTACATAGACCACAAATATGTCATTTCCCAGATATCCAAATATCGCAGTTTCATCAAATGACATTTTAAGTATATTAGCAACCTTTATAAGTATCTCATCGCCAACACTCCAGTCATAAATATCATTTATAAAACTGAAATTATCAATATCTACACGTATAATGGCATGACTGCTTTTTTTATCCTTCAAAACAGCATTTCTTACTTTTATTGCAAACGCAGAACCATTATAATAATCTGTTTTCATATCATGCTCTGCCTGATATCTTAACTTTTTGATTATACCATTTATATCATCGACAAGCATTCCTATTTCATCATTGGACGTAATCTCAAGTTCCTTGGCATAATCACCTTTTGATATATTTGAGATACTGTTACGAATATCATTTATATCATTTACTATCTTTTTTGTAAACAATCTTATACATACAGCTATTATAAATATACTGATTATTGAAATAACAACTATCAGTATTGCAGTTACATAATACTGTGTAAAAATTTCTTTTACAGGAACTACATACAATAAGACTGCATTATCAAGAATATTTATCTGCTTTGTATGAATTATATAATCCTGACCATTAAAACTGGTTCGTGAATCATCTAAATTATTACCGTTTACTGCATTTTCGTGTTTCATCTTCAAGACTTCAAACGTTTTTTCATTATATCCCCTGTTATGATGTACTATTTCTCCGTCCTGTGAAATGATTGCCCATACCTGTTCCTTAAAATTAGTCGCAAGATTGAAAACTCCCAATACATAGTTGTCATCAAGCCCCAATACTATCTGACCTACTATGTCATTACCATAAACTATAGGAACAATATATGTAAACATATGCTTTTCTTTATTTTCTTCCTCTGACATAGGAGAAGCAATAAAATATGGATCTTTTTTACCTGATTTGCTTTCATTATACCAATAAACGTTTTTGTTAAATTCAGTTACCCCGCTTTTTCCTATGTACATATTATCATTTGTACTAAGAATATGCACATCTGAAAAACAATTAAGAACATATGATATTTCAAGAACAGCGCTACACAGGATTTCTTTTCGTTCAGCGTCTGACAAATTTTCGTTTGTGATAATTTCTGCGAGTTCTACTCTCCTTTTGAATATATTGGCCTTTCTCATTTCATTATCAATATTTGTATCAGCCGTAACAACCTTGCCTTCTGCCTGACTTTTCATAGACATTTTAAGTGATTTACATGAAATATCAGTAGTTATAGATATGCTTATAAAACACAGAATCGCCATAAGTACCACAGAAGGTATTACACATAATATCGTAAATTTATTACCTATTTTCTTTACTTTTGTTGTCTTTCTTTTTTTATTACTTTTCACATTCATCACCCCATCACTCATAAATTATCAAATCGCAACTCCCTACTATTACGATATAATAATATTATATCACTTATATTCATACATTTCAAGTATTTTAAACAAATTAGTATTATACTGATATATTTTTTTAGCACTTTGCACATATATAATAGAAAAACAGGAACAATTCAAACATAAAATTGTTCCTGTTTACGTCAATCAAAATACTTTGCGTACCGAAAATCTATATGGCCTGAAAATGGATCAAAAATCATGTCCTCTATATCTTTTTTATACACAAGAAAACTGTTCCTATAAAAAACCGGTATATAATCTGCTTCCGAAATAAGAAGTGTTTCGATTTTTTTGTATATTTCAAGTGCATCACTGCTGCTTGGAGAAACAAGTGCAGATTCAAGCATTGAAACTAATGTCTCTCTGGACTCTGACGGTACAGTATCAACTACATTTTTCAAATAATAATAAAGTGAACTGTCATCAGAATTTATTTCAACGAGAGCCATAACATAATCACCGTTTTCAAGACGTTCATAATATGTATCACCATCCGCATAGTCAACTCCTATATATATTCCGGAGTTATCCTGCCAGTCAGCTATAACCTGCGTCATCAGTCCGTCATCATATTCATTTTTAACAAGTATTTTTACACCGTCAGGATACATTGAGTAAAATTCTTCAATGTCTTCAACAGATAAAATATAATCACTTTCAGGTTCAAAAATATTTTTCTCTGAAACATTTTTATTTTGATAAGACGCACCGGAAAAACTGATACTCTCCGGTACTATACCATAAGCAACTGAAAAATTATCAGTAACCATGTTTTCAAATATTTCACGATTCAAAGTTGATGCCATTGCTTTCTTCACGCTATCATCCATCTTACAGGATTCATTAAATACAATGCCTACAGAACCTGTCTTAAATTTTTGAGTCTGATAATTTCCAATAGAAGATTTCTGAATTTTACTTTCTGACACCATACAATCGGAATATGCAGAATCAAAATTTTTCAAAACATTTTCTTTGTTCCTTTCAATAATGAAAGTTATCATATACGGATATATTCTGTCATATTCTGTATTGCTGTAGTTTCTCTTCATATATATAAGGTTATCATTTCCGTATGGGTCATATGACCACTGCGTCATATAAAAGGCACCATTTGATATTACCGACTCATCATCAAGACCATATCTTGCCTTTGTTCCTTCAAAAAACTGCTTATTACATGGCATCGCAGGAGCTGTAGTAAGAAGATATAAAAACTCTGTACACGGTCTGTCAAACTCAAAAACCAGTTCGGTATTGTTTATAGCATACACACCCAACTGAGAATAATCCATCTCACCATTTATTATTGCTTCTGCATTTTTTATAAAACTGAACTTTTCTTTATACGGTGACTGTGTGACCGGATTATAAATTCTCTTGAAAGCATAAACAAAATCATGAGCAGTCACAACAGACTCTGTTCCATCCGCACTATACCAGTAACAATCATCTCGCAATATAAAACTATATTTTAAGCCATTATCCAGCACATTGTATGAGAGAGCAACATTGCCTGTAATTTTCCCCTCATTATCAATCGTCATAAGCCCTGAGAACATATTTTTTATAATCATAAGCGAAGATTTGTCAGTGGCAAGTTGCGGATCAAGATTCTGAGGATTTCCGTGCAACGTATATGTAAAAGAATATCCGGCTCCGTCTTTTTCTTCGTCATCATTACAACCCGTAAATGCAAATATCGAAATAAATGTAACAAGAACCATTAAAAATTTTTTGCCTTTTTCTTTTATAAACTTTTTCACTCTGATCCTTTCTGCAACTAAAAATATTCTTCTTCCCACTCTATCGCAATACGTTGTTCAAAACTCTTTTTACAATCAAGAATACGCTGATTTGCACTTCCTTTGAAAGCCTCATCAAGTGTCTTCTGTTCTTTTACAAATCTGCCGTCAATCAGCAAATCAGTGAGCAAAAGGAGTTTTGGTATAAAAATATCACTTTCTGATTTTTCAAGCAATTGTTCAAATGTATACCCGGTGTATGTTACTATATTAAGGCCGTAAGAAACTGCAGCTTCTGCTATCTCACAAAGAGGTTGCGGCTGACAAAATGGTTCTCCGCCACTTAGTGTAATACCATCAAGGAGAGGATTTTTTCTGAATTCCTCTATAATTGCCTGCGTGTCCGTAATCTCACCGCCACTCATTTCATGCGTCTGAGGATTGTGGCATCCCGGACAATGATGCGGACACCCCTGCGTAAATATTACATAACGGATTCCCGGTCCATCAACTATAGAATCATTTACCGTTCCGGAAATGCGTATATCCATATCAGTTTACTCCTGCATCATGTTTTACACGATCATTTACTTCTGCTTTTTTTGCATTATTGAATCTGTCAACAGTACCTACCAGATAACCGGTAATTCTTCTGATACGATCAAAGCCCTGCATATGTTCTTCTTCACGTCTGCCGCACTTAGGACATACGTCACCTATTATTCCTGTATATCCGCAAACTGGATCACGGTCCACAGGGTGATTTATCGAACCGTAACCCACACCTGATTCCTTCATACATCTTACTACTTTCTCAAATGCAGAAAGATTTTTCAACGGATCACCATCAAGCTCAACATAGCTGATATGGCCAGCATTTGTAAGTCTGTGATACGGTGCTTCGATCTTTATCTTGTCAAAAGCGTTTATTTTGTAGTAAACCGGTACATGGAAAGAGTTTGTATAATATTCTCTGTCTGTTACACCTTCTATGATACCATACTTTTTAGCATCCATTTTTACAAATCTTCCTGACAGACCTTCTGCAGGTGTAGCAAGAAGTGTAAAGTTAAGACCTGTACGCTTACTTTCTTCATCAAGTCTTTCACGCATACGTGTAACTATTTCCATACCGAGTTTTCTTGCTTCCTCATCTTCACCATGATGTTTTCCAATAAGCGCAACAAGAGTTTCTGCAAGTCCGATAAAACCAACTGACATTGTGCCGTGTTTCAAAACTTCACCAACAGTATCATTTTCATCAAGTTTTTCAGAATCTATCCATACTCCCTGTCCCATGAGGAAAGGATAGTTTTTAACAGTTTTCTGTGACTGTATACCAAATCTGTGTACAAGCTGTTCTATTGCAAGATCCATATATTCATCAAGCGAATCAAAAAATGCACCTATATTTCTATCTGATTCTATTGCAAGACGTGGAAGATTTATAGATGTAAAACTGAGATTTCCTCTGCCTGTTACTATTTCTCTTGACTTGTCATATGTGTTTCCTATTACTCTTGTTCGGCAACCCATATAAGCTACTTCTGTATCATAATTGCCTTCTTTGTAGTAAGGTAAATTAAACGGCGCATCTATAAATGAGAAATTAGGGAAAAGTCGCTTTGCAGAAACACGGCATGCAAGCTTGAAAAGGTCGTAGTTTATATCTTCAGGATTGTAGTTTATACCTTCTTTTATCTTGAAAATATGGATAGGGAAAATCGGAGTTTCACCATTTCCCAAACCTGCTTCGTTTGCAAGAAGTATATTTTCTATAACCATTCTTCCTTCAGGAGATGTATCAGTACCGTAGTTTATTGAACTAAACGGTGTCTGTGCTCCGGCACGGCTGTTCATCGTATTTAGATTGTGTATAAGGGCTTCCATTGCCTGATATGTGGCTCTGTTAGTTTCCTTAAAACTTGCTTTTGCTGAAAATTCCTGTATTTTCGCTACTGTCTTTTCATCAGTTATTTTGAGGAGTTCAGCCTTTTCTGCTTCCTGATATCCGTTATCGTTTGCGAGAACCGGTTCAAGTCCGGTACTTTCTTTTACTTTTTCAAGAATTTCCGAAGCAGTAGCTGTTGCATCTTCAATATCAGTAAAAAGAGCAAGACATCTTTCGATATTTTGTCTGTATCTGCTTATATACGTCTTCTTTACGCCGCCCGACATAGCATAATCAAAGTTTGGTACACTCTGACCACCGTGCTGATCATTCTGATTTGACTGTATTGCTATACAGGCAAGAGCAGAATAACTTGATATATCATTTGGTTCTCTTAAAAAACCATGGCCTGTAGAAAAACCATTTTTAAAAAGCTTTATAAGGTCAATCTGACAACAAGTTGTTGTAAGTGTAAGGAAGTCAAGATCATGAATATGTATATATCCGTCAGCATGTGCTTTGGCGTGTCTTTCGTCAAGTACATACATCTCATAAAATTCCTTTGCACTGACAGAACCATACTTAAGCATAGTTCCCATCGCAGTATCACCGTCTATATTGGCATTTTCTCTCTTGATATCACTGTCTTTTGCTGACTTAAAAGTAAGATCTCTGAAAACTTTCATAAGACTGGTCTTCATTTCTCTTGAACGTGTTCTTTCATAACGATACAAAATATACGCCTTGGCAGTTTGTGCATGACCTTCATTTATAAGTGTTTTCTCAACAACATCCTGTATCTGTTCAACAGTAGGTGTCTTCCCTGCATATAACATTTCTGCTGTTTCACACGCACGAAATGCAATCTGCATTGCTTCGTCATAATCATGACCGCCTATAGACTGGGCAGCCTTAAATATAGCATTTGCTATCTTTTCGGGATTAAACGGTACTAATCTTCCATCTCTTTTTAGTATCTGCTGTATCATTTTCTAAACACACTCCATATTAAACTTTTTAAAAACAATACCAAACACGCCTTATCGTGTCTGGTATCTGTAAATTTAAAATAACTTTTCCAGTGCCTTTTCTGCCTTATTTCCTTCGCTTCCGACAACAAGATAGACATAATCACCCTCTGTCTTCACTTCGCTGTCACACAATTTATCATATTCAACCGGTGCATAACTCTGAAGTACTTCTTTACGGTCTTTAACTCGTTTTTCTAAAGCTTCCTGTATTTTCTTCAGTGCTTCATCATCAGAAGCCTTTACAACAACAACTTCGTCTGCAAGTGCAGTATCTCCCGCTGCTTTAGCTGCAAATTCTTCATACCAGCTTTCTTCAATTTCATAATAAAACTTTATATATTCACCATCTACCACTTCCATCTCTTCAAACTTTGCACCACTGTCTACTGCAGCAGACAAAAGCTTGTCAGCGGAAACATCGCTCTCTTTTTTTCCACATGAACAAAACATGGAAAGCGACAATGCAAGAGCCATAAATCCTTTAAATATCTTTTTCATCTTTATATTTTCCTTTCTGCTGTTTATTTATTCAACCACATGACTTAAAATATAATCTTTAAATGTAGAGTAAAGATTTTTTGACATGTGAACACCATCTGTTGACGAAGCAAGATGTCCGTTTCCGTCTTTTATTCCCGGACAAACGTCAAGGTAATACCAATTATTCCTGGATGCCATATCAAGTAGCATATCATTATATGTATTTATATCCGAATTGAGATATTTTCCGCTTGCAACATCTGCTCTAGTTTCTCGTTCGGCTGTTACAGGAGGTATTCCCATTATATATATATCAGCCGATGGCAGTGATTTTGTCAGACTGTCTAAAAATTCTTCATACATATCAATCATACTGTCTTTATTTGTCCACATAACACCGTTGGTGCCCATCATGATATAAACTTTTTCAGGTGCAACTGCTGCAACTGAACTCACATCTATATTTTCATTTATATGAGAAAGACTAAGTCCGTTTTTTGCAAACACTCTGCTGTCATCAACTATCTTGTAACCACTCATTCCCTGTATATGCGAGTCACCAATAAAAACACACTTATCAAAATAATCATCGCCATAAACTTTTGACTCCGGAACAGGACTGCTGTAATCATAACCTGATGATACAGGCGGAGCAGCTGTCTGAGGTGCCTCTGTCTCCGGCAAAGCAGTAGTTGTCACTGTTGTAGCTATAGTTGTCGTTGTTGATGTAGTCGTTGTAGTAATGCTCGTAGTACTACTGGTAGTGGTTGTAGTAACCGGAGTCGTAGTACTTACTACGGTTGTTGTACGGATATTTGCAGAAGTTGTCGTACTTCCTATCCTTGTAGTTGTAACCGGAACAGTCGTACATTCGGGAGTTGCTGAAGTTATAACAGTCGTAACCTGATTTTCTGTAACATTATGTTCAACAGTTTTATTTTCAGAATCTCCTGTATTTTCACTTTCCTGAGCAATATATGTATCAAGTTCATTACGTACAACACAAGAAATATAACTTCCGGCAAATACTGCTGAAAGAACAGCAGCGGTTAGTTTCATTTTTATATTATCCATTGTATATAAACAATCCGCCTTTCAAATTAAGCAGTATGAGTCAGGATATACTCCACAAATTTTCCGTATACATCCTTTACAAAATGCATTCCATCTGTAGTATCACTGTCAGCAAGTTTTCCGTTTTCGTCTTTAAGAGCAGAATTCATATCAATATAATGAACCTCTTTTTCATTTGCAAGTGTAAGGAGTTTTTCGTTAAATCTGTCTACTTCTGTATTAAGTACTCTTCCTTCTTCGGCAGTCGCAATACTCTCTTTTTTAGTTCCTACAGGCGTAAGGGAAATAATATATACATTTGACTGTGGAAGTTCATTTTTTACGCTATCTACAAGTGACGAATATTCATCAATCATTTTTTTATTGTCATTTGCAACATCATACCATGCTACTCCGTTCATACCAAGAAGAATGTATACATTTTCCGGCTTTATCTTTTCAAGAGCATCCATCACAAGAATATCTCCGAGTGAGGGTGTCTTTACTTTTTCTGTAGTTACATTATCCAGACGCAAACCTATTGATGCAAGAACGTTTTCCGGTGAAACAAACTTGTATCCTGAAAGTCCTGTTGTGATTGAATCACCTATAAACACACATGTGTCAAGATATGAATCGTCTTTTCTCTGACTTTGTGCAACAGGATTTGATGAAGTACCGGAAACAGGTGAATTTTCACCCGTCGGTATTTCACCTGTTACCACTTTTCCTTCTGTATCGGTAACGGAATTTCCGTTTATGTCTGTTACTATAACTGAACTCTTATCATTGCTGTTTGTTTCAGGCATATCAGCAATTGGTTTAGAGCTTATATCAAAGTTCATGGCATGTATAATAAAACTTACTATTATACTCACAATAAAAAATAACAGTATTACTGACAATCTGAATGTATTTCTAAGTTGCTTTCTTTTTCTCGTATTTCCCTGTCTTACTTCCGGCATATTTTTTCTTCCTTCCTTATTGACCTCATTACTTGTGAGTTCACAACTATTTAATTATACAACAAAAGCAAAAGTTTTTCAAGTGACTTTAAGAGTTATTATATTACTGTAAAGGCATAACTCACGTTATTCTCTTAAATATATAATTTATTAACTTTTTTTTAAGACAATAAAAGGATAATCAATCTGTAAAACACATACTGACTATCCTTTTTTAAACTAATAAAATTATAATTTTCAGGCAAGTTTTAAGACCATTGTTTTTGACATTTCTTCTGTTACAGGTCTGTTCCATACATATCCCTGTACATAATCGCATCCTATTTCTGTAAGAATTGAAAGTTGTTCATCATCTTCAACACCTTCTGCTATAATCTCCATCTTCATAGTGTGTCCCATAGAAATAATAGCACGTACAAACTCATCTGCACCTTCATCTGAAACTATACCATCAATAAATGATTTATCAATCTTCAAAAGCTGAACCGGAAGCTTTGCAAGATAGTTGAGTGATGCATATCCCGTTCCAAAATCATCTATTGCAAGTGATATTCCCATATCACGCAACTGGTTAAGAACTACTACAGCATGTTCCACCGATGCAAGGCATACCGACTCTGTTACTTCAACTTCCAGACATCTCGGAGGAAAACCGGTTTCTTCAAGTGCTTGTCTTAGATCAGGCAAAAAACATTTATCCAGCAGATGTGCCGCTGAAATATTTATGGAAATAAGTATCTCTGAACCGCACCTTCTCAGTACTTCTGAAAAACTTTCCATAACGTTTTTAATTACCCATCTGTCAATATTGAGTATCATTCCGTTCTTCTCAGCTATACTCATAAATTCACCCGGATAAACCACTCGTCCGTATCTGTTTATACGGATAAGCGATTCGAATCCACGTAGCTCTCTGGTATGAAGATTGTACTGCGGTTGAAACATCATAAAGAAGCTATCATTTTCTATAGCATCTCTTATAAGCTGTTCCTTCTCATGACTCACAAGCAACTTGTTCTTCATGCCTTCCCTGTACTCTGTTATTTTCGCTTTTCCAAATTCCTTTGAATAATACATAGCCGTGTCAGCACAACTCAAAAGAGTTGCATAATCACGCCCGTCTTCAGGATAAAATGCCACTCCAAAACTTGCTGTTACCCTGAACATCTGAAAAGATAATCCAAGATTTTGATTTGTCATACCGGAAATATCATTTATATGTTTTATAACATTTTCCCTGCTGCTGCTTACAGGAACAATTAGTGCAAATTCATCCCCGCCGATTCTAACAAGATAATCGTCAGGAGAAAGTTTCTTTTTAAGTTCATTTGCTACAAACTTCAGAGCATCGTCACCACTGTTGTGTCCGGAAATATCATTTATCATCTTGAAGTCATCAAGATCAATAAAAACAAGTGCAAACTCCTTATATTTATCTATATACTTTTGTATATTTTTCTGCAAAGCTCGCATATTAGGCAAATCGGTCAATGCATCTGTATCTGCCTGTAACTGAAGCTTTTTATTTATCTTATCAGTTTCCTTTATATGTGAATGCATAACACAAAGAGTAATGAAGTTCACAATAACCATAGACATACTGGATATTACCATTGTCTTTCCTGCACCGATAAGCTGTATCAAAAGATTTGTCATATGAATTGCACATAACGCACACGCAACAAAAAATCCTCTTTTTTTATATGTTATAACCATATATAAAAGCTGAAGACAATTTACAGCAGTTATCAGTCCACAAACTGAGTTATACTGGAACGCCACTCCAAAAATATTTAATTCTTTTTGCTTTGAATCTATCACAGATGTTATCAGAAGAAGAATAAGATATAAGCTAACATCAAATATCAAAATTAATTTATTGGATTTTGAAGAATTACTTACAGATATAGATCTCATATTAACCATCCTTTATCATGTCCCGCACTTGCCATCCTTGACTCATGCACAAAGACACCCGACACGTCAAAAGCAGTCCTAACTTATATTGACTTATTCAAAATCATTTTCAGCAAGTCTGGCTACCTTCATCATAATGGCACACTCAAGTCTTTTCTTCTGGAGCTGACATGAAAGTTTATGTGCATTATGGATATCGCCTGCATACTGATAATTATTTGCATTACAGCCACCGCTGCAATAAAACTTGGCCCAGCATTTTTTACATTCAGGTTTGGTATATACGTTTGCATGAGCAAATTCATCTTTTATTGACAAATCAAATGTACCTTCATCAAGATTTCCCATTTTAAACTTTGCTTCGCCTACAAACTGATGACATGGATAAATATCGCCGTCAGGAGTAACTGCAACGTACTCATTTCCACAACCACAGCCACGCAGACGTTTGATTGCACAAGGACCCTGATCGAGATCAAGCATGAAATGGAAGAAGTTAAACTTCTTGCCTTTTTTCTCTGCGTCAAGTATGCGTAAAGCAAGATTTTCATATTCTTTAAACACCTGTGGAAGATCGCCTTCTGTTATAGCATATGATTCACTTGGTTTACATACAACAGGTTCAACCGAAATCTGATCAAACCCTGCTTCATAAAGACTGAATACATCATCAGCAAAATCCAGATTGTACTTTGTAAATGTTCCTCTTGCATAGTAGTCCTTATCGCCTCTTGCATCAACAAGCTTCTTGAACTTCGGAGCAATTATATCATAAGAACCGCTGCCGTCTACTCTCTTACGAACTTTATCATTTACACATTTTCTTCCGTCAAGAGAAAGTACCACATTTGACATTTCCTTATTAATAAACTCAGTATTGCTGTCGTTTAAAAGAATACCGTTTGTTGTTATTGTAAATCTGAAATTTTTTCCGCATTCTTTTTCACGCATACGTGCATACTTTACTACTTCTTTTACAACCTCAAAGTTCATGAGAGGTTCTCCGCCGAAAAAGTCAAGTTCAAGATTTTCTCTGTCAGCAGACTGTTCAATAAGAAAATCAATAGCTTTCTTTCCTGTTTCAAGTGGCATAAGTTTTCTGCCTTCGCCAAAATCACCTGTTGACGCAAAACAATACTCACATCTGAGATTGCAGTCATGTGCAATGTGAAGGCACATAGCCTTTACAGGAGACGCAACAGAATACTTTGCAAACTTTTCATAGTCATCTTCACTGAAAAGTATCTTATCATTGTAAAGCTCAACTATTTCCTCATAACAGCTTTCTATATCATCTTTTTCATAAAACTTTAAAAGCTTTTCGATCACATTTTCCGGACATTTATCTGCAAAAGGAGGCTCAACATTATCAAGAAGATCATAAGTAAGATCGTCTACAACGTGAACACCGCCACTGTTTACATCAAGTACGATATTGTATCCGGCAAGTTTATATTTATGTATCATTAAATATTTCAATCCTTCCATGTAAAAAAAGCATATGCATAAAAAAGGGACAACAAAAAATTGTCCCTTTTTAACGATTCAGAAAAACCAGAAATTACTTTGTGCTTTCACACTTCTGATTAGCTACTGTACAAGATGTCTTACAAGCTGACTGACATGATGCCTGGCACTTGCCACATCCGCCCTTCTTAGCTGTTTCTTTAAGATTTGCCTTGTTTATAGTTCTGATATGTTTCATAATCTTCCATCCTCCAGAATATTTTTTAACTTATAATTGATTATATCATATGAATCTGCATTTTTCAAGCCTTTTTAACGGATAATAACGCAAATATCGAGTATAACGTCATTTATAACAGTTAAATAATTTAATTTAAGAATTAATAGTGCATTTTAACAATTTTATCACATACTTATTATTCCTTTTAAGGAAGATAATAGTCCTCTGTGTATTCTCTTGTTTACACCGATAACTCCGCCGATTACACCATATATCATTCTTTTTCATTTAAATAAAGCTTTATTCTATTGTTTAAAATATCAATAAGATCATCTTCAACCAAGTAACTATCTGAAAAATAACGTTCCAATTCCTCTTTTATGATTTTGGTAATATTTGAATCCATATACATATTAAAATCAGAATTCATATACAAATCTTCAAAGTTCTCTTTTGATTTATTATTTTCATACAGTAAATCATATACAGGAAAACACTCAGACTGAGACTGACACTTCTCAGATAAAGCAACTTTTATAAATTCCCATGCCTCATTTTTGTTTTTAGAATTTTTAGATATCATCATTGAATATTCAGGCTTTATTGAAGAAATATATTCTCCGGATTTTAGACCTGATAAAATCATACTTTCCGGATCAACGCTACAAAAATTTTCTATACTATACAAAATATTTTTTTCTACAGTACATATATCTTTTTCAGCTGTTTTTTCTTTAAAATTTTCTTTAAGATATTTCAGACATTTAATTAAATTATCATTATTAAAATTAACTTCAGATGTATTAAAATCAATATACATATCAATATTTCTTATTATCATTTCAGATGCAAATTCTGAACAAGTAGTATTGCAGATAAATTCTTTTGTATTTTTATTTTCTACATACTCATCAAATCCATCATCAATATCTATACCGGCAATCACTTCTAATGCAAATTCAGAAAAAACAGAATACATTGCTCCATTAACTATTTGTCTTTCAAATATATTATCAAGATAATTTTCCTTGTTAAATGTCTTATCATTTTCCATATACAACAAAATATCTTCTGCTATATCTGAAATATCATATTTATAAATATCAAATTCATTATTACTTACTACTATATCGCATTTACCATCTCTCATAAGAGCATTTACATCTGTATTCTCATCAACTTGCAAAAGCGTTACCATTTCATCATCATGAGATTGGTTATATATTCTGACAGCGTTATTTAAAGATTCATAGTTAATATTTATTCCACATATTATAATATTTTCTTTTATCTCTGATTTTGATGGTTTAAAAATTGCAATATCACCCTCCAGGCTTGAAATATCGCTTAAAACACATATAAACTCATCTGACGATACTGAATATACTTCATCTGTAGGCTCTTGCGGAAAAATAGTGGTGTATTCATGCTTTTTCATATCGATTGTTATTAAACTCATATCTTCTTTATAAACAGAAAAATCACTTTTAATAATATCATTATTTTGACTAAGAACATATTTCTTCTTAGAACTTACATCATAAATACATTTTTCAGTATTACTTTCTCCAAATAAAAATACATCTCCAATATCATCTGAATAAATATCAGTATACGAAATATCATTATTTTCATCTTCTTCTATAAACACTTGCTCTGATACTGTCTTATCAGATATATTGATATCCTGAATGAAATATCTGCCATCTCCCGAAAATGAAAGAACTATTAATTTTTCATTGTATATAACAATATCTTTTATATACACACCAGACGTATCAAAAAAATCATAAATCATATATTCAGAAGTTGTTTTATCAAACTCACAAATCTTATAGTTCTGAGAACTTGTAACAAATCCTTCCGAAACGCCTACTAAACCATAAAAACTATCTGATGCACTTATTATTTTTTTACATCAAATATCTCATTATTTTCATAAACAAACTCCTCTGTTAAAAATAATGATTTATCATATCTGTTTATTACTACTTTATCATTAGCATAGCGCTTTTTTTCTATGACCAGATTTTCAAAATCCCCACCCAATACATCGTAGTCAAAATTTTCATCAAAAGAATAAATGTTATTTGAACAATTGTTTTGCATATCATACATTTTTATATCACTCGAAGTACAACACAATATACTTTTATTCTGATTTGCAGGATATAAAGATATACTTCCATTCTCTTTAAATTCGTATCTTGAAATAATTTGTCCTGTATTTGCATCAAATGTATTTATATATACATCATTCATTCCATCATCATTTTTTTCAACACTGCCAACTATTATCACATCTTCAGAAGAATTTTCTAACATAAGAGGTATATATCCGGGCATATCAGAAAATTCTTGCAGTGTATATATAAGCTTGTTTTCATGCGAATATCTGGATATTTTTATATTTTCATAAATATTTTCTTCATCAGAAATTGTTTGAATAGTATAATTTCCTTTTCTGTCGCAAAATGCATTTAATACCTTCTCGCCATCTTCTCCGGTCAAAATTATTTCAGAAATTTTTGAAAATTGATAATCATATATCATTAACAGATCTTCTTTTCCATTATTCACAAAGACACCAATACTATCTTCCATTCCTGAAACCGATATAACCGATATAGTCTTATCCAATCTCAATTTATTCTGTTGATGCCCATTAGTATCTGTAACACAAATATATGTGTTATCATCTTCACCACAATAAACTAAAATACATTTATCATCTACAACAATCATGTCGATAATATAACCAACAAAAAAATCCGGCTTATAAGATAACACTTCTCCGCTATTTACATTCAATATTTCATATTCGATCTTGTCATATACAGGATTAGATATTCCGGCAACATAATAACTTTCATCATCCGCTGCAATAGTGTGAATCAAATCAACATTATCCACGTTAATTGAATTATCATAAACTAATCTTATTTTCTCTGAAACATCTGTATAGTTTTTTGATCCTGTATCCCCATAATCATCAATCTTATCAGCATTACATGACACCAAAGACAAAATGATCACAATAATAAAAGTTATTTTCTCCATTTTATTTATCATTTATAAGCTTACTCTCCTCTCCAGATTAATAATCCTGCTACCTATTTTTTTTATGTCATCATCATGAGTAACCAATATGACTGTTTTGCCCTCATCATTTAAAGATTTCAATATATCAACTACCATAGATGCATTTTTTTTATCAAGTGAACCTGTTGGCTCGTCTGCAAGAATTATATCACACTTTTTCAATATAAGTCTTGCTAAAGCTACTCTTTGTTGTTCTCCGCCTGAAAGTTTATAAACTTTCTTATTCCCATAATTTTTTAAACCAACTCTGCAAAGTACATCATCAATTAACTGCCTGTCTTTTATTCCTTTTACAATTTTCAGATTTTCTTCAACTGTCTCCTCTTCAACCAAAGCAAAGTTCTGAAACAAAAATCCTACTTTATCTCTGAAATACTTAATCTTATTTTTTCGTCTGCCTATGTCAATACCATCAACTAATATACACCCTTTGTCTGCATTTTCAATAGCTCCGATCATATTAAGAAGCGTTGTTTTTCCACAACCGCTTTCTCCGTTAAAAACAATAAATTCACCATCTTTGATTGTTTCGCTAAAATTCTCAAAAATCATTTGACCATCAAAAGATTTATAAATTCCTTTTAACTCTATCATAACGCTCCACCTTTTAATATTTTCTGTATATTTGTATTTTCGATTTTAGTTATATTCACCATTATCACAATAATATCTGTCACAAGTAAAACACATGTTTCTATAAAAAAAAAACTATAATTAATGTCTGGAAACAAATTTGTAACAATTTTACAACTCACAATAACTGACAAAATTTTAGTGAATACAGAAAATAAAAAAATACCTAAATGTTTTTTTATAAGAGAATAACCATGTATTTTTAGCAGACTATATTTTAATGCATTTACACTATATTCTATCTTCACAATCGAAAATATTGTCAGGATATTGACTATTACAGTTAAAAAAGCTATCGCTGATATTCCTGCTAAAATCATTATTTCAGTACGTTTCCTTTCGTTAAAAGAATTAAGAATATTATCTTTATAACATCTGGAACTGTCATATGAAAATTCCTGAACTATTTTTTCAAACTTATCATCATCAAGTTGATATAAAATATTATCTTTTGCCATTGAACTCGTTCCGCAATATAGCGATGTTGTCAAACTGGAAGGATTTATAGTGTTATATACAACAATCGGATTCTTTTTAAAACCACATTTTAAAGTTTCAGTTACATCAAAGTATGCAACTTCTATATCAGTTTTATATGTAATTATATCATAAGTAAAATTAAAATCATTACCTTCTAACTCATAAATACGTTTTAAAACACTGTCTATAATATTTGTTTTCTCGACATCATCCGGAATACAGATATAAATATCTTCTTTTTTGTCTTTTCTTCTCAGCGGTTCTATATGCTCTGCAATATATCTATAAGAATTACTATTGGCATATATTATATCATCAGAAACCTTATTTAACATAACGGCTTTAGAATCTAAAAAATTTTCACGATATATTTTTTCATAAGTCGTAATTCTTGTCTTATATGAAAAATCATTGATTTCCGGAAAACATTCAATTTTTATTGAATAATATCCGGGAAACTTACTTATTAATTTTTCAGCTTTAATTAAATCACTGAAGTTATCTCCCATTACCATACAAAAAGATAACGTAATAGTGCAAAAAAGTGATATTCCAAACCACATTATATAATTAAAATTCAGAATTTTCCTATTACTTTGCGCTGAGTTTATTGCTATTTTAAAATCGGGATTAAGATATTTTAAATATATAATTGAATTCAATACACAAATAATAACCATCGAAATAATTATATACTTTATAGCAATAGTGATTGTTGATATCAAACTTACCACAAATGTGGCAATTAAAAACTCCACCAAAACAATTAAAATATCTTTCAATATATATTTCAAAGTTATGTTTATTGATGAATATCCAAGTGATATACTTATTACAACTTTTTTCAAATCTAACTTCATACAGTAGTATGTAAATGATAAAATTATACCTGAAATCAAACACCATATTCCAAATATTATCATATCATTATTTGTTTTTTCAGTATAACGAAAAACATCAAATTCATCATATATATAATCTTTTACATATCCTATTTGCTCTGATGAACATATCGGATAAAAAGTTATATACCCGGATGTTAATTTTGTATCATCAAGTGAGTAATATTTTATCTCACTTTCATAAAATAAAAGACTTTTAACTTTTTTATTTGGTATCTCAACTATTTTTTCTACTTTTTCCTGAATATCATCTGAACAAATGAATTTTATTTCTCTGTTAGTATTATCTTTTATTTGAGCATCACAAACGCATATTCCCAGATTATATTTTTCAGATAATTTTTTTATTTTTAACGAGAAATCATTATTATTTTTTACGATAAACTCAGGATAATATTCTATCAAAGTATTTTTCAAAAATCCTGATATACATATTTCGTTTGTAATGACTATCCCAAATAAAATCAAAAAAAATGATATAAGACATTTTATTTTTCTCATATACTTCTCCTGTATCTTTAAAATATTTTAATATACACAAAAAGCAACAGTTAAAAACTGATGCTTTTTTTAAGTTATATAGGCTATTTTTTTAATTGCACTGATAATCAAAAAAATCTGTAAATACCTTATAATTTTTACGTGCTTCATCTATACATTCATTATAAATCTGTTGTTCTTCAGGCGAATAAGTTACATCTGATAAAAGTTCAAGATTTTCATCAACTCTAATTTCTGTAAGTCGAAATCCATCTGAATCATTAGAAATCACTCTTATAAAAAGCCTATCCTTCTTCAAAATTTTAGGGTAACAAACTATATCCACCTTACGTCCGGTATCTAAAAAACCGCCTGTTTCAGACATGATCATAGAATGGCTCATTTGTAAACTACCCCAAAATTTCAGATATTTTGGAGATTTTAAAAAAAATCCATATTCTCTGGTGTTTTCCGTATCAAATGAATAAGAATAACATTTACTACTCTCAGAATCGTCTAATACTATTTTGGGATTGTTCAAAATAGGCTTATATATACTCATATACATATAAAACCACATAATATTTATTAAAGCAAATACTATAGCAATAACAATTATCATTATAACTATACGTTTTAAAAACGGTGTTCTTTTCATTTTAATCATACTCCTTTATGAAATACAATAACTAGCACCATATTTCTTATAGCAGATAAGCTAAATATTATAAGCTTATGTTCGTTTTGCATGCAACATAAAAAATAAGTACTTATATACCATTTTATTCTTTTACAGAATATATAACTTGCAAATTACATTATAATTATACATTGTATTTCACTTCATGTCAACATCTCAAGTATTTAAATAATATCCACAATATATATATTTTTTTTTTGACAACAAATCTAGGACTTACACTCATCACATACTTATTATTCCTTTTAAGGAAGATAATAGTCCTTTGTGTATTCTCTTATTTACTCCGATACAACCACCTACGCCACCTGATATGAGGCATAAAATAAATTTAAAGATCACAGACGAAAATAAATATCCTGACCGCATAACAAGATTTAGTATCAACATACATAAAAACATCATAGCTCCACAAGCACAACCTGTTATCAATCCTTTTTTCCTTACAAAAAAACCTCCGGAAAATCCAGAAACAAAAGCACCTATAAAAAGTGATATTGAAGAAATAAATATACAAGTCCTGTCACCTATATCTATCAACTGCATTAGTACTGCAAAAAAAATAAGCAGTGCAAAAACTAAAATCAAACCACATAAAACCGATACTAAAAGTATTTTGATAAAAAGGTTTCTTTTATTTTCAGCCATAAAAACACCCCGATATAATTTTTTGATTACTCTAAAATTATATCAGGGAAAAAGGTTTTATATACTTAATTTTTCTTATTTTTCTTTTCTTTCTTTTCTGAAGGTTCATCATCTGATACCTTCGCAACTTCGAGTGGTGATGCAGACTTCTGAGCAGCCTTTTCAGCCTGTGCTCTTTCTCTTGCTGTTATATTATCCTTTACAGCAGTTTTCTGAATACGAAGTTTGCTTCTGTCTCCGCCAGTTTCAATAACAATCGTATCTTCATTTTGTCTTACTACTATACCGATAATACCTCCTATAGTAACTATCTCGTCACCTATAGCAAGTGATTCACGCATCTCTTTATCTTCCTTATCACGTTTCTTCTGTGGTCTGATTATAAAAAGATAGAAAATCAGAATTACAGGAACAAAAGTAATAAGCATAGATACCATCATATCTCCGCCGCTTGGCTGTGCTGCTGCATCAGTAGCTGCCGCAGCAATTCCAAAAAAATTGTAGTTCATTCAAAAGCCTCCATCAAATAAATTTAGTAAAAATTAATTTTTACCTGATATATACTTATCTATTGATGCTGCCGCTTTCTTACCTGCTCCCATTGCAAGAATAACAGTTGCAGCACCTGTAACAGCGTCACCGCCGGCATAGATTCCCTCTCTTGTAGTCATCATATCTTCATTGACAACAAGACATCCTCTCTTGTTAGCTTCAATGCCGCTTGTCGTTCTTCTGATAAGCGGATTTGGCGATGTCCCTATTGACATAATAACCGTGTCAACTTCTATTTCAAATTCAGAGCCTTTAACTTCGACCGGTGATCTTCTGCCGCTCGCATCAGGTTCACCAAGCTCCATTTTTACACACTGAATTGATTTTACTCTGCCGTTTTCATCACCATTTATCTTTACAGGATTGTTGAGAAGCATAAATTCTACGCCTTCTTCCTTGGCATGATGTACTTCTTCTTTTCTTGCAGGAAGTTCTTCTTCAGAACGTCTGTAAACAATATACACATGTTCTGCACCCATTCTCATTGCACTTCTTGCAGCATCCATAGCAACGTTTCCGCCGCCTACAACAGCTACACTCTTTGATTTTATAACAGGTGTATCGTATTCTTCAAGATAACCTTTCATAAGGTTTATACGTGTAAGATATTCATTTGCAGAACATACACCTATAAGTGATTCGCCTTCTATACCCATAAAATTCGGAAGTCCTGCACCTGAACCGATAAACATTGCCTCATAACCCATATCAGCAATATCATCAAGTGAAAGAACCTTTCCTATAACCATATTGGTCATTATCTCAACGCCAAGTTCCCTGAGTGCGTTTACTTCTTTCTGAACTATATTTTTAGGAAGTCTGAATTCCGGTATTCCATACATCAGAACGCCACCTGCAACGTGAAATGCTTCGAATATTGTTACACTGTATCCCATACGTGCAAGATCTCCCGCACATGTAAGACCTGCAGGTCCTGCACCTATAACAGCAACTTTTCTTCCGTTTGACTGAGGTTTTGTTACTTTAACAGGTTCATTATTCATAACGAAATCTGCTACAAATCTTTCAAGTCTGCCTATAGCAACAGGTTCACCCTTTATTCCTCTTACGCATTTGCCCTCACACTGATTTTCCTGAGGACAAACTCGTCCGCATACTGCTGGAAGTGCATTTGTAGATTTTATTATTTCATAAGCAGCATGAAAATCTCCGGCTGCAACTTTTTCTATAAATTCAGGAATTCTTACGCTTACAGGACAACCTGTCACACAGGGCTTTGTCTTGCAGTTAAGGCATCTTCCTGCCTCTTTTATTGCCATTTCAGGTGTATATCCAAGTGTAACTTCATCAAAATTTCTTGCTCTTACTTTCGGATCCTGTTCAGGCATCTGTACTTTATTTAATGACATATCAGCCATTTCTTATAATCCTCCTAAAAATCAGCATCTATTTTAAATTATCTGCTTGTTTCATCATTCTGCAATCATGTTCATGTTCTCTGTATGTGGAATTTCTCTTCATAAGTTCATCAAAGTCAACAGCATGTCCGTCAAAATCAGGACCGTCAACACAGGCATACTTTATCTGACCGCCTACAGTAACACGACATCCTCCACACATACCTGTTCCGTCAATCATTATCGGATTTAAAGAAACCATAGTCTTTATATCATATTTTTTAGTAACATCACATACAAACTTCATCATAGGTACAGGTCCTATAGCTATTACTTCATCAAACTTTTCACCGCTCTGAATAAGTTCATCAAGCGCTGTAGTAACAAAACCTTTCTGACCATAAGAACCATCGTCTGTTGTAATAATAAATTTATTTGTAACTGCCTTAAACTCATCTTCAAGTATAACTATATCCTTGCTTCTGAAACCGGCAATAACAGTTACATCAATACCTCTGTTAAAAAGCCCTTTAGCCTGCGGATAAGCTATAGCACAGCCAACACCACCGCCGATAACACATACTTTCTTTGTATCTTCGCCTATATGGGTCGGTACACCAAGAGGACCGACAAAGTCAAGAATTGAATCATTTTCTTCTAAAGCTGCAAGCTGCTGTGTAGATTTTCCGACTACCTGGAATATTATAGTTACTGTTCCCTTATCCCTGTCATAATCGGCAATAGTAAGAGGTACTCTCTCACCAAATTCGTTTACTCTGAAAATGATAAACTGCCCCGGCTGAGCCTTTTTCGCTATAAACGGAGCTTCGATTTCCATTAAAATCACTGCTTCGTTCAGAACTTTCTTTTGAACGATTCTAAACATTTTAAAGATCTCTCCTTTTGTATTGGCTGATTGGTTTCAAGTTTGTTTAAGCCGTAAACGAACTAAAAATTTTACAAGCTTTACTTACCATTCTAACATAATTCAACTTAACTTGCAATACTTTTTTGAAAGTTTGCTCTTTATATCCTTCAAAAAACAGAGTTTCTTAAAATGTTACTATATTTTCTATCTATAATTCTGAAAATTTTCACGAATTTGCTGAACCTGTCCTGATGCCATAACCGCAGAACTCACTTCATCTTCAAAAGTAGATGAATAACTGTACAAGGCTATACCGTCAACTTCCGGATCATCTGTGCAATCTGTCACCTGTCTTGAGGTTACATCATCATTTATTATCCATTCATCTGCTCCTTTTCCTGCCCATTTGTCCTCAGTTCCGTTTTTGTATGTACACAAACCTATTATAAGAGCTGTATTACCGTCAGAGATACTTTTCCACTTGTCGAGTGTTTCTTCAAAAGGACATTCTGAATTTTCATATCCGTAATATATCTGAGGAACTATATAATCGCAATAACCACCCTCTGATAACCATTTTTCCACATCAGCGTATTGCTTTTCATAATCTGTTTCTATATTTCCCTGTGGACTTATTCCGAAAAGTATACCTTTATTTATTGACTTGACAGTATTATACAGTGACCTTACCAAAACATTTATATTTTCCCGTCTCCAGTCAGCAATATTATCTTTTCCCGATTTTTTAAACTCATCAGTGTCACTTACTTCCTGCGACGGATAAAAATAATCATCTATGTGTATCCCGTCAACATTATAGTTTCTAACTATTTCTTCTATTCCCATACACACAATATCAACCGTATCACTGTATGACGGATCAAGATAATATCTGCCTTCATACTCAAATATAAAGTTCTCCTGAGCAACACATATACGTTCTATTTCCGATTTTGGCTGTGATGAGATCTCATCTTTTTTCATAAGACGCATCGGATTTATCCATGCATGAAAAGAAAGACCGTACGAATGTGCTTTATCTATCATGATCTGCAAAGGATCAAAGCTTTCATCGGTATAAAACTTTCCCTTACTGAAAATCTCTGATGGATAATATGCATCACCAAAAGCTCTGATCTGCACATATACAGTATTTATACCAAGTTCTGACGCATTTTTAAATCTCTCTGATATTATCTCTGAAAACTCCTCCTCGCTCTTCTGACTAAGTATATTTTCATAGTCCATATATGTAAACCACATTGCTTTCTGCTTATGAAAATTAAGAGATCTGTAAAGTTCATTTCCGAATATGCCGTTCATTGATAATGCGTCAACACTCATCGGCTGTTTGCCTGTACTTTCCTTTTCAGATTGGTTTACTGCCCATACCAAAGCAACTATCACAACACATAAACACACAACAATTTTTTTCAAATCTTATCATCTCCGTTTTTTTGTACATCTTACATCAATATATATTTATCTGAAAAAAAAATTATGCCCTCTGTTTTTCACAAAGAGCATAATTTTTTTATTTAACTGATTTTATTTTACTGCTTCTTTAAGAGCATCAACCATATCTGTCTTTTCCCATGCAACGTTAAGATCTTCACGTCCCATATGTCCATAAGCAGCAAGCTTTCTGTACTGAGGTTTTCTGAGGTCAAGCTTTTCGATTATAGCTGCAGGTCTGAGATCAAATACCTTTGAAACTGCTTCTGATATCTTTTCTTCTGATACCTTTCCTGTTCCGAATGTATCAACAAGAACTGATACAGGTTTTGCGACACCTATCGCATATGCAAGCTGTACTTCACACTTATCTGCAAGTCCTGCTGCTACAACGTTCTTAGCAACATAACGTGCTGCGTATGCTGCTGAACGGTCAACCTTGGTCGGATCCTTTCCTGAGAATGCACCGCCGCCATGTCTTGAATATCCGCCATAGGTATCAACAATTATCTTTCTTCCTGTAAGACCGCTGTCACCCTGAGGACCACCTATTACAAATCTTCCGGTAGGATTGATGTAATACTTTGTATTTTCGTCAAGAAGTTCTGCCGGAATAACCTGCTTTATTACAAACTCCATAACATCCTTTCTTACATCCTCAAGTGAAACAGCTGCAGAATGCTGTGTAGAAATTACAACTGTATCAACTCTTACCGGCTTGTCATCATCATATTCAACAGTTACCTGTGACTTTCCATCAGGTCTGAGATAAACAAGTGTACCATTTTTTCTCACCTCAGTAAGACGCATAGCAAGCTTATGAGCAAGTGAAATAGGCATTGGCATAAGTTCTTTTGTTTCGTTACACGCGTAACCAAACATCATACCCTGATCGCCTGCACCTATAGCATCTGAGTTGTTAGCACTTCCGTCTTTGGATTCAAGTGCTTCATTTACGCCCATTGCTATGTCACCTGACTGCTCGTCTATTGATGTAATAACAGAACATGTATTTGCATCAAATCCGAACTTTGCTCTGTCATAACCGATGTCATTTACAACATCACGTGCAATCTTAGGAATGTCAACATACGATTTTGTAGTGATTTCCCCCATACAGAAAATCATACCTGTTGTAACAGTTGTTTCACACGCTACTCTTGCTGTACTATCCTTTTCAAGTATTGCATCAAGTATTGCGTCAGATATCTGGTCACAGATCTTATCCGGATGTCCTTCTGTTACAGATTCAGAAGTAAAAAACTTTCTCACGATATATACCCTCCATATTTTGTATTATTTGAAAATCATCGCTAATTTATATACAAAGAAAACGTCCGGAAATCAACATTCCGAACGTCTGAATTCATTACCTGAACAAATTCCTCATCTTTCGGATTTTTTCCGCAGGATTTAGCACCTTCACCGGATTATCCGATCAGGTTGCCGGGTTTCAAAGGACCTGGTTCCTCCACCACTCTTGATAAGGCGATTCAATTTTCAAGTAATATTTTATCATATAAATTATAGCTTGTCAAGGTATTATTTATTTTTATGTTGTTTTAAGGAGTAGGCGTTTCCGATACTGTTTCGGTTATACGGTATTCATCGGGAACTGAAATTGTTTCTATGTCAATATTTTCAGCCTCTACACTACTGATTTTTAACATACCATCCTGATTTTTCTTCATTATTACTTCAAAACACGCAGCGTGTTCGGAATTTTTATATGTTCCATCCCACTCAATATTTTCAGGAGAAATATACATTATCTTCACTTCACACCTGTACTCAACATTTCCGTCATTGCCACGCTGCACTGAAGGCATAATGCGACTTGTATAAACCAGATGTGCGCCATACAGATTCATTTTCTCCAACTGAAGTCTGCGATAATCTGTATCATATGAAAGTTCTTTCATTTTTGCAGCATCACTTTCAAACAGTGCTGATATATATGCTATTGCATTATCTACGATTTCGTTGTACGTAGAATGAGTATTATCCATAGTAAGAATCGTACCTAGATTATTTATCTTCACTGTTATTTCCTGATCGTTTATTTTTTTATCAAGTTCAAGATAATACATCTTCATATCTCCGGAACTTGTAATACAAGCTTTATAAATATTTCCATCCTTTTCGAGCTGAACATAATTTTCACCTGAACGAATGGTACGGTTTTCATATTTCTTAAAACACCGATCCCATTCCTCATCAACCAGTACGTCACCATCAGTGCTGAGAATAATATATCCATGGTTTTCCTTACCATTATCTACTTTTCCGACAAGATATTCATTGCTTTTATTCACAATAGAACTGTATATAAAAGGAACAACTATATTTTCGTTAATATCTATTATACCATATCTTATTTTCTGTTCATCATATCTGGATACTATAAACTTTTCAGCACTTATGCTGTCAATATCACGCCATACTGCATCTATTTTTATGCGGCCCTGACCGTCTTTCACTCCGTAAAAACCCTTTTCATTTTTGAAACTGTACAGACCTTCGTGAAGAATTTTGGCTGTATTTGTTTCAGGTTCATCTTTTATATGTGTAGTATTTACGTTTAAATAATATCTGAATATCATTGATAAGAAAAAGATGAGAACCAGTACAAGCACTACAGATATGATACGTATATTACGGCTCAAAACTTACTGCTCCGACAAATCTTTTCTTACATCTTCTTCAGTTTCCTGAACAAGATATACAGGACGGCGTTTACACTCCATATATGTCTTTGCGAGATACTGTCCAAGTATTCCGATAGTGAAAAGCTGTATACCTCCTATGAGAAGAATAAGGCATACTATTGTAGGATAACCAGGTTCTGCTATACCAACTGTAAGCTTTTGAACAATTATAACTATTGCCATTATAAAAGCTATAAGACATGAGATCACGCCAAGAAGAGAAGCAATTGCCAGCGGTGCAGTGGAAAAAGCAACTATACCCTCGATCGAGTATTTGAAAAGTCCCCAGAAAGACCACGCAGTTGTTCCTGCAGCACGTTCAACGTTTTTATACTCAATATACTTTACACGATATCCTACCCATGAAAAAATACCCTTTGAAAATCTGTTGTATTCTCTCATGGAAAGTATGGAATCAACCATCTGTCTGGTCATAAATCTGTAATCCTGTGCGCCGTCAACTATCTCAGTCTGTGAAATCTTATTCATTATAGAATAAAATTTTCTCGCAAACCAACTTCTTATCTTTGATTCACCTTCACGATCAACACGTCTTGTAGTAGCGCAATCATATTCACCGCTTGAAACATATTCATACATCTGTGGCAAAAACTCAGGCGGATGCTGAAGGTCTGCGTCCATTACAACCACATAATCCCCCTTGGCTGCTTCAAGGCCTGCAAACATACCTGCTTCTTTTCCAAAATTTCTTGTAAATGATATATATCTTATACGCTCGTCCATAGCTGCGTATTTTCTTAACCCCTGTAATGTAGCATCTTTTGAACCGTCATTTATAAAAATAACCTCATATGTCAGTTCACTGTGCTTCTCCATCATCTGTCCCATAACTTCCGTTATCTTATCATAAAACATAGGTAATACTTCCTGTTCGTTATAACAAGGAACTACTATTGATAAAAGTTTCATTTTTTTACTCCTCCTTAGAGCTGTGTAAACACCTATATCTATCTTACTATAAATCCTGAATTTTTTCAAGATTAATTTTAATTATTATTTTTTACAAAAATATCCCCATGAAAGCAAAACCTTTCACGAGGATATATCGTTTACATGATTTTTTAAGGGAAAACTGATATCAACACATGATATCTTTAATATTTGCATTTGAAATTATCATTCCGGCATTATTTTTTATCTGCTTATATTTTCCGAGCGGAAGATGGTATCTCATTATTCTGATCGCATCAGCATACTGTGGTGAAGGAGCTATTGTTTCGGAAATATTGGCAGTAATATCTGTATTGAGTACGTCCATAGCAACTTCAAGTTTGCTTCTACCGCCTTCCTGAACGGTAATATCACTTCCGCCGACCATTTTAGTGATATCGTTTGAACCTATAATCTGAACAACATTTCTTGAAAGTAATTCGAGTGCGTCTTTTCTTGTTGCTCTGTTTATAATAGCGTCACAACTAAGCTGCATAATAACACCGAGTGATGAAATTTTTTCGATCTGTTCCATCGTGTAAAATTCAAGATACTTTTCAATATGTGCAATAATCGGGCAAAGGTTTCTGGAGATAATTATCTTCTGGAGAGTTTCTAGCACCATTTCACTATACTCCTGGTACGGTAGGGCTAACATTATGTAGTTTGTATCACCGACACACAACTTATTTACACCCTTTGTATCGAGCAAAGATGTAGTAAACAGGACCTCTGAACCGAGTATTACCCTGGGGAGAGAAAGACCTTTGATTTTTTCAGAAAGAAGCTTGTAAGCCTCTTCACGTTTTGCAAGAAATGAAGGAACATTGTCATCAACAGAATTGAAATATGGCGTAGCAACAACAGTTTTAATTTTAGCTTTATGCAGAATTTTTAAAATTTCAACTGATTTTTCTACTTCCGCTTCTAAATTTTCAGCGTCCATTCTGGGCAGAACACCTGAGTGAAAATCAACGTAACCATTCATAAATTGCACACCTCCTTAATAATTTAGACGTTTTAGACCTTACAATTAACCCTTACATATATTTATTATTTTAATTTATTTTCTCGATTTTGTCAAGTTAGTGATAAAGCAAACATAAGTAGAATTTTCCTTTATAATCATTTATTTGCCACAATTTGTTTGCAAAACCTGCTTTTTTTAGTGCATAAAATATAATATACAACAAAGAAAATTATGCATAAAAACAAATTTGCATAAACAAGGTTTATTAAACAGGTTATTTTATTTTAAAGTATTTTTCATTAAAAACATATAAAACAATACAAATTTTCGAAAACAACATATATAATCATCACTAAATAAATTAAGCAGGAAACACCAAACCATTCAGTTTGTATTTCCTGCTTTTTAAAATTATCAACCCGAAATATTTGAGCCTATAACTCTGTCATAAGTGAGAAGATCTATTTCTTCATCATTAGGAATAGCCGGATCATATGATGTTGAGTAGATAGGAAGCTGTTCCATTTTTTCGAGCATAGTCTGAACAAATGTATCTTTTTGAGCGCCTATAGTATCAAGTATGATATATGGAATATAGAATACTGAAAACTTTTCATCTGTGATATCTGAAAAATCTTCTCCGTAATTGCTCCACATGTAATATGACTGTTCAAAAACAACACTGCAGTTTGTACTGTCTATTCCAAGTTTCTCATAAACATTACTTTCATCATTTATAAATGACGGAAAATGATCGCCTACAATAAATAACAATGTCGGCTCATCAAGCTTTTCAAGATCGTTCAGAAGATCGTTTAAAGCATCTGAAGTTATCTTTACATTTTCAAGATAATTATCAAGTTCATTATCATGTATGCCTGTATTGTATGGCTGATGATTCTGCATTGTTGTAGTATGAACATACAATGGCTCTTCGGAATCTTCTATGAGTTTTTCAAGCTGATCGAATACTGTCTTGTCACTTATATAAGTACCGCTGTATTCAACAGGAACAGTCATATTGTGATCAAATATGAGTTCCTTGAATCCGAATGTAGGATATACTCTTTCTCTGCTATAGAAAAAGCTTCCGAAAGGATGAACATATGCTGTATTGTATCCCATATCGTTATAATATCTTATAATAGACGGCTGATCTCTCTGAGCCAGCATTCTCTGTGGCATACTCGGATCTTTAAGAGACTTTACAGGAAGTCCGAAAAGAAGTTCAAACTCTGTTCTTACTGTATAACTTGCAAATGTAGGAACTACAAGCTTACCCTTATGACCTTCCTTAGCCATTCTGTCAAATGCATAATAAGGTTCATCCGCTACATCAAGCTCATCAAACACTCTGAAATCAGCAAGTGCTTCTGACATAACAACTATAACATTTGGCTTTTTAAAATCACTGTCTGCTTTTGTAACTTCCTGTGCAAGACAATCATCTATAACATCTTCTGTATAGTTTTCAGGTTCTCTTAACTTATTTGCAATATTTTCACTTGCAGTCTGAACAAAGAAAGCAAGAAAACTGTTATTTTCAAACTTTTCATTGAGTAAAAATGCGTTATCTGACTCTGTAGTATCAATATCGAAGAATGAATAAACCGGAGTTGAAAAACCCGGAATGAAAAACAGTGATAAAACAGCTCCTGTACACGCTGCAGCCGGAGCAATACGTCTTGACATACTGAGTTTGACCTGAGGATTAAACCAGAATACAGCTATTATATACGCAAGAACTATAAGTGTGTATATCACCAGAATAGGAGTTATCTTTATATATGCAAAAGATGTAAGACTTTTAACACTCTTAAAAAGCTTCATATCGGTCATAATTAGGTGATTTCCGTTAGTACCGAACTTGAAAAGCTCTGTTATACTGAGCGCAAAATAAACAAATCCCTGTACTGCAACCGCACGCCATATCTTTTTGAACAAAAGACAAAGCACCGAAAATACTGCTGCTGAAACAATGATATTAAAGAACATTATTGACGGCTTATTCACAATAAACATTATAAGTTTGCTTGGATATTTTCCCTGGTTCAATTCTGCCATGAGTACAATGAATACAGGAAAAAGGAATGTCAGAAAAATATTTGTCATCTTATATTTTTCTGTGTTTTTTTCTCTTTTCTCATTGACTCTCCTGCAAAAACCGGTAAACTTTGAAAATTGTGATTTTAAAAAATTCATCGTTATCATTCCACCTTTGTTTACACCCATTACGTATTTTTGATTGTAATTTACATTATCTAATATATCACAATGTCTTAAAAATTTCAATAGAACTAATTTTTTTTGTTAATTCTTTTTTACAATGCATAACTTATAATATGCACATTTGTAGAGTTTATACAATCATTCCGCCATTTATACCCAGAACCTGCCCTGTTATGTATGTAGCCTGTTCTGAAGCAAGATAAAATACAGCCTGAGCTACTTCATAAGGACTTCCTGTTCTGCCGACAGGTATTTCTTCACATATAGCATTTACCTCTTCTTTAGTGTAACAAGCTGTCATATCCGTTGAAATAAATCCCGGAGAAACACAATTAACAGTTATTCCGCTAGGTCCGACTTCTTTTGCAAGAGCTTTTGTAAATCCTATCACCGCTGCTTTTGAAGCTGAATAATGCACTTCACACGAAGCTCCCACCTGTCCCCACATAGATGACACATTTATTATCTTTCCGTATTTTCTGCGTAACATATGAGGAAGAACAAGTTTGGTGCAATTGAACGTGCCAAATATATTTACATCAAAAAGTCTTCTTGCATCTTCATCGGAAATACTGTCAAATGTGCCTGTCACTGATATTCCTGCATTATTGACAAGTACATCTATTTTTCCGTATTCGGAAATGATACTGTCTATCATTTTCTCTGTCTGAGCTATATCAGACACATCAGCCTGTATCAGATTTCCACCCGTTTTTGATGCTATTTGCTTAGCACGTTCATGATTTTTATTGTAATTTATAATAACATTATAACCATTATCCGCAAAAATTTCTGCTGTCGCCGCTCCTATACCTCTTGATGCTCCCGTAATAAGTACAGTTTTAGCCAACCAAATCACTCCTTGAAAAAATACACTGTATATGATAAAATATATGTGGTTTTAATTTTTTTAATCTTTAATATTCTGAAAATGAAAGGAAAATCAAATATGTCTGATGAAAAAATCAAAAGAATAAATGAACTTGCCAAAAAATCAAAAACTCCCGAAGGTCTTACAGACGCAGAAAAAGAAGAACAGCGTCAGTTACGTGACGAATACCGTAAAAGCATCGTATCAAACCTCAGTATGCAACTTGAAAATTGCGTTATTGAAGATGCTGACGGAAACAGAAGAAAAGTTCAGAAAGTTAAATAACAACAACTTACCTCTGCTAAAAAAGCAGAGGTTTTTTTAAAACTCAGAAGAAAAAACATTTGGCATAAGTTCGCAGAACTTAAAAACTTTTATTTTTCCTTCTTTACACAGTATCACTTCAAAATCATCATCACAAAATTCACTCATGACCTGCAGACACGCACCACACGGAAAGCAAAAATCTTCGTCATATTTTTTGCTGTCAGGTGCACCAACAACAGCGATTGCTTTAAATTTACGGTTTCCTTTTGAAACAGCCTTGAATATCGCTGTTCTCTCCGCACAGTTTGTAAGCGAATACGATAAATTTTCAATATTACATCCGGTAAAAACTTTACCGTCTTCACACAACAAAGCAGCACCTACCATAAACCCTGAATACTTTGCATATGCATTTTCTCTTGCTTGTGCCGCTATATCAATAAGTTTTCTGTAATTCATAAACAATCCCCCGTTTTTATTTTTTTTACTCATCAGCCTAATATCGCTTCAACCTGTTCTTCCGGTATTTCAAGTTTTATTGCTATTTGATGTGCATTATATCCTTGCATGAAAAGTTTGAAAATATTTTTGGTTTTCTCTATACCTTCTTCCAATCCTTCTTCCTTCGTCTCTCTGAGCGTTCGCTCTTCGTCATATTCAGTAATACACATACGTTTCACCTCTGCTTTATTATTTGTAAGAAATGACTTTATTATAGAATTTTCAGGTAAATTGTCAAGTGCTTTATCTACCGCCTCTTCAAGATTATCTGAATTTTTCTGATATACACGTACCCTGTCTATAAAATATGCATATTCCTCCAGTGGTTTACAAGCATCCATCAATTCTTTATTATGCCCATAATTTACATTTATCATGGTAACTGTAACTTCAATGTCAGATTTTGAGCTGAAAGAATCACTTAACTTCAATATTGTTTTATCTTCTTTTTCACTTGTTCCGTTATAAAAACAAATACATTTTGGCGTTGGAGCTTTTTGTTGTTTGGAACTATATTTTCTATACTCCAGACTTGTTTCTATAAATCTGCTGTATACCATACCTGCATAAACCAAAAATCTCATTGGCATATTTGGATTAAAAGATGACTGCTGTTCGTAAAAACTCATTGTATCTGAAATTAAAAAAGATACATCATTTTTCATATTCATATATACAGCATCTTCAAGCGTTGTAAGTTTTATATCATCCGGGTTTGTATATTTTGAACCATTTACAGCATTATATAAGCTTAATGTCCACTCTTTATTTTCAGGATTTCCAAAAATAAATTTGAACAATCTGTCTTTGTATTCACGATTCATTCCCATATAAGCTGTATCATCACTTTTAATTTTTTCATATGTCATAAAATCACACTCCTGATAATAGTCATTTCTCCTTATTTTGATTTTAACACATTTATGTTATCTTTTCAATAAAAATCGTAAAAACAACTATATTATATGATTTTAATATACGGTTACAAAATTATCGAACTTAATTATTGCATATAAATCAACTTTATAGTATAATTAATAGAGTATATGCAGATAACAATTCTGTTAAAAAAATTTTTTTATACTATACATCGGAGGCATTTTTATATGTGCGGATATGCAGGTTTTACAAATTTTATAAGTGACGCCCAAAAAATAATAAAAGACATGACCGACAAAATAAAGCATCGTGGTCCTGATGATGAAGGATACTATGTTGATGATGATATCGCACTCGGACACAGAAGACTGAGTATTATTGATATAGACAGCGGTAAACAGCCGATGTATAACGAAGACAGTTCAATGGTTATTGTTTTTAACGGTGAAATATATAACTACAAATCAATCAGAGAAAAACTCATAGAAAAAGGTCATACTTTCAGAACAAATTCTGATACTGAAGTTCTCATTCACGGATATGAGCAGTACGGAACACATATCCTTGATATGCTCAGAGGTATGTTTTCCTTTGTAATATGGGATAAAAATAAAAAAGAACTTTTTGGTGCAAGGGACTTTTTCGGTATAAAACCGCTCTACTACGCTTCTATGAATGAAACTTTCATGTTTGGTTCGGAAATAAAGAGTTTTCTTTCGCACCCTCATTTTAAAAAACAGCTAAATCAGAGAGCTCTTGAAAATTATATGACATTTCAGTATTCGCCTGAAAACGAAACATTTTTTAAAAATGTATTCAAACTTCCGCCCGCTCACTATTTTATAAAAAACAGCAACGGATTTGTATGTGAGCGTTACTGGGAAATAAATTTTGAAAGTGATGAAGATACTGTTCTTTCGCAGTGGACTGAAAAAATATCAGATGTTATGAAAGACTCGGTTGAGGCTCATAAAATAAGTGATGTTGAAGTCGGAAGCTTTCTTTCAAGCGGAGTTGATTCAAGTTATGTTGCCGCTATTGCCGATGTAGACAAAACTTTTACAGTAGGATTTGGCAGTGATGAAAAATATAACGAAATAGGATGGGCAAAAAATTTTTCATCTGCTATAAGAAAACAAAATCACAGCAAAATAATTACACCCGAAGAATACTGGAGTAATTTTCCTAAGATACAATATCATATGGACGAACCCCTCGCTGATCCTTCGGCTGTTGCTCTTTATTTTGTATGCAATATAGCTTCACAAAAACTAAAAGTTGTTCTGTCTGGAGAAGGCGCTGACGAAATATTTGGCGGATATAACGTCTACAGTGAGCCTAACAGTACATTCTATGACAAATTTCCGATCAGTATAAGACGTGGTATAGGAAATCTCTGTAGCAGACTGCCTGCAAAGAGAGGACTGAATTTCTTTGTACGAAAAGGAAAAACACTTGAAGAAAGATTTATCGGAAACGCATATATATTTACCCCCGAAGAAAGAAAATCCATTCTTAAAATAAAGACAGACGCACCTATGCCACAGGAAATAACAGCACCATTCTACAGCAAGGTAAAAAACAAAGATGATGTAACCAAAATGCAGTATCTTGACCTTCATATGTGGATGGCAGGCGATATTCTTCTCAAAGCCGATAAAATGAGCATGGCAAATTCCCTTGAACTGCGTGTTCCTTTTCTTGATAAGGAAGTAATGAAAGTCGCTTCAGGGATACCGACAAGGTACAGAGTGACCAGAAAAGAAGTAACCGACAGCAAAACTCCTTATATAACAAAATATGCAATGAGAACAGCGGCCAAAAAAGATACACCACCACAGACTGCTAAAACCGCTGCAAAGAAAAAACTCGGATTTCCTGTCCCTATCAGAGTATGGTTAAGAGAAGAAAAATATTATCAAATAGTAAAAGAAAAATTTACAAACAAAAATTCATCGCAGTTCTTCAATACAGAACTTCTTGTAAAATTGCTTGATGACCACAAAAATCAGATATGTGACAACAGCCGTAAAATATGGACTGTATTCACTTTTCTTACATGGTATGACATTTATTTTGACAATAATAGGGAGGTCTTAAAATGGCAAGCTTAGTAACTTACAAGTATATCAAACAAAACCCGGCTATAATGACATATATCAGACGGGCTGACAAGGTGCTGGAAGCTATCGGTTATACAGAACATTCATTTGCTCATGTAGAAAGAGTAGCTCAGACTGCAAGTATGATACTTTCAGAACTTAATTATCCTGAAAGACAAGTCGAACTTGTAAAAATAGCCGGAATGATGCACGACATAGGAAATGTAATAAACAGGGCTGACCACGCACAGAGCGGTGCGGTAATGGCATTTCGCTTACTTGACAATCTCAGTATGCCTGCCGAAGAAATATGCTCGATAATCTCAGCTATAGGAAACCACGATGAAGGCACAGCCGCTCCTATTGATGAAATATCAGCAGCACTCATAATAGCTGACAAAACAGATGTAAGACGTTCAAGAGTAAGAAATCATGACCTTATTACTTTTGATATCCACGATCGTGTAAACTATGCTGTTGAAGAATCAAATGTATGCTTTAACGAAAACAAGACATCACTTATACTTGAACTGAAAATCGATACAAATATTTCATCTGTTATGGAATACTTTGAGATCTTCCTTCAAAGAATGATCCTCTGCAAAAAAGCAGCACAATTTTTCGGATTAAAATTTGAAATGATAATAAACGGAACAACTGTTCTGTAAATATAATAAAACGCCATTTTTTTAAAGGAGCTAAAAAAAATATGACTTCTGAATATCAACATCTGATTGATCTGAACGATTACCCGGTTTCATGGTGGAACAAACTTATAACACTCGGAAAAGATATCTATCGTTATCCCGAAAGATATAAGGGTGCTTGTAGCGGAAAGGTAATGGCAACACTTTTCTATGAGCCGTCAACACGTACACAGATGTCCTTCCAGACTGCAATGTTAAGACTCGGCGGTTCTCTCATCGGTTTTGACAATCCTTCCACTTCATCTGTATCAAAAGGTGAAAATCTCAAGGATACCACTAAGGTAGTAAGCAGTTACGCAGATATCATGGTAATACGCCACCCTGTTGAAGGTGCGGCAAAGGCTGCGGCAATTTCTGCTGAATGTCCTGTAATAAATGCAGGTGACGGCGGTCATCTTCACCCCACACAGACTCTTACCGATATGCTGACTCTTACACTTGAAAAAGGAACACTTGAAGGTCTTACAATAGGTCTTTGCGGTGACCTTATGAACGGAAGAACCGTACATTCACTCTGCAAAGCACTTTCATGCTATAAAAACAACAAGTTTGTCCTCATCTCTACAAAAGAACTGACACTTCCTTCATACATAAAGGATATACTCAACGTTCACAATTGTGAGTATACAGAGAACTCATCACTTGAAGATGCTATTTCCGAACTTGACGTACTTTATATGACAAGAATACAGCGTGAAAGATTTGCAAGTGAAGAAGAATATCTGGCTCAGAAAAATGTATATGTCCTTGACAAGCAGAAAATGAAAAATGCAAGAAAAGATCTCATAGTGATGCACCCTCTGCCAAGAGTTGACGAAATAGAGATCGATGTTGACGATGATGAACGTGCCCTCTACTTCAAACAGGCAAAATACGGCGTATATATCCGCATGGCACTTATCTTAAAAATGCTTGAAAACAAAAATCCAAGCCCGGTTCTCAAAGGAACTACCCTCAAAGATATATGTTGCCACAATCCAAAATGTATATCAAACCGTGAGCTTTATCTCCCTAAGAGCTTTGTAAAATCAGGAGATATCGCAGAATGCGAATATTGTGATGAAAGAATTTTACTAAAATAACAAAAATCCGATGAGTTTTTTACGCTCATCGGATTTTATTTTTAGCAACAATCGCAATAATACAAAATATCACTGAAATCGCAATTTCTGAGTTTTTCACTATTAATGAAGAAATGGCATATACCTGCATCTCCCCACATTATTCTTTCTCCATCTCCTCCGAAATCACTGCACATCTGTAAAAGCTGAAAATTGTATTTTTCTTTTTCTTCTTCTGTTTCACGCGGATCATATTGACAGAAATCCGAAGAACCACCGATCTTATGACCATAAGCAGAATTATCATTGCTTACTGCTTCGTCCAAAACTGCAGAAGACAATTTAAGTTTAAATCTGAGGTCATACGGATTTTCTATATTTTCGCCTGAAATTTCATTAAAATATTTGCAAAAAGTTTTTGAATATTTTATCGAATTTTTTGGTATATCTTCTGTTACACCGAAAAATTTAACACCAAATTCTCCTTTCAATGGGAAAAACTCAATATCCCCCTCATCAAATTCCGAAATTTGCGGTTCGACAACATTGTCAGAAATTGTATCATAATAGATTACTTTGTAACCATTTTCATACATTCCCCAACAATCATCAGGATAAATCCAAAACTGTATCATACCTTGTTTCGGGAAAAAATCTATCCCCTGAATATCACTGCAATTTATCTGCATCAAAAACCTCAACTGATTGTCGTCATCGTCAAGAGGAATTTCTGCACCATGTGGAAAATACGGAATGCCCCCTATTTTACTTTCAAATACTGAGGTTTCTTTTTCCACCAGATCAAAATGTACAGCGTATTGTTTATCAAGTTCTTCAAGAGCTTTTTTTGCAGCATATTTAGTATACTGCATTGCCTGTTCTTCAGTCATATGTATTCTTCTCCATTTTCTTATTTAACTATTATAGTAGCTAAAAGAACATAAAGACACTTACATATTTATAACGAAAGTGTCTTTTTAGTACTTCTTAATCACCCGTCTTTAAACGGAATCACATTAGTCCTTAGACATAAATCCGGATGCCATATCCTTTATTTTTGACATATCCAGATCATCAGGAATCATTTCCTTTAACTTTGACATATCCATATCTTTAAGCATCGACATATCAAAACCATCAGGGAGCATGTCCTTTATCTTTGAAAAATCAATCTGTGAAAGATCAAAATCATCAGGAAGCATATCCTTTATCTTTGAAACATCAAGATCGTCTCCCTTGCCTTTGAGCATTCCTGCGATATCATTAAAATCCATTGATAATCACCTTTACCTTTCGGAGTAATTTTTATTAATTATAACATATTTCTAATTAAAATACAACTATTTTCTGTGCCTATAAAATAAATTTATTTTATAACGATCATTTAATGCAATATATAACACATACTACAACAATAATCCTCCAAAAGCACTTTATAACACTTTTAGAGGATTATTAATTCAAAACACTATTTAACAGGAACTATTGTCCATGTTTCATTTTTGTTTGCATTATACTCCGTATCCCATATTACATCAGCATAATTAGATGTACTTGAATCTTTTACGGACAGCAAATATGTATAATTAGGGAAATGGAATCTGTATTCTTTATTCTCTCCCTCACCTACTTCATAGATATCAATTTTCATAGATGATGATGAAATAATAGCAGGACTATTTCCGTTGCTATATCCAATATACCCTGGTTTAACCGTAGACAGTGTCTTCAATGTATAACTATCGCCTGAACTCTGAATTCTCCATTTCTGATTAGCACCATAGTTTAAACCATGCTGAAGAAGTTTTCCAGTAGATTCATTCAAATCAAGATATCTACCACTGTTGGTATTCATTATATAATAATCTCCTGCCGGAATAATAGCTTTTTGTGATTTTTCTAAACTCCACTTTTGGTTAGTTATATTTTTGTTGTATTTGTTCCAGGAAACCTTATTTGAATTTCCTTCAAGTGCATACCAATCATCCCCGTATTTACTGATAATACAATATGTTCCATCTGAATTTTTAGATAAATACACATTATTCTCACTACCAAGAGCAACTGAAGATAAATCAGAACCAAATGTGATATGTTTGTTGTTATAAGAACATATAAGCTTACTATTTTCAAACTTAAAAATCTGATTTTTTCCACCTTTAAATGTATGAGTAATTACATTTTTATAATCAGATGAAGCAGTTGCATCTAGATATGTATTAGTAGATATATTTCTTATAAAATATTCCCCACTTAAAGCTGTTACTGACGTTACCGCTTTATATGCATTTATTCGTCCGCTTGTTGACACCTTATTTTTCAAATTTGGCAATACATCCACATTATTTAAAAGCACTTCTTTTAATTCTGCACCTGTCAAATGTGGTGCAACTGACAATACAAGTGCTGCTACTCCCGCAACTAAAGGCGCTGCACTTGATGTTCCGCCACCAATACCATATGAATTCATATATTTTCCTGAAGGTGCAACTATATCTGCCGGCGCAGCTATATCAACAGTGCTTATTCCATAATTTGAATAACTATGTAATTTATCATTCTCATCAACAGCAGCAACTGAAATTACATTTTTCTTAAGTTTATTATTTTTAGCATACGACGCAGGATATGATGGGCTATTATCAATATTTTTGTAATCATTTCCTGCTGAAATAACTATCAATCCATTATAGTTTTCTATAGCCTGAATAATCTGAGGTTCTTCAGCAGTCCATCCTGACAAGGATATATTTAATATTTTTATATTATTAGCTTCCAACTTCTCTAATATTTTAGCAAAATTAGATTGTCCCGCTCCTGTTACTGAACAAATTTTAGCATTAGGTGCAACGCCACACCCACCTTTTCCATTATCCTTTGTAGCTGCTATAATACCTGCTGTCAGTGTTCCATGTCCCGCAACTTTATCATACGCTGTATCTGTTAGTTTTCCATTGCTGTCAAAATTAAACCCATGTTTTTCCGAACCACTAGATGATGGATTTACCCACATATTTGACTTTATATCTTCATGATCATACATTAATTTCTCATTATTAGCAACTACCACTCCATTTCCCGTGGTAATATCCCATGCATCAAATAATCCTATATTATTAAATGACTTAAAAGTTTGTACATATCCATTATTGTAAATACACGGATCATTAGGCATATATTGAACTACTGGTTCAATAACGTATTCAGGACCTGCATAGTATATTTCTTTTTGATTTTTCAAAGCATTTATAGCTTGTTCAACCGAACTTTTACTTGCTTCTTTCAAGTTAATTACTGCTATTGTTCTGAAATTTTTATTATCGCAACCTGGTGTTGATGATATTGTTTCTACACTTCTGTAATCAATACCATTAAAGTATTTTTCATCAACATCTTTTCCTGCAAAACTGTATTCTTTTTTTAGTATTACCACAACTTTACTATAATCAATCTCTCTGCCTTCGTACATCTCTGTACTTCCAAATGTAATAGCCTGTTCAATATTATTGTCTGTTTCCATAGCATTCACACATATTCCAGTCTGTAGAGAACTTAAAACAATTCCTCCTGCTAACATAGACGATAAAAACTTCTTTTTCATACTATTCCTCCGATTTTTCATAAACTTATAAACATTAAATATATGAAAACAACATATATGCAGATATTCCAAACAACAACATCTATTCGTTGAAACTGCATCTACAAATTTAAATTCCATATATCTTTGTTGTGATTGTATATTAACATCTTTTTAAATAACATTCAACACTTTATGAGTAAACAGATTGATTTCAGGAGTGAATAAAAATTAATTTATATTTAAACATTATTCTCTATTTGAAAATAAAAAGCAGAGTAAAAAAATGTTTCTAAAACACAAATCAATTTCAGAAACATTTTTATATTAATAATATTTATAAATTGTGATATGATAAGCACTAATTATCATTCTTCATCACCAAGATACTCTTCAACAATAAACTTAGGACGATGTTTAGTTTCAAGATATACTTTTCCGATATACTCACCTATAACACCTATGGCAAGAAGCTGTAATCCGCCTATCGCCCAGATAGAAAACATGGTCGAGGTCCAGCCGGCAACAGTCGCACCTGTAAGATGTCTGAAAAGAGAATACAGAAGCATAAGAATACTTACTATAAATATAGCTACACCAAGAAAGCTTATCCACTTTATAGGTCGTGTAGACAGTGATGTTATACCTTCCCAGGCAAATGCAAGCATCTTTTTGAGCGGATACTTCGACTCGCCTGCAAGTCTTTCTTTTCGTTCATAGTAAACATTGTCGCTCTTGTATCCTATCATAGGAACTATGCCTCTTAAAAACAGATTAACCTCATCAAATTCGGAAAGTCTGTCAAGCGCCCTGCTGCTCATTAGTCTGTAATCGGCGTGATTGTATACAACATCAGCGCCCATCGATCTCATTATTTTATAAAAGCTTTCAGCAGTAAATTTCTTGAAAAATGTATCTGTATCTCTTGCACTTCTGACTCCGTAAACAACGTCACAACCTTCTTTATAACACTTTACCATATCATCTATGGCATTTATATCATCCTGAAGATCAGCGTCAAGTGAGATCGTCATATCACATCTGTCCTTAACGGTCATAAGACCTGCAAGAAGTGCATTCTGATGTCCTTTGTTCCTTGAAAGTTTTATTCCCTAATATATAGAGTTTCCGGCATGAAGTGAGGAAATAATATTCCATGTAGAGTCTTTTGAACCATCATCTACAAATACTATACGACTTTCATCGCTGATGATCTCTTCGCTTATCAAGGTATTTACCTTATCTTCAAGAAGTGATGCTGTACTCAGTAAAACTTCTTCTTCATTGTAGCACGGAACAACAAGATAGAGAACATTCATATACTATGCACCTTCTTTAACTTGTTCACTGTTATCTTCTTTTGATTTTTTTGATGAACGCATTTTTGTAAATATGCCAAACCCGATAAGAGCTACTACTGAAACAATGCTTACTGTATATGAAACTATCTGCAAGGTTGTAAGCTGATATTCTACATAAATATTACCTTCAGGTTTTACTCCATCAAATTCTACTCTTACAAATCCCATATCTGACATTGAAGTACGATATTCATTTCCGCCTTCATCATAAGCGACATAACCTTTGTACCAGATATATGGAACATCTGCATATTCATATGTTTTATCATCAACTATAAAAGCAAGATAAGTGTCTTCTTTCTGATACTTTGCCTCTGTGCCGTCATTGAGAACCACTCTGTGAGCATTTTCTTTAACCTTATCGGTTATATTTTTTGCAGACCATGGCAACCATTCACCATAACCTATGTTATATGTCCTGTTTACATCACTTGTATAGTAGTCATCATTATAAACTTCAGCATGACGTATACCTATTGTTTCAATGTGAACATTGATATTTATGACCATCATTAATGTAAAAATAATAGTTGCGACTTCTGAAGACTTTATATTTTTTAGTATTATATATAAATATACAGCAACCGCTACTGAAAGCATAACTGTGACTACAGCAAACATTCTCCATGCAAACTGTATAAAATCAAAAACATGAGCAAGTACGCCCCATGGCGCACTCTTGGTTGACAAAAATGCAAACAGAAGTCCTGTAAAAAGACACGCATCGGCAAACAAAACAAGATTTTTTTCGCATACCTTATTCTTCTTGCCTGTATCTTCATTGCTTAAAGCTTTTACTTGTATAAAAACTCTGGTTATGCAAAGAGCAAATATAAGTATTCCAAGTCCTGCCACATCATAACCTATACTTGTATCTCTGAATATACCAAAAAACTTTACCGAATTATCTGAAGCTTTGCTTATAGGGTGCGATACAGTCAGTTCACATGAGTTCATAAGTTCAAGTAAAGGAATCCAGTAAAATGAGGTAACTACAAGAACACAAAGTGCTGTGATCACAAGTCTTATGATTTTTTTAGGTTCTTTTAAAAGCCTTTTTGCAAATATAAGCACTATTACCACACAAACAACAACAGCCAGCGCAGTTGAAAGTGTATGTGTAAGAAGCATTCCCACAAATCCAAATCCTATAATATATGGTTTCTTAAAATCACGGAAAATCAGATCATAAAGACCGTATATTATTATTGGCCAGAATATAAATGCCTGAACTTCTCCAAGTGCAAATCGTGTATAGAGATTATCTATTCTATAAAACGAAGTAGTGAAAATAACAGTAGCTATCGTAGCAGCAACAGGGTTTTCAGACATTCTGTATATGCAATAGAACATCGAAAACATACAGCATGCATTACAGAAAATCAAAAATACAGCCATACTTGTTCCTATTCCCACACCCATAAGTCTGAGAACAGCAGGGATATACAAAAACACATCAGGATAAGCAAGAGAACTTGCATAACCTAAACCATCATAAAAAAGATAATCTATTCCGCCTGAAACTATCTCGCCCGAACGCAGTCTGTCTGCAAGTGCTTCCATACGCAGATAATGATAACTTGCATCATGACCTACCAAAGGATTTTTTGTTGGGAAAACACCGGACGAAACGACATAAAAAGCTATTAGAAGACAAAATATGCACACCACCCACAATAAATTTCTGCTACCCGATATCTTTTTTAATTTTCCAAATTTTTGATTATCCATTTTTTCTGTCTCCGCATCTGTGAATTTTCTTTGCTATATACTGTGGTCTTTTTTTGGTTTCAGTATATGTCTTTGAAAGATAGATCCCTATTATTCCGTTACAGAAAAGCTGTATTCCTGCGATAAAGCACATTATACACACCATAGACGGCCAGCCTGCAACCTTATCACCAAAACAGAGTGCACGTACAAAGACAAAGCAAACACCTATAAATGCTATCAGACAGAAAACGATACCTATAACAGATGCTATGGCAAGCGGTGCTGTTGAAAATGCCACAAAACCATCTATAGCATAGAGGAGCAGTCCCCAGAACGACCATTTTGTCGTTCCACTTACTCGTTCCCTGTTTTCAAACTCAAGCCACTTTGTATTGAAGCCTACCCATGAAAAAATACCTTTTGAAAATCTGTTGCATTCTTTAAGAGATACTATAGCATCAACCATCTGCCTTGTCATCATGCGGAAATCTCTCGCACCGTCAACTATTTCGGTTTTCGATATTTTTCCCATTATCTTATAAAAACACTTTGCAAAAGCAGATCTTATCTTTGGCTCTCCTGTTCGTGTAAATCTTCTTGAAGCTACACAGTCATACTCATCATCATTTTTCAGTGTAGTGTACATTTCTTCAATAAGTTCAGGTGGGTCCTGCAGATCGGCATCTATTATGACAGTAAAATCACCGTCCGAATTTTCCAGCCCTGCAAGCATTGCCGCTTCCTTACCGAAATTTCTTGAAAAAGTGATGTAACTTACACGTGGATTTTCCTGAGCATATTTTTCAAGAACTTTAAGAGTCTTGTCCTTTGAGCCGTCATCTACAAAGAGATATTCCATAGACACGCCATAACTCTCTCTCATCTTTTCATAAACACGATCTGCCTCTTTTATAAAATGTGGTATTGTTTCTTCTTCATTATAACAAGGAACTATGATAGTAATCTTATCCATTGTAAAAATCTCTCCTGTTTTAATATTACTTTTCCTGCATCATTTTTCAAACATACAAATAACACTTTTCACATATCATTCTTTAAACTCGTAGTCAGGGCTAACATAGATCTGCACCTGTCCCTCTGCTTCGCAGTATAACCAGTAACCATCACTAATAAGTTTTTCAATCTTGACAGATTTCCAATCATCCATATAGTCAGTCTGAATAACAACAAAATCTGTATTGTTTTCAGAATCAGCTGTATCTATCATATATATTTCTTTTCTCTGCGCAAGCTGAGGAACAAGCCATGTAGTTGCCTGTACAGAAGCATCTTCAGGAACCGTATCGAGATAAGCTTTGATTGTATCATACTTTTCAGTATTGTCAAGATACCTTTCGATCTTATATATCTTGTCACTTGCATAACCAAATGATACAAGAAATGATGCAACAGCCATAGCAGGTACAACTTTTCTGAAAGTCTCACAACTCATATCATTTGAATTTATAACAACAACATATAACAGACAAGCTGTTGTTCCGAGTACATACTGATAACCTATATTAAATGCATATCCGTAACCTGTTGCAAGGTTCATGATAAGGAAAGGAACAGTGATGAGAAGTCTTGATGATTTTTTTGTTATAAACGGCACAAAAAGCATTGGTGTCAGCATTGTTATCATAAACACAAACTTTTCTTCGGTAAAAAGCTGTGTTATGAAGTATGCAGGATTTGTAAGCACTGTCTTAATTACCTCTCCAAATCCTTTTGAATGATCCTGCATAAGATTTCCGAATGTTCTGCTTGTCATTACACCTTCGCCGTACTTGCCCATAAGACCTGTTACCACTGCAAAATATGCAACGCTTACAGCAAATACTATAAATCCATGACGTTTATTTCTTCCGCTAAGGAGCATATACATACCTATGCACATAAGATACAGTCCCGCATCTTCCTTAACCGAAAGAACAAGCACCATAAATACGTACATAAGTACCTTTTTATCCTTTTCAAATGCATATAAGAACCATAAAAGCAACGGCGGTAAAAATGCATTTTCATGAAAGTCATAATAACACGGACAAATAAGTGATACAGAGAAAATATACATTATACCAAACAAAAATGTCGGTATCTTTGAAAATCCATACTTTCTGCATATAAGACAAAGCGGAATAACACCGCTCATAATAAGCACTGCCTGAGCAATAAGAAGTGTTTCAGCATGCGGGAACAGTGCATAAACAGGGTACAACAGATAGTATGCAGGTGAACAGTGTACTGCAAAATGAGAAAGAAATTTATTTCTTTCACAGGTAGTCACAAGACTGAATTCTTCACGCATCGAATGATACATCTGAATAAATATACCCATATCAAAAGTTGAAGTACCAAATGAACGATATGCACATATGGTAGTAACAGATATATACGTAATCATGCCAACTGTAAGCACTGCGAGCAATACTGTATAAAAATGTTTCGGCAATCTTTTAAGCAACATAAAATCAGTATGTTTTGTAAATGAATTTACCAGTGCTACGCAAACAATTGTTATTGCAATAATAAGATAAAAATCCACACATCTCCATAAAGCAGTAATACCGAACAAAAGCAGACCGCCTATAAAAATATAACTGTCATAGTTTATTTTTCTGAGTCTGACTACAAGTTCTTTAAGAAGAGTAAGTACTACAAATATTCCTCCGACAATAAGTACCATCTTACCAATACTTACACTTTCACTGTACTCTTTCCACTTATGAGAGAAATTGATCTTATCGTCAAGCGAATTGTTTTTCCATGTAACAAATGAAATAAAGATAAGAAAAAGTCCTATAAATCTCTGCATTACATTGTTGCGCTCAAAAAATCCGCCAAAATAATTATATACATCATTTATACGATCTCTGAATGATTTAGGAGGAACTACTTCCGTTGTAGTCTCGGTATCAGATTGATCTTCAACTATTTCTGCCGATTGTTCTTCACTTGTTTCTTCTGATAGATTTTCTACTTTTTGAGCAGATTCTTCAGACTCCGTCGGTATTTTGTTCTCCTCAGAAATTTCCGCACTACTGTCAGTCTGTTTACTTTCTATCTGAGAATTGTTATCTTCTGAAACTTTTTTTTGTTTTTTCATAAACTACCACCTATTCTCATTAATTTCCCTGCATCATAAAAAAACATACATACATTTAATTATAACATATAATTTCGGCTATTACAATATATTTTAACCAAATTCTAATGTTATGGTATTATGTATCCCACACATATTCAGATATATTTTTTCTTTATTTTTTTGTAAAATTATATCTGAAACATTCTTCCCCGAATATAACACTTCCCAACACATTAAAAAGCTACAAAAAATTTTAAAAAATTTTTCTCTACTCTGTTTATTCGTATCAACTCCACAAAATGTGACACTTAATAAAAAATATTTTTTTCATATTGACTATTTTCGCTTTCTGAATTATTATAGTAGTATAAAAAATTTATGATAAAGGGGGATTTTTTTATGAATGCAGTACTTGCACCATTTTTTACAGCACTTTCCCTGTTTTCCTCCCAACTCTCAGCCACTGACAGTCTGCCTGACGGCTTTCTTATGTACCATTCGTACTCGTCATACGAAGCCCGTGACAGCAGGCTCTATGTGTACAATACAGGGAACGGCGAAAAAATCTGTATAAACGACTGCGTTGAAAACATCTATAATCTCATGAACGGTGACTTCGGTTCCTCACCTTATGACATTGTTTTTATGGGAATGACCGCAAATAATGAAAATGCGGGCTGGGACATATTTCGCTTCAATATCATAACAAAAGAGCTTATAAACCTCACAAACCAGAGTGATCTGCGTGAAGAAGACGTAAAATTTTCACCATCAGGAAACAGCGTTGTTTTCAAAAGAGGAAAATGGAATCATCAGTATGACACCATGCAGTATGATATACATATATTAGACTTAAAAAGCGGTCAGATTTCTCAGATAACAGATGATATCCCGGAAGATTCCATGCCGTATTTTTCTGATGACGGCAACAAACTGTACTATATGAAAGGAACAGGAAAAGGAGCAGGGATATACAGTTATGATATTTCTTCAAAAAAAGAAACACCGATATATATTGACGAAACTGTCATGTCGTACTACCCTGTAGTATACAAAAATTTTCTCTTTTTTACCCGTCATGTATCAGAGGAAAATATGAACGACTGCATATACCGCATAGATACAGATACTATGAAAGCAGATATTATGGATTTTTGTACACCCGATACAAATTTTTCAGACCCTGCACCGATAGATGAAAACAACATTATATACAGTTCTACTGCAAACGGCTCATACGACCTTTTTGTAAGACAGGATAATACCGTATCAGAACTAAGTATGTTAAATACACCTTTTCACGAGCTTGGAGCGGTATTTTACAACGGACGTACCACACTTATAGAAAACTTTACTTCCATGATGCTTGCAAAAACAGATGACACTAAAGAATACTATGATATAAATTCAGACGGAATAATCAATATATCTGATTATTGCCTTATGAAAAATTATATATACTACTGAAAGAAGGATTGTAAAAATGATAAAGTATAACGAAAAAAACAGACTTTTCAAACTCTCTACCGCTGATATGACATACGCTATAAAGATAGCACCCGGAAATTATGTTGCACATGTCTACTTTGGCAAAGAAATCCCAGACGAAGACCTAACCTGGCTTCTCAGACTTGACGAAAACCCTTTCACACCCGAAACAAATGCACGTGATAAAGCAGTCTATATGGATACGCTTCCTTTTGAATATCCGTGTCTTGGTACAGGAGATTTTCGTGAACACGCATTTTCTGTTCTTGACAAGGACGGTATGTCAACTGTTGACCTCAGATACAAATCACATATCATATATAACGGCAAACCGAAGCTAAAAGGCCTCCCTGCAACGTTTGCCGATGAAAACAAGGCACAGACCCTTGAAATAACCTGTGTTGATGAATATTGCGGTATAGAAGTTGTCCTCATATACAGCGTAATAGAAAACTACAGCTCAGTAATCAGAAGTGTCCGCATAAAAAATAACAGTATAAACCCCATAAATATAACAAGAGCAATGTCAATGGCACTGCAACTTGACTCTGACAAATATGATATGCATACTTTCTACGGTTCATGGGCAAGAGAAAGGCACTTGGAACGCTCAAAACTTCACCACGGAAAACAGAGCATAGACAGTTTAAGAGGTGAAAGCTCACATCAGCACAATCCGTTTTTTATGCTAGTCAGCCATACAGCCGATGAAAAGCAAGGCGAAGCATACGGTTTTTCACTTGTTTATTCGGGAAATTTCTTTGCACAGGCAGAAGTTACACAGCACTCAAAAACAGGTGTAACTATGGGTATAAACTATGTTGATTTTAACTGGCTTCTTGAAGAAGGCGAAGAATTTCAGACTCCCGAAGTTGTGATGGTTTACTCCTCATCGGGTATAGGAAATATGTCACGTACATACCATGACCTGTACAGAAACCACCTTATCAGAAGCAAATTTAAAAATACACGCAGACCCGTACTTATAAACAACTGGGAAGCAACATACTTTGACTTTAACTATGAAAAACTCCTTAGCATAGCCAGAGATGCCTCCGAACTCGGTATAGAAATGCTTGTTATGGACGACGGCTGGTTTGGACATCGTGACAGCGACAACTCTAGCCTCGGCGACTGGTTTGTTTATGAAAAGAAACTTTCACCGGGGCTTCCTCAGCTTGTATCAGAGGTAAACAAACTCGGACTCAAGTTCGGTATATGGTTTGAACCTGAAATGATCTCTCCTGACAGTGAACTCTATAAAAAACACCCCGAATGGGCAATACAGGTAAAAGGCAGACCGCTTACCCTCTGTCGAGAGCAGTATGTACTCGACTACTCACAAAAAGAAGTACGTGACTATATATACGAAATGCTCAGAAAAATACTGACAAGTGCAAATATCGAATATGTAAAGTGGGATATGAACCGCCAGCTTACAGAAGCAGGCTCCTGTTTCCTCAGAGCAGACAGACAGCGTGAAATATGGCATCGCTATGTACTCGGCGTATATGAGATGATGGAACGCTTCACAACAGACTTCCCCGATATACTTCTTGAAAACTGTTCGGGAGGCGGTGCAAGATTTGACCCCGGTATGCTCTACTACAGCCCTCAGATATGGTGTTCTGACGATACTGACGCAATAGAAAGACTGAAAATACAGTACGGAACTTCCATGTGCTATCCGCCGTCTGCAATAGGCGCACACGTAAGCGATTGTCCAAACCATTCATGCGGTCGTATCACACCTTTTGAAACAAGAGGCCATGTAGCCATGAGCGGAACATTCGGCTATGAACTTGATACCACTCGCATATCGGAAAATGACAGACAGATGATAAAAGAACAGATAAAACAGTACAAAAAATACTGTCATCTCATCATTAACGGTGACCAGTACCGTTTGGGAAATGTATTTTCGGATATCTCATATGACGCATGGCTTTTTATATCAAAAGATAAGACACAAGCGCTTCTCACCTATGTACAGGTACTTGCCAAAGCTAATGAACGCAGCATACGCATAAAACTTGACGGACTAAATCCTGACTGGTACTATAAAAATAATGTAAATGACCTTGTTTTATCAGGTTCTGCACTTATGAACGGTGGTTTTAATTTTGAAAATCTCTGGGGTGATTTTAAGAGCAAACAGGTTTATTTTACAAGGGTAGAAAAATAAGTATTTGTGCAAAACGCATTAAAAATGATATAAATTCGTGTATAAACTATACGAATTTATATTTTTTTGATAAAATACTATTGACTTTGTTTTGATTACATGGTATACTAACATCAATGAAGGAAATGAAACGTTTGAATAACGGCAAAGCTGCTGAAAGGCAGTGACGCAAAACTAAAGGGACTAAACTGAACGCAGTCTTAATAATGAACGTTTTTCTAAAGTTCAGCAAATGTCAGCCAGTTGCCTGCTTTCGTGTCCGTACTGTTGAAGAACGGGTGTACAACCGTTCGGTAGATACAGATACAGGTTTAAAACAGTTTCTCTTCACAGCAAAAATGTTTTAATGAGGTTATGAGCTCAGACTTTACATGAAAGTTTACGGTTTGTTTCCCCGGACGTTATGTCGTGGATGTTTCGAATCCTTTATAAAAAAATCATATGTGGCATTTTCAAACTAGGACAGGATGGAAAATCCGGTTGCTCTTCACAAATTTTTATTTACCGAAGAATCGGTCGGATTTAATCAGGGCCATCAAAAACAAACAAAAAACTCCATTAAAAAAGCCAAAAATTTTCCTTTCAAAAATCAACTAAAACTTAATATTAATCAATTCCATTACAAAAATTTCAAAAAAATCGCTTTAATCAAAAATTCTACTTTCATTTTTAATTTTCCTAATATTATTTACCTGAAAAAATAATACGAGCGGCTCACGGATATTTCGTGTGTCGCTTGTATTATTTTTATTGACTTTTACTCTGTTATGTGATAAAATTATAGCAGATTTATGTAAAGGAGCGATTACTTGAATATTCCATTATTGCTTACACCTGCATTTAAGGATTATATATGGGGCGGTACAAAACTTCGCAGTATTTTCAATAAAAAATGCGACCTCGAAAAAGTTGCGGAAAGTTGGGAACTTTCATGTCACAAAGACGGAAATTCCGTCATTTCTAACGGCGAATACGCAGGAAAAACACTGTCAGAATATATAAAAATTCATGGGAGTTCTGTTCTCGGAAAGAACTGTGAACGTTTCGAAAACTTCCCTGTCCTCATAAAACTTATTGATGCAAAGGACAATCTTTCTGTACAGGTTCATCCTGACAACGAATATGCTCTTCGCGTTGAAGGTGAATACGGAAAGACTGAAATGTGGTATATAGTTGATTGCGAGGAAGACGCTTCGCTTCTTTATGGATTTAAAAAAGAAATCTCAAAAGAAGAATTTTCACAGCGTATAAAAGACAATACTCTTCTTGAAGTTACTCAAAGCGTAAAAGTAAACAAAGGAGATGTATTTTTTATAGAAGCCGGAACGCTTCACGCCATTGGAAAAGGCATCCTGATTGCAGAAATTCAACAAAATTCCAACACAACATATCGCATATACGACTACAACAGAAAAGACAAAGACGGAAACAGTCGTGAACTTCATATAGATAAGGCTTGTGATGTTACTTCTCTTTGCCCTGCGACCCATAGCTCATGTAGTGAATTTTCACAGCAAAAGGGATATCGCATAAAACAACTTGCATCATGTGATTATTTTACAGTTCATATCATAGAAACCGAAAGCTATGCATCTTTGTATGTATCCGAAGATTCTTTCGAGCATATACTTATACTTGAAGGAAGTTGTGTACTCGGAAGTGATAACTACAAGGATATGCGTCTTGAAAAGGGCGACAGTGTATTTATACCGGCAGGATATGGTGATTTTTACATTGATGGAAAGTGTACATTTATAAAAACAAAAGTATAACCGATAAAAATATCGGCATAATAAAAAATATTTTTTTGGAGGAAAAAATCTTATGAAATACTATATTGGTATAGACCTCGGTGGTACAAATATCTCCGCTGGTGTAGTAAATGAAAATTACGAAATAATCGCAAAAGCATCAACAAAAACAAACTGTCCGAGACCTGCAGAAGAAATCGCTGAAGACATGGCAAAAACAGCTATAGAAGCCGTAAAAAAAGCTGAACTTTCCATGGATGAAATAGAATGGATCGGTATAGGTACTCCAGGTATCGCTGATAATGCAAACGGAAAGATCGTTTATTCAAACAATCTCGGTTTCAACGATGTTCCTGTCGCAGACTACATTCACAAACTTATTGACAAGCCTGTATTTATCGAAAACGATGCAAATGCAGCTGCATACGGTGAATTTGTAGCAGGTGCTGCAAAGGGTGCTGTAAATGCTGTATGTATCACACTCGGAACAGGTGTAGGCGGCGGAATTATAATCGACGGAAAAATATACTCCGGTTCAAATATGGCAGGTGCTGAACTTGGACATACAGTAATCGAACTTGACGGACCTCAGTGTACTTGCGGACGTAAGGGCTGCTTTGAAGTTTATTCATCAGCTACAGGTCTTATCCGCATGACAAAAGAAGCAATGGAAACTGATAAAAACAGTGCTATGTGGAAAATATCCGCTGAAAGAAACAATAAGGTAACTGCAAGAACATCATTTGATGCTATGCATTCAGGTGATAAGACAGCTAAGGAAGTTGTAAACAAGTATATCAAATACCTTGCTGCAGGTGTAACAAATATCATAAATATATTCCAGCCAGATATTCTCTGTATCGGAGGCGGCGTATGCAACGAAGGTGATCCGCTTCTTCTCCCTGTAAAAGATCTTGTAAAGAAAGAAGTTTACACAAGAACACTCAGCAAAAATACAGAAGTAGTTATCGCAAAGCTTGGAAATGACGCAGGTATCATCGGTGCCGCATTCCTTGGAAATGCTTTAAGCAAATAATTTTTTAACTGTGACAATTTACCCTACCTCTGAGGTGGGGTAAGTTTTTGTTCAAAATAGTTAACCGGTCTTATTTTAAAAGTTAAGACCGGTTATTTTTTTCGGGATCATTAAAAATAATAATCCCGAAAAACAATAGATATTTGTAAAATGAAAAATAATTTTAAGAAAACTCGCTATTATTATTTACCTCTGCGCTGACTTCTCATCTCTGCAGGAGTAAAACCTCTTTCCTTAAGATCCTTATAGAACTTCGCATCAATCTTTGCAAGCTTCTTAGCTTCTCTTGCAGATAAGATTCTCTTTGAAGATGTACTTGTAAGATCATTTACAGGAGGCTTATTATAAAGAGCCTTACTGGAAGCAGGAACATAGGCTATGAAGTCTGGAACAATCTCTTCCTTTTCGTTCTGAGCCTTTTCCTCAGCAGTCTGTATTCCTTCGGCACCAAGCTGTTTAAGCGCTTCTTCGATAGAATCAACCATTCCACGCTGCGGAGCAGTGAAGATCGGAGCTGTTCTGGAAGGCGAATTGCTCGGAGCTGAACCAAACACGTTCTGTGGCTGCATATTCTGGGCCGGATTTACAAAAGGCTGCTGCGGCTGATTATACTGCTGTCCATATCCTGCCGGCTGCTGATAGTTATTCTGCTGAACGCCAAAACCGTTATTAACAACACCCATAGGATTAACAAACTGATTTACAGGCTGAACCGGAGGTACTGCAACAAAATTATTTTGCATCGGCTGTACAGGCGGTGTTACCGGTTCAAAGCTCTGCATCGGCTGTGCAGGTGGTGTTACCGTATCAAAACTCTGCATCGGCTGTACAGGCGGTGTTACTGTATCAAAACTCTGCATCGGCTGTACAGGCGGTGTTACTGTGTCAAAACTCTGCATCGGCTGTACAGGTGGTGTTACTGTATCAAAACTCTGCATTGGCTGTACAGGTGGTGTTACTGTATCAAAACTCTGCATTGGCTGTACAGGTGGTGTTACTGTATCAAAACTCTGCATTGGCTGTACAGGTGGTGTTACTGTATCAAAACTCTGCATTGAAGGCGGAGTAACTGTCTGGAAACCATTTGCTGTAGGTTCAAGAACACTTACAGATTCAAAGGAACCAACAGAAGAACTTACATCATCTGAAACAAGTTCATCAAATACAGACGGTGTAGATGCGTAACTACCGATACTGTCCATTGACGATGTTTTCGGTGCAAACACAGGAACTTCAGGTACGACAAAATCGTTTGACGGTGCTGAAACCTTCTTTTCAGGAATATTAAGTGAACCAAATTCATTTGAATATCCTTCGTTGTTTATATCACTGATTGATTTTGAACCTGATGAAGAAACATCAACAAGCGGAATCTGATTTGAATAGAACGATGAAGCATCGCCAACAAATGCATTTGAATGTGCCTGAGCTTCTTCTTTTTCTTTTTCCTCAACGCTTTTGTTAAACTGTGCAAGAATATCATTTGCAGCTGATAAAATTTCTCCGGCTGTAGATGAACTCTGCGGTGTGCTTACCTGTGGCTGCGGTGCAACCGTATCCTCTCTTTTCACCATAAACTGTGAAAGGAAATCATCATCTGCCGCTTTGGGTTTAGCAGGTGCACTTTCTGCAACTGAAGACTGTCCTGTATACGACTGATACTGCTGATACTGCGGTACAGGTTCTGCAGGCTGCTCCGGCTGATACTGAGGTGCAGATTCCACCGGCTGCTGAGGCTGATATACAGACTGCTCAGGCTGAACAGCTGCTGTTGGTGATGATTGACCTCCGCTTATATAACTTTCATACGACGGAGCATAAGAAAGTTTGATATCAGGATTGATTTGTTCCTTAGCAAATGTAAACTCAGGATTAACCATAGAAGTTGCCTGTGGTATAGGCTGCTGTATGCTCTGCTGAGTGTTATTATAAGTCGGCTGTACCGATGGAGCCGGCTGTGGTGTTGTCTGTGCCTGATAGTTCTGATAACTTTGATAATTCTGATAATTATTATTTGTCGGAGCCGCAGTTTCATTATTATTTGCATCATGACTGTCACGTCTTGAAGCAGCTTCTGATTCTCGGTTCAAAACATATTCTTCGTATGTAGATTCTGAAACAATTCCCTGTTTCTTGGCACGTAAGAAGCGTTTCTTTTCTTCTTTTGCCATTCTTGCATCTTCACGATTACTTTCTCTTATCAACTTTGTTGCAAATACTTCCTTGCAACGATCACAGGTCAGATCAACTATGTCCTTCATTTCACCTTCTCTCGTGCAGTTCATGCCTTGCAGTCTAATTCTGCATCCAGTCGTTCTTTCATTGTCTGTGCCATGCACTACATTGTCTTTGTTTGAGCGAATTAATGTTATCGGCATAATTTACCTCCTATTTTATTTCATTCATTATATATATTATAAAACAAACTCAAGAAAATTGCAACTGATTTTATAAAAATTGCGAGAATTGTCTTTAATTTTTTACTTATCCGACAACTTTGAATTATTAAAGTCCATGTTTCAAATAAAAAATCAACAAAAATAATTCTAGTCAAGAAAAAAATTTGGATAATATTTTAGTTAAATTGTATGCAGTATAAGTACAATACTTGTTTTTATGGACTTTTCATGGTATAATGACTATAGAACAAAATAAGAAAGACGGTGATTGATTGACTATCTTTGACAACAATATTGATCAGAAGATACTTCGTAATATTGAAAAATTTCGTCCCATAGATGATGCATTTATGAGAGAACTTTTTCGCAATGACATTCCTCTTGTTCAAAGAATATTGAGAATTATAATGGGTATTGAAGATCTTCAGATCATATCTTCCGAAACCCAGTATGATTTAAAACGCCTGCTCGGTTCTCGTTCTCTTTGCCTTGATGTAATAGCAACTGACAGTAAAGGAAAAATTTTTAATATCGAAATCCAACGTTCAAATGAGGAAGCAAAACCACAAAGAGCAAGATACCATTCAAGTGCTATTGACATTGAATTTTTAAAAGCAAAATCTGATTTTAAAGAGCTTCCTGTTTCTTATGTCATTTTTATTACTGAAAATGATATAATAGGTGATAACAGGCTTATATATCACTATGAATGGCGAGAAATCGAAACCAATAAACCGCTTAATGACGGTGCTCACATTATTTATGTAAACAGTTCATACAATAATAAAGATGACACCTCAGAACTCTCAAAACTAGCACATGATTTTCTATGTGCAGACCCAAACAAAATGTATATAAAAGAACTCGCTGATAAAACACGTTATTTTAAAACGACTGTAGAAGGAGTGAATAATATGTGTCAAATAATGGAGGATTTTCGTGACGAAATCACTGCTGATGTCACTAAGAAAGTTACAGAAGATGTCACCAAAAAAAACAACTCTCAGACCGCTGTAAAACTTCTTGAGAAAAAGATGGGTACTTTTGAGGATATTTCAGAAATAACCGGGCTGTCTATTGACGAGATCAAAGAACTTGCAGAAAAAATCAATAACTAAACACAAAACAGCACTTAACAAAGTTTATTAGGTGCTGTTTTTTATTCAAAAAAAATCGTCACATTAACACATTTGTATACAACACAATCACTTGACTTTAATGTCGATTAAATGTATAATTATAAATTGGGTTATGTTATATTTCTAAGGACGTGAAAAAAATATATGATTGATATAATAAGCGATTTTTTATCGTATGATTTTCTTAAAAAAGCTTTGATAGTCGGGTTACTTGTGACGCTTTCGGCTTCACTGCTCGGAGTAAGCCTGGTATTAAAAAGGTTTTCGATGATCGGTGACGGGCTTTCTCATGTGGCATTTGGCGCTATATCGATTGCGGCTGCACTGAATATCGCACCGTTGAAAGTTTCGATACCTGTTGTAGTCATAGCGGCGTTTTTACTGCTAAAACTAAGTCAGAACAGTAAAATAAACGGCGATGCGGCTATAGCCCTTATTTCAAGCAGTGCGCTTGCAATAGGTGTATTTATCAATTCTCTTTCAACAAATATAAAATCCGATCTGACAAGCTATATGTTCGGAAGTATACTTGCGATAAGTGATGAAGATCTGATAATAAGCGTTATTCTTTCCTTTATAGTTATAACGTTGTTTGTTATTTTTTATAATAAAATCTTCTCTGTAACATTTGACGAATCATTTGCAAAAGCTACAGGAATAAAATCTGATTTTTATAATATGCTTATAGCTTTTCTCACTGCAATAACAACTGTTATAGGTATGCGTCTTATGGGTGCGTTGCTTATGTCAAGCCTTCTTATATTCCCTGCTATTACTTCTATGCGACTCTGCAGAAGCTTCAAGTCTGTTGTAATATCCTCATCACTTGTTTCTACACTATGCTTTATTGTCGGTCTTGGACTCTCTTACAGTATAGATACTCCTGCAGGTTCTACTATAGTAATTATAAATCTCTTCATGCTTATACTGGCTTTTACAATAGAAAAGATACTTAAAAAATAACATTCTGACTCTCATCTTTTTTGATGAGAGTCTTTTTTACATAAAAAAATACGACAGCTTGAACTGTCGTATTTTTTTATAAATAAAATATTATAATCTTCGATTGTTTTTTCGGAAATATTATTCCTTAACGCCACCTTCAGCAACGCCTTCAACGATAGTTCTTGAAAGAAGAATATAGATAACCATAACAGGTAAGATTGAAAGCATGATAGCTGTATATCTTACACCAAGGTCACTAAGTTTATCATTAGAAAGAATTGACTGAACCATCATAGGCATAGTATACTGCTTTGGTTCTCTTGATACAAGTATCATAGAAGGTGTATAGAAGTTATTCCAGTTAGCGATGAAAGCAAATATAGCCTGTACACCGATAGCAGGTTTCATCATAGGAAGACCGATAGTAAGGAATGTTCTGAACTCTCCTGTACCATCGATACGTGCCGCTTCAACGATGTCAAGCGGGAATGATGACTTCATGTACTGACGCATATAGAAAACTACCGCAGGAGCTGCTATAGCAGGAACGATAAGCGGAATATATGTGTCTGTAAGTTTGATATCGCTCATAAACTGTACAAAACCAACAGAAGTAACCTGAACTGGTACCATCATTACCATAAGAATTATAGTATATGCAGGACCGCTTGCCTTAAAGTCATATACTACAAGACCGTATGCTGTAAGTGATGAGAAAAATACAGTAAGAACTGTAGCACATATTGTTATAAAGAAGCTGTTTCTGTAACCTATAAATGCGTCATATGTGATCTTACCTATTTCGTTAAGATGTACAGTTTCTTTTATATTTGCAATAAAATGACCACCAGGTATAAAACTGATACCATTATCTATAATATCCTGAGACTCACGTGAAGCATTTACAAAAAGTATCCATATCGGTAATATACAGATAACAGCAAGAATTATAAGAACAACCATAACACCGATGGATTTTGCACGCACTTTAGCTGCGTAACTGTCTTTTTTATTATTCATAATCAAAACCCTCCAAATGTTGCCTTGTTCTGCTGTTTCATTCTCTTCTTAGCTTCTCTTATCTGTTTCTTTCTCTTAGCAGCATCTTTGTCTCTGTTCATAGCAAAGCAGAATGAACCGAGTATAGATGTAACAAAGAAAAGAAGAACAGAAGCTGCTGCAGAATAACCGTAGTTAGGGTTAAGTGAGTGGAAGTGATTGTATATGTAAACAGCTATTGTCTTGATATCTTCGTTGAAGTTTGTACCTTCCTTGTAGAGGTAAGGAATATCCCACATCTGGAGACCACCGATCATAGAAGTGATCATTGTGTATACAACCATAGGACGAAGAAGAGGAAGTGTTACCTTTGTAAATACCTGTCTGCTGTTAGCACCGTCGATATCGGCAGCTTCAAAAAGTGAAGGACTGATACCCATAATAGCAGCCATAAGCATGATCATAGTATTACCAAACCACATCCATGTCTGGATAAACATTACGACTCCACGTGAGATCCACTTGTCTCTTATAAAGTTAACTGGTTCATCAAAACCGAAAGTACCCATAAGAAGTGAGTTGATAGGACCGTATTCTGTTCTTGAGAATAACATCAAGAATAATGCAGCTACTGAAGCAGCTGTAACTATGTTAGGCAGATACATTACTACTTTAAAGAACGTCTTGCCTTTGATTTTTAAATTAAGATCTGTAAACCATACTGCCAAAAGCAATGATAAGCAAATCTGCGGTATAAAGTTACCAAACCACAGAATAAGTGTGTTTCCAAAAGCTTTTATAATAGCCTGATGCTGTGCTCTTACCGCTATATTACCTTCACCGAAAAGAAGAATCTCAAAGTTCTCAAGTCCTACCCATGCTCCGGTGTTATTTCCGTTACCGTAGAGACTGAGTCTGAATGTATTAAAAAGCGGGTAAAGCTGGAATATGAAATACACTATAAAAAAAGGCAGTATAAAGAAATATCCATACTTTGCGTAACTTATGGAACGAATTCTATTTTGTGCACTCGATTTCATTCTCAAAAAGCCCTCCCTAGAATTAATTTAGTAGAAAATAGAATTAACACGACACACACCTATAGAGCAAAATACTCTATAGGTTGTGTGAAGTATGTTAATTTAAAAATTATTTTTATGCTTTAAAAATTAATCCCAGTTGAGCTGATCTGGAAGAGCTTCAGCAACCTTTGTCTGGAACTGAACCATAGCATCATCAACAGATGAATATGTGCCTTCAGCATATCCCTGAACAGCGTTTGTGAACTGTTCCTTGATCTTAGCATCGTATGGAGTGATCTTACCAGCCATGTCGATATTCTTAGCTACTCCTTTAAGAACTGCGAAGTGGTTCTGTCCGCCGAGAACAGGAGCACCCTTGTATTCACCCTTATCGATTATAGCTTCCATAACCTTTGAGTTGGACATGTATTCGCCCTGCTTTTCAGCGTAAGCTGTAGCGCCTTCTTCGTTGATTGTGAAGAATTCGATAAATTCCTTAGCAAGTTCCTTGTTGTTGCATCTTGTTGAAGGAGCAAGCCATGTACCGCCCCAGTAGAATTCCTGTGGGCCAACTACACATTTCCACTTACCGAATGTTTCTCCGCCTTCGCCACCTGCAGCTTCAGCAAGGATTGTATCACCGAAGCCCCATGTTGAAACGAAGAAACCGAGAACGTTGCCTGAGTTACCGAGTGGCTTCCATTCGTTAGCCCACTGAGCAACCTTTGTTACGTAACCGTTGTTCCAGAGCTTGCTAGCAAATTCAGCATAGTCCTTGCAGTAGTCATCAACAACGAGCTTGTTGTCTGAACCAACCCAAGCTGTATCACGTGAACCTGCATATACCTGCCATACACCACCGAGTGTAGCAGAGAGAGCAACCTTCTTATCGCCTGAAGCTGTCATAAGTTCTTCAGCTGTTGCGAGGAATGCATCCCAGTCCTTAACCTTTTCCTGCATCTGTTCAGGTGTTTCTACGCCGAGGTACTCCTTAGCGAGGTCTTCTCTGTAGCAGAAACCGCCTGCTGCTGCCTGCCATGAGATACCCTTGAGTGTACCGTCAGTTGTTGACTTACCGATTTCAAGAACGTATGGATATATATCACCGAAATCTCCTTCGTCGATACCGATTTCGCTAAGAGCCATTGTTGCAGAATCATCGTTGATGTACTTGAGAGCCCAGTCAGCTTCAAGGAATATGATATCTACATCATTATCAGCTTCGCTGAGGTACTGATCGTAGAGTTCAGCAGCTTCACCGCCCTGACAGTCAAAGTTCTTTATTTCGATTTCTGAAGGATCGTGACCTGTCTTTTCGCAGAAGAGGTCTACCATTGGCTGGCTGTCGTTAGCGTTCCAGCAAAGGATTGTGAGCTTGTCGCCTTCAGCAGCGTCGCCGTTATCTTCCTTAGATGAGTCATCAGCCTTTGAATCGTCCTTGGATGCTGAGTCTGAGTTTGAGCTGTTGTTAGCTGTTGATGATGATGATGATTCCTTTTCATCGCCACAACCGTAGAGAGCTGTTGCTGACATTGCAAGAGCTGCAAGTAATGCTAAAGTTTTCTTTAAATTTTTCATTTCTAAATTTTCCTCCTTAATGATTGTATTATATTTAAATATAAAATATAATAGGCATATAAACGTCACGTCAGAGCTTTTACCGTCTGACCCTTAAGCAGTCTGGTTTCAACAACCACCTGCCGTTGTATATCGGAAATCTCCTCACCGTTTATCCTCTTTAGTAAAAGCTCTGCAGCATTCACTCCAAGGAGGTGTGTATCCTGATATACCGTCGTTATACTTGGCTCCATCAACTGACCAATCTTAATGCCGTCATATCCCACTACGGACAAATCGTCCGGAAGCTTCAGTCCCATCTCTCCTGCCGCCATAAAAGCTCCGAATGACGCAATATCATCAGGCATTATAAGGCAAGTCGGCGGTTCATAAAGCGACAACATTTCCTTTGTCAGTTCCTTCGCAAGACCGATATCGTTATATCTTCCCTGTCTGACATAATCAATCTCAACAGCAAGCCCCAACTGTTTCATCGTTTCGATGTATGTATCAAGTCTCACCGTAGTAACCTGCGAGGTGTCACCGTAAATATAACCTATCTTCCTGTGTCCCATACCATAAACATACTCTATGAGATCTCTCATTCCCTGACGGTTATCCGAATAAACGGAATAATCACGCTTTGAAAAAAAGTCGATCGAAACAACCGGAAGATCACTTCTTAAGAGTGTACATATGTCCCTGTCATAAAAGTCAACACACGCCACAAGCACTCCCTCAACATTTCTGTATCTGCAATGCTCATAATATGAAAGTTTATTTCCATCGACTGTTTGCGAACCGATAAAAATAATATCATATCCTTTTTTTTCAACAGTTACCTTAAAACTATCAATAACAGAAGAAAAATAGTTGTGACTGAGTCCGTTGCCAAGCTTATCGGCATAAATAATACCGATGGTATTTGTTTTGCTTGTCTTTAATGCCTTTGCCTGAGAGTTAGGAAAGTAACCAAGTTCCCTTGCTACATCCCTTACCTTCTTTTTAGTCGCCTGACTGATATCCGAACAATCATTTAACGCCTTGCTCACAGTAGCAACTGACACACCGCATTTTTTTGCAACATCTTTTATAGAAACCATGTTCAACTCCGGATAAACTTTTTTTAATGTTTATCTTATATAATAATATACGCTGAAATCGAGCGAAAGTCAATGAATAATACAAAATTGTTATCTTTATTGAATATCTTTCACAACCATTTTATATTTTTTTAGTGCAACATCACAATAAAACGTGAAATAAAAATGAAAAAATAACAAAACGGTTAAAATTTCTTTGTAATAATGTAACCACTCCGTATTTTTTCAAGTCAGCATTCGTAACAAACTTTATTTTCATCAAAAAGTCCCTTACTTGAATATATACTCTCTTTGTAGTATAATAGACTTGTATTTTAAAAACGGAGGTACGTAAAATGTCTTATTATCCTTTTTCTGAAAGAAGCGGAATGCTTGTTTTCACCTGCACTCACGTCCTGGAGGACAACAAACCTATTACGTTTGTAACACATCACTTTGATGATAACAACTGGCAGTTTTCATGCAGCTCAACCCACACAGACGCCGATGCTGTCATAATAACTATCGGTGAACTATGCGAACTTGATCCCAGCCTTGAAGAGCTTTGTGACATGCCGGTAGGCCACTATGCGAAAAGAAAGAACAAAAATGCCAAATGGATAATCGCAAGATTGCCTGACGAAAAAGCATATGTAAAAGCAAATCAACAAAATTAATTATATAACATTTTTATAAAATAGTCAAGTATTTATAATTATTAATTGTGATTTTTTTTGTTTTGTCATCAGTTTGTTACCAATTATGAAAAATGCGGAAAATATCATTTACATCGTGTAAATCTATTTTCCGCATTGTTTTTTTATCTTTTTACTTTATGTTTCTTCTCTGAGCCGCACGCATTTCACGACGTTTCTTAGCACGAAGGTTTATTACATAAATAACTACAACAATATATATCACAGATAAGCCAAAGGCTATCTTCAAAGCCTGTTTAAAAGCAGATGACTTAAAATATGTTTCTATAACAGCAGTAGCATACTTTATCTTTGATACTTCAACGTCACTGTAAGTAACAAGGTCTACCGTCTGTATCTCATTTCCCTGATACTTGAATGTTGCACTGCCTATTACATCACCTGCTTTTACAGGTGCGTTAAGTTCTTCGTAGTACAGTTTTACATCCCAGTCAATAGTGCTTGTATCTACATTATTCGGCCAGATGCTCCATACTTCTTCTGCAGGTTTCAGATTTATAAAATCTCTGTCTTTGGCATAGTTTATCTTTACAGTATCTATTTCGTTATTTTCTTCAACTACAACTCTGTAGGTAATAGTTTCAAAAGCCCAGTTAAATATTTTACGTGCATCAATAAGGTGTGTAAACTTGGTTTCTCCGGACATTTCAAGAGGAGAGTTCATAAGAACAAGAAGATAATTCTGTCCATCACGCGACGCTCTTGTAATAAGACATCTTCCCGACTGGTTTGAGTTACCTGTTTTTATACCCTTTGTTCCCTGATAGTAGTGCTCACTGTCAGGATCCATCATAAGATTTACGTTTTCAAGGTCTATGCCGCTCTCATGTACATTTGTCGCACCGGTATTGAATGAATAAGTAGATGAGATCTCTGAAAATCCAGGCTGATCAAGTGCATAACGAGTAATGAGCATAAGATCTCTTGCTGTGGAGGTCTGTTTTTCATCATAAAGCCCGTGAGGATTTGTAAAGTGTGTATTTACAGCACCTATCTCCTCAGCTTTCTTATTCATCATACTGACAAAATTCTGAATACTTCCGTCACCTGCTACATATGCCAGGGTGCTTGCTGCCTCACAGGATGATCTGAGAAGCATTGCATACAGCAGGCTTTCTATTGTAAGCTGTTCTCCATCGTCTATGTAACAGGTAGTAACTTCGCTGTAAGGAAATTCTTCTTCAGGATATTTTTCACGATAAATATCAAACTCCTCAAAAATTTCCGAAGGAACTTCAACTACCTTTGAGAGATCCTTTTCTTTTTCAAGTACCACTACAGCTGTCATTACCTGTACCAGCTGTGCGGGAGCCTTTATGTCATCAGCTTTTTTCTCATACACTATCGTTTCTGTGTCAAGATTGTACAGTATAGCAGAGTCACTGTAAATCGTTTCTGACGGGTTGAAAGATATTGCCTCAGCCGTATCAGCAGGAACCATGCTAAGAAAAATGATAAATACTGTTAAAACGCTTAAAATCTTTTTCATTTATTTCCCTCTCCAAAAAAATAATTTTTCATACATAATTATTATATCAAATTTTTATCTGCATTAAAAGAGGTTTCAATAAAAAAATTCACAAATTTCAAATAAAATATTTACGTGAAGTATTTTTTATGTTAAAATATATTTTAAGGATAATTTTTTCCTATAAAATATTATTTGATAAAACAGGTGGTAAGATGATATATATTACAGGCGATACGCACGGGGAATTTTCCAGGTTTAAAGATTCCACGACCAGAAAAATAAAAAAAGGTGACACGCTTATAGTGTGTGGCGACTTCGGCTTTATCTGGGACGGAAGCAAAACCGAAAAACAGATACTTAAAAAAATAGGAGAACTAAAGTACACCGTTGCCTTTATCGACGGCTGTCATGAAAATTTTAAACTTCTCTCCGAATATCCCGAAATACAGTGGAACGGCGGAACCGCACGTGCAATCGGCGGAAAGCTTGTGCATCTTAAAAGAGGTCAGGTATATACAATAGAAGGAAAAAAATTTTTTACCTTTGGCGGCGGTCACAGTCAGGATATTGATATACGCCGTGAAACCAACACTTGGTTCGAAGAAGAACAACCAACTCTCGAAGAAGTAGAAGAAGGTGTTAAAAATCTTCTCGCTCACGACGGAAAGGTTGACTACATAATAACACATGAACCTCCGCATTCGCTGAAAAAATGCCTTGATCTTGATATGCTTCACCGTCTTGAAACCGATACTTTTTTTGAACAGATACTTTCTGAGTGTAAATTTAATAAATGGTTTTTCGGAAAATGCCACATGAACAAAATCATTCCACAAAAGTTTTACGCACTTTTTGATAATGTAATAAGACTTGAAGAGTAAAATAAAACGCATCGTATCAGAAAAAAAGATACGATGCGTTATTTTTATTTGTATGTTTCTACATCAGGTTCTTCTTCTTCCTTGAAGAAATCAACAGTTCTCATGATATACCATTCGTCGTTTATTTCAAAAACCTGAAATCCCGGCTCTACTATAGTATTTTTCGCAAGCATACCATCAATATAAAATGTCAGAACCAGTTCATAGCCATCACCAAATACCGTTCCTTCAAGACCTTCCTTATAAAAGCTTACATACTCATCCTGATACTTCTGAAGTTCTTCCGCAGTATATTGCTTTTCATCGTTGACCTCATATGTTATTTCAACATCCGTTCCGTACTTAGCAATAAGGTCCTGATAATAAGCGTCCAGATAGAGTATTGCTGCTGTCTGAACTTTCGTATCATCTTCAGGAATTTCGCCCATAACGTAATAGGAATACTGCTGTGCAAGGAACATTCCCATATATCCTGTAAATGCTGACATATGTTTCTTATAATTATTTTCAACACAGCTTTCAATATATGTTTCTATAGGCTCTCCGTACAAGTCGGATGGCTTTTTATTAATACTCGTAACTATGACTACAAGTGCAGTTATAATAGCAATTCCGCCAAGAACAATCCCTGTTGTTATCAGTCTTGATTTTAATTTCTGCTTTTTTTCTATAGCCATTTGTTTTGCCAGAAGTTCCGCTCCGGGAATTTTTTTCAGGCACTCAGGACATTCAAAAGCCTCATCGCCCATTTCTGCACCGCAAAATTTACAAAGTTTACTCATAGAATATTTACCCTTTCATTTCAGATAAGTTGCTTTATTTCAACAATTTACATATTAATATTAACTTATTTTTTGTACAATGTCAACTACTTCACAGCATTTTCATCTTTTACTTTTTTTATTTGCTGTATCTTTCGATAAGTTTTTCAAGTACCTTATATGCTATATCATAATTTTTCTGCATTTCGTCGGTATACTTTAATCCTTCTTTTACTTTTCTTATACCTATATAAATATCATCAGAAAATTTTTCAGGATATTCTATTTCCTTTGCAAAATCAGTTCCTGACAAGTAGAAACCATAATCTTTTACATTTTCATTTTCAGGGAAATGTTCTGACAAATCTTCAAGAGTCTGTTCCGGAATAAGTCTCTGTGCTATGACCGGATCAGCTATCACCATCATAGTTTCGCCATCCTGCATCAAAGCAAAAAACTTTGTAGAATTTGCCTGAAGCGTATAAGGATCAAGATCTTCGGAAACAGGCATATAATAAACTGTTACATGAGCTTCTCCGTTTTCATTTACATCTTCGATATATTCATTCATAATAGCTTCTATCTTCTCAGTTCTCAGTGAAAGCTCATAATCATCAACCAACACCATGACAGTCATATCAGGGTTGTCCTTTGTTGCATAGTCGTGCACCATAAATCCTATCATACCGCCAAAAACAACAAACATTATGATCCACAGTTTGTTGTGATAAAAAAAGTTTCCTATTTTTTCTTTTAAGGTGTAGTTTTTCTTTTCCTCTTCCTGTACAGATATACCCTTATTGCTCACACCCTGTTTTATCTTAATAAGCTCAACTTTATCCTGCATAAGCTTACTGGCATAGTTTTCTCTTTCCTTTTCTTCCTTTTCATGAATTTCTTTCTGCTGCTGAGCCATACGCTGCATTTTTTCCATTTTTTCTTTTTGATTTACTTCTTTTATCGTTTCAAAAATACTTTTTTCCTTTTGCTGTACGTTTTCTTTTTCTGTTTCTTTTTTATTATTTTGTTTATCGCTCATGCTATAAATCACCTTTCTTAAAAAATAAAACAGGATGGGTTTTCGGTTTCCCCATCCTGCTTTAAATCAAAAATTTACTGTTCAATCGGTTTCATTGTCGGGAAAAGAAGTACATCTCTGATAGAAGCACTGTCTGTAAGGAGCATAACAAGACGATCAAGACCAAAACCAAGTCCGCCTGTAGGAGGCATACCGTATTCGAGTGCTGTAACAAAGTCTTCATCAACCTGTGCGTTGTTGCCGCCCTGTGCACGCTTTGCTTCAACCTGTTTAACAAAACGTTCTCTCTGATCGATAGGATCGTTAAGTTCAGAGAAAGCGTTACCCATTTCTCTTGCATAGATAAAGTATTCAAATCTCTCTGTAAATGCAGGATCTGATGGTTTTCTCTTTGCAAGTGGTGAATTTTCAACAGGATAATCATAGATTATTGTAGGCTGAATAAGCTTCTTCTCAACAAATTCGTCAAAAAATGCAATAAGAACATGCCCCTTAGTTGCAGATGCGCCTTCTTCAACTTCAACGTTATGAGCCTTTGCACAAGCTCTTGCTTCTTCATCTGATTTCCAGTCGTTGTAGTCTACTCCTGCGTATTTCTTAACCGCTTCAACCATAGTAAGTCTTTCCCATGGAGCAGCCATATTGATCTCTGTTCCCTGATATGTAATAACGTCACTGCCGCATATCTTCTTTGTGATCTGTACATACATATCTTCTATAAGATCCATCATTCCAAAATAATCTGTATATGCCTGATACATTTCTATAGTTGTAAATTCAGGGTTATGTGATGTGTCCATACCTTCATTTCTGAAAATACGTCCAACTTCGTATACCTTATTGAAACCGCCTACTATAAGACGTTTTAAGTAAAGTTCTGTTTCAATTCTCAGATACATATCAAGATCAAGTGCGTTGTGATGAGTAACAAACGGTCTTGCAGCAGCGCCTATTTCGAGTGTGTGAAGAACAGGGGTATCAACTTCAAGATATCCGAGATTATCAAGGTACTGTCTTACTTCCTTAAGGATAAGACTTCTCTTTACAAATGTATCCTTAACGCCCGGATTGCAGATAAGATCAACATAGCGCTGACGATATCTCATATCCTGATCTTTAAGACCATGCCACTTTTCAGGAAGTGGAAGAAGTGACTTTGAAAGAAGAACTATTTTCTGTGCATGAACGGATATTTCACCTTTTCTTGTACGGAAAACAAAACCTTCAACACCTACGATATCACCGATATCCCATTTTTTGAATTCGGAGAAAACATCTTCACCGATATCGTTCATTCTGATATAAACCTGCATTCTGTCTGTATCATCACGAACGTCTATAAAGTTTGCTTTACCCATATCACGCCAGCTCATGATTCTTCCGGCGATAGAAACAGTCTGGTTTTCCATTTCTTCAAACTTTTCTCTGATATCTATATTTTTAGCAGTTGTTTCATACTTGGTTATCTCGTATGGATTTTTATTGTTTTTCTTGAGCTCTTCAAGTTTTTCTATTCTTACTTTTTTAAGAATATTTATGTCCTGTTCAATAACTTCTTCCTGCATCTGTTCATTTGTCTGATTTTCGCTCATTAAATAAAACCTTGCCTTTCCTTACTTTGAGATTGATAATATTTCAAATTCAAGTTCGCCAACAGGCGCTTCTACTGTGAAAATATCGCCGACTTTCTTCTTCATGGCTGCTTTACCGATAGGTGAATCATCGGATATCTTGCCCTGAAGCGGATCTGCTTCTGTTGTACCTACAATTTTGAGTTTTTCTATCTTATCTCTGTCAGTTCTTCTTACTTCGATAGTTGAACCGATACCAACTTCATTTGTTGAAATATCCTCATCGTCAACAACTTCAGCATTTGCAAGAGTATTTTCCATCTCAGCAATCTGAGCTTCAAGAATACCCTGCTCGTTCTTAGCTTCATCATATTCGGCGTTTTCAGACAAGTCACCAAACGATCTTGCTTCTTTAAGTTTCTGCGCTACTTCTGCTCTTCGTACAGTAACAAGATACGCAAGTTCCTGCTCCAGTTTTTCATAACCCTCACGGGACATCTGTTTCTTTTCAGCCATAATATACTCTCCTCGTACAAGATTTATTTTTTCTTTCTTTATTCAAGAAAATTATTTTCAGCCATACTATTATATTATATTACAACATTTAAATGTTGTCAATGGAATTTTGGAAAACTCTTCACCCGAAAATATTACTTTACTATCTCGGATTTTAATATTTCAAGTGCTTTGTTAAGCTGTTCATCTTCGACAGACGAACTATCAGTAATACATTCCACATCCGGAACAAGTCCTATTTTATGGTAGCAGTCTGTTCTGGTAGTTTTGTACTTTGCAACTGTAAGCACCAGCGTACTTTTATCACTGAGAGTAAAAGTATCCTGCATAACACCCTTGCCGTAGGATGTAGTTCCTACCAGTTTTGCATCTCTGAAATCTCTGAGTGATGCTGCAAAAAGTTCGGCACCACTTGCTGAACCACCGTTAATAAGTACTGTCATAGGTATATCCAGTTCATTATTATCCGACTCAACTATAGTCGTACTTTCTCCGTTTCTGTAAATTGCAACAGCTATTTCACCTTTGGGAAGCAACGGATCAAGACAATCCTCTACTGAATATACAAGACCTCCGCCGTTATTTCTTACATCAAATACAAACCCCTTTGCGCCAAGGCCAAGAAGCTCATCAAGTTTTGCCTGGAACTGTTCATATGTCTTTCCATTAAATTGTGAAATGGATATATACCCGATATCTTCTTCAAGCATTTCTCCATGAACTGTAACGATATCAAACGTTTTACGCACAACTTTATGATCTGTAAATATACCATCACGTTTTACAGTGATCGTAACCTGAGTATTTTCGTCACCTTTTACACTCTGGACCGATTCTTCATAGCCGACTGTGAGAACATCTTTTCCGTCAATCGCTGTTATGATATCACCAACAAGAAGTCCTGCTTCCAGTGATGGTGAATTTTCAGGTATCTCAATTATCTCAATATACCCCTCAGCTGACTTTGTGACAGTAATTCCTATTCCGACATACAGCCCTGCATGGTTTGTACTTGCCTCTTCAGATTCTTCGATGTTATTGTAACATGAATATATATCTCCAAGACCCGATACATACCCTGTCAAAGCCATATTAACAAGCTTCTCCATATCTTCGGGTTCTTCGTAATAATATGTGTCTATCAGAGTTTCTATCTCCGACATAAGCTCATATGTCTTATATTTTTTATAATAACTTCTGCTCATAAAAAAATATGTCAACGAAAATGTTATCATAACTGCTGCAGAAACCAACGCCACAACAGTATGAACAGACACTCTTTTTTCATTTTTCATATTATCAACTGACTTTCCCTGTATTTTTAACAAATACATCATGTCAGCAAAAATTCTGGTTTCTCTGCCAACATGATGTATTTTTAGTTTATTGATTCTTAATATGGACTTACCACAGATAAAGGATCTATCGTATTACCATTTTTATGGATCTCGAAATGGAGATGATTTCCTGTAGAATATCCTGTAGTACCAACATATCCTATAGTCTGCCCCTGTGTAACATACTGTCCTGAAGAAACGCATATGGATTCACAATGAGCATACAATGAAGAATATGTACCGTCACTGTGTGCAATAGTTACATAGTTTCCGTATCCACCGCCACAGCCACAGCTGTAGTTTTTACCCACATTATGTGTACAGCCATTCTTAGCAGTTACAACTACACCATCGGCTATCGCTACTATAGCTGCGCCCGCTATTCCTGCCTGTCCTAAGTCTATACCCTTATGGAAACTATTATCAAAACTTCTATAACCATAATAACTTGTAGGTGGCAGATAGTAACCCGGAACAGGCCATACAAAACCTTGTGATGACGATACAGCCTGTGTTGTAACTGACGGTTTCTGACTCTGCTGTGCTGCAAGCTTTGACTCTTCAGCTTTTCTTGATTCCTCTGCACGTCTTGACTCTTCAAGTTTTCGTGATTCTTCAGCTTTCTTTGATTGTTCAATACGTATAGCTTCCTGTGCCGCTGCTATATCAGCCATGAACTTTTCATGTTCTTTTTCCTTCTGTGCAATAGCACTTTCTTTAGCTGCTATATCAACCTGTATTTCCTGCTTGTCAGTCTGCAGTGAGTCAAGTTCCTGCTGAGTCTTTTCATTATCCTTTATAAGCTGTTCAAGTAAAACATCAAACTCTGCTTTTTTATCTTCAGATTCTGCCATACTTGTCTCAAGTTCATTCTGCTTTGCCGCAAGTGCCTTATTAAGCTCATCAAGTTCTTCAAGCTGAGTACAGAGTATGTCTATCATTTCATCATCACGCTCTGCTATCTTTGACACCAGTTCCATCTTTGCAAGCAAATCATAGAAGTCTGCTGAACCTGTCAGAACTGCTGCCAGATTATCATTTCCTGACATATATGATACTCTGAGTCTTTTCTTAAAAAGCTGCATACTGCGTTCAATTTCTGCTTTTTTTATAAATATATCAGACTCTATAACAAGAATACGATTTTTATTTTCTGTTATATCATCATCAATCTGTTTTATCTGATTTACCACATAATCAATATTCTGATTTTGCAGTGCTATTTTTTCATTAAGTGTTTCCTGATATTCAAGTTTGGCTTTCTCATCTTCTACGATCGTCGCATACTTTTCCTGAGATTTTTTTATCTCTTCCTGCAATTGCTTGATTTTCTTTTCATTTTCAGTCTTTAATACCTCAAGTTCTTCTATCGTCTGTGTTGCGTTGATATAATCAGTACTTTTGATATCATTTTGTATAAATGAATTAACCCAAACAAGCCCTATAACTGAAAATGCCAGTAACTTAGCCTTTAAACTTTTGTTCATTTTTTTCTGTAAACCCCTTTAATATACCATATATCAATAAAAATTCATAGGATCAACTGTACTTCCGTTTTTGATGACTTCAAAATGAAGATGATTTCCTGTTGAATATCCTGTTGTTCCTACGTATCCTATTGTCTGCCCCTTTGTTACAGACTGTCCTGCTGATACACAAACTGATTTACAATGAGCATACATCGTGGAATATGTACCATCAGAATGTACTATACTTACATAATTTCCATATCCTCCACCGCAACCACAGCTTGAATATTTTGAATAATTATGTGTACAACTATTAACAACTCTTGCTACAACACCATCATCTGCTGCAACAATAGCAGTTCCTGCAATTCCCCCACCTGCAATATCTATTCCTTTATGGAAACTGTTATCAAAACTTCTATATCCATAGTTACTTGATAATGAATAAAATCCCGGAACTGGCCATGCATAACCGTCCGAAACTGACGGTGCCTGAGTAGTAGTAACCGGTGGCTGTGTCGCTGCTGTAGTAGCCGGAGGAGCTGTAACAGCGGGAGCCGACGTTACTGACGGTTGCTGACTTTGCTGTGCTGCAAGCTTAGATTCCTCAGCTTTTCTTGATTCTTCTGCACGTCTGGATTCCTCAACACGTTTTGACTCTTCAATTCTTTTGGATTCTTCAAGTCGCTTGGATTCCTCAGCTTTTTTTGACTGTTCGATACGCAAAGCTTCCTGTGCAGCCGCCAAATCAGCAAGAATCACTTCACGTTCCTCTTCTTTTTGAGCGATTGCCTTTTCTTTCGCTTCAATATCTACTATAATTTCATTCTTATCACTGTTAAGCACTTCAAGTTCTCTCAATGTATCTTGATAGTCAATTGAAAGCTGTTGCAGTACAACATCAAATTCTTCCTTTTTTGCCTCAGCATCAGCCATACTTATATCCAGTTCATTCTGTTTTGCAATAAGTGTCTGATTGAGTTCATCAAGTTCTTCCAGCTGTGTGCGAAGTGTATTAACTATTTCATCATCACGCTGAGCTACCTTTGAAACAAGTTCCATTTTTGCAAGCAGGTCATAAAAATCAGCACTTCCTGTAAGAACTGCTGCAAGGTTATCATTTCCTGACATATACGAAGCTCTGAGTCTTTGTTTAAAAAGCTCCATACTGCGTTCTATCTCGGCATTTTTTATAACTATATCGCTCTCTATAACGAGAATACGATTTCTATTTTCTTCTATATCTTCATCAAGCTGATTTATCTGACCAACAACATAGTTTATATTCTGATTCTGCAGCTCTATCTTCTCATTAAGTGCATTTTGATACTCAAGTTTTGCATTCTCATCTTTTAAAATGCTGTCATACTCTGCCTGAGATTTTTTTATTTCTTCCTGTAACTGCTCAATTTTTTTGTTATTCTCAACTTTGAGAGTTTCAAGCTCTTCTATTGTCTGTGTAGCTTTAATGTAATCAGTATCTTTAGTGTTGTTATGTATGCAAGAATTAATTGAAATAAGTCCTATAATCGAAAACGCCAATAACTTAGCTTTTAAGCTTTTATTCATATTTCTTTATATCCTTTCAGTTTCCCTAATTTTTACCTAATAATATTATTTTAGTGTTACTGTATGAGCAAAGCGACTACAACAGTAACACCGAATATTTACACTTTAAGATGCTTTGATGTGCTTACAACACTTCCTATAGCACCAATAACAGAACCAATACATAAATAAACCGCAAAAACAATATATTTTATATTGTCAAACGGCAACGGTTCAACAACTCCGATTATCTCCCAGAATGATATATCATTTGTAATGATATCCATAAGAGCCGTATATCCGAAATATGTAATGACTGATGCACCAACACCTGAAACAAGACCTGTGAAAAGTCCTTCGAAGAAAAACGGTGTACGAATAAATGAGTTTGTAGCACCTACATACTTCATAATATTTATTTCTCTTCTTCTTGTGTACACGCTGGCTTTTGTAGAGTTTGATATCATTATTATCGAAACTGCCACAAGAGCAACCAGAAGTACTATAGATATAACAGAGACTACATTTTTAAGTTTGTTGAGAATCGTTGCAAAATCAGTCGGTGCCTTTACAGAATCCGTAAATTCAAATGAAACCATCTGATCTACTGTTTCTGTTATAAGTGATGTATCTTTAATCTGAATATTAAAAGCATTTGGCAACGGGTTATCATCCCTGAGCTCTTCAAAAACACTCTCATAGCCCTCCATCTGCTTTATATAATCCTCAAGAGCCTGTTCTCTGGGGTAATATTCAACAACCGCTATATTTTTCAGATTTTTTATAGCCTGCTCGGCTGAAATAATATCATCACCGACAACGTCATCCTTTAAAAATAATACTATCTCATTTTTACTTTCTATTGAAGTAAGGAGTATTTCGACATTCATCGCAAACAGGGAAAATACGCCTACCAACAGTAATGATACAGTAAGCACACAAGTTGTTGCTATTCCCATTACTCTGTTATGCCATATGTTTTTAAACCCCTGTCCGATAAGATAAAATAAACTACCTATACAAAATCACTTCTCCTCTCAATCAAAAAAAACACACGTATAAATTTTTAAAGATCTCACTATGCTATTGAAAAAACAGAACACAATCTGCCCAAACTAAATTTATACGTCTTCCTCCATATATGAGTCGTCACCGTCTATTATATCATCATAAATGACAGTACCTTGATTAATATTTATCAGACGACCTCCAAAATGCTTAACAAGCTCATGCTCATGTGTAACCATGACAACAGTTGTACCGCATTGATTTATCGCTTTGAGAAGACCTACTATTTCATGCGAAAGCTCAGGGTCTACATTTCCTGTTGGCTCATCTGCTATAAGCAGTTTCGGGTCATTTACAAGTGCTCTTGCAAGTGCGACACGCTGCTGTTCACCGCCGGAAAGCTCCGTAGGATATGATTTTGTTTTATTCTGCAGTCCTACAAGACCGATAACATAGGAAACTCTCTTTTTTATGTACGATCTCGGTGCATTTATAACCCTGAGAACAAATGCAATATTTTCATACACTGTCATGGTAGGTATGAGTCTGAAATCCTGAAATACAACTCCTATCGTTCTTCTGAACTTTGGAATACGATTTCTTTTCAAGGTTCTGAGATTATATCCATTTACCATAACCGACCCGTCGGAAGCATCCACTTCCTTCAAAAGCAATTTTATCAGCGTACTTTTACCTGCACCCGACGCACCAACAATAAACGTAAAATCACCGTCTTCTATTTTTATGTCAATGCCTTTTATGACATTCTGACCTTTGTTATATGCGACAGATACGTTTTTAAGTTCAACCACATGAACACCGCCTCATAAATATTTTTACTAATGCAAATGCCTAACATTTTTTTATAATGTCAGGCAAGCATTTTAGTACGATAACAATTTTATATCCTTAGAAGTTGTCTGAAATCATCTTCATATTTATCAGAACTTTATAGGATTTGCAGAGAGGTATTTCTTAACCATAAGTGCAATTTTGAAAATGATAGCATGGTCAAATTCTCTGAGGTCAAGTCCTGTAAGTTTCTTGATCTTTTCAAGTCTGTAAACAAGTGTATTTCTGTGTACAAAAAGCTTTCTTGATGTTTCAGAAACATTGAGGTTATTTTCAAAAAATCTCTGTATAGTAAAGAGTGTTTCATGATCGAGAGATTCTATACTGCCTCTCTTGAATACTTCGTGAAGAAATGTTTCGCAAAGCGTTGTAGGAAGGTGGTAAACAAGTCTTGCTATACCAAGGTTGTCATAGCTTACGATAACCTTATCTGTATCAAATACCTTACCTACCTCGAGTGCAGTCTGCGCTTCCTTGAAAGAACGAGCCAGATCCTTTACGCCCACTACAACATTTCCTATACCAACATTTACTCTTGTATAGAACTCACCACTGAGAGTATCAGCGATAGAACGAGCAAGCTTTTCAAGATCCTTGGAATCCACACCGCTCTTTACTTCCTTTACAAGAACTATATCAGTTTCTGTTATATTGAACACAAAATCCTTGCTCTTGTCAGGGAAGAGATTCTGTATTACGTCATATGCGGAAATATCATTTGCCGATACTATACGGATAAGAAGAACCACTCTGCTTATCTCGGCATTAAAATGAAGCTCTCTTGCCTTAATAACGATATCACCAGGCAGAACGTTGTCAAGAACAACATTTTTTATAAAGTTATTTCTGTCATACTTCTCATCATAGTACTGCTTGATATTTGTGAGAGTAATTGACAGGATATTTGCGTACTTTGCCGCTGTATCATCAGTTCCTTCAACAAAAACAGCATAATCATGCTTGATATTTGAGCCAAAAGGTTTGTATGTGAAACCGTCACGTACAAACACATCAGACGAACCGTTGAGATCGAGAGATACAAATTCATTTGTAGTACCTATCTTTGTAAAGTCACTGCAGGCAATAATTGTTGCTGTTTCATCAACAACACCGATGGTTGCACCTATTGTTTCGTACATCTGATGAACCAAGCCCTGAAATAATCTATTAGCCATAACATTATCCCTTTCTGCATTTGATTTTTGAATTTTTTTCGCGAACAATTGATAAAATATATCAAACTACTATTATAACAGATTATACCACGTATTTGCGTTATAGTTGTTAATAAACTGTGAACATTAGCACTTTTCGAGCAATTTCTTGTTTATTATTCACAAGCAAATTCTTTTAAAACCAAAAATTACGAGTGTCTGGCAAGGTTTTTTTGTAACCTATACCAAAAATAATACAAATTACAATTTTTTTATATCCATAAAAATCTCATTGTCAGAAACATATGAAGAATTTATATCTATTGTATACTTCATATAAAGACGACCACCTGTTATGTCAAGCTGATTTTTTATTTTATGCGTGTAAACCCCTACCATCATATCACCATAAGGTGTTTCATAGTGACAATGATGTTTCTTTCCTGCTTCTATAACAAGATTTGAAGAAGTTTTTCCTGTTCTTTTTATAGTTGCTATATTTTCATTCTCCACTTCGATAGAAGTGACAGAATCTTCAAATCCGGTAGCTTCCGAATCATTATACTCAATTATGCATTTGTCGCCTGAATATATGTATCTGCCTTCTGTTATAAGTTCCAGACCATTTGTGTCATCACTGTCTGTCTGTGTACTTTTCATTTCTATAATAACATTGTCAAATTTTTCTTTTAACATACTCTGTCTCACTTCTTTCAGATTTAATTTACCAGCATAAATTTTGTAGCCCTTTTAAGAAAAGCTGAGGCTGCTTTTTTATGAAGCGTTTCATCTTCGCTAAAATAAATTATATTTTCAGATGTTTCTTCCCTGTCAGTCAGCAGATCAGAGCCAAGCAAATCATTATATACCTTTTTAGCAGTTTCTTCATAAGGAGAAATAATTATAAAAGAATCTCCCGCAAGACTGTGAATCTCATCTCTTATAAGCTGATAATATCCGTCAGCCACTATAATGGTATCCACTTTTTCTTCACGCAATTTTTCAAATATATCTGCTGTTGATTTTAAAAATTTTTCTTTACTTATGATACTGTCTTCTGTAGTCTGAATATCACTGAGATACGGACACGCCACACCTGTAACCGTAATATTTGACCTTATATTTTTTAAAATCTTTGCATAGGCACCTTTTTTCACTATGGACGATGAACCGATAACTGCTATTCGGTTATTTCTGGTAGATGCACTTGCAGCCTGCGATGCAGGAAGAAATGTGCCGGAGTATGTTATATCCGTCTGCGGAATTTTCATACCCCATGCATAATTTATTTCATTGCAACACGATATAACTGCTTTTACACAGTATTTTTTTATAAATTCTATCTTATCTGCTGTATACGCTTTTATTGCTTCCTTATCATCAGCATTGATATCTTTTTCCGGATTTTCTGAAAAATATATCACTTTTTCTGAAGGCAACAGTAAATTCAACTCATTTACAAGAGCAAGACCACCTGTTCCGCAATCAAATACTCCGATGGAATGTTCTTTCATAAAAATTTTTCCCTCATTTTTTTAAAATTTACACTGACTTACCTTCATAGTTGACAATAGCCTGTGTTATAAGCTCTGTTATGAGCTGTGTAAAATCATATCCTGAAAGCTGCATAAGTTTTACAAACATACTTGATTCCGATATCTCCGGTACTGTGTTTATCTGACTTATTATGATCTCACCGGAATCTGTTGTGTAAAAATCTATACGAGCCATTCCCGTACAACCCATAAGTCTGTATACCTTTACAGAAAGTTGTTTTAGGCTTTCGGCTGTTTCACTGCTTATATCCGCCGGAACGACATACTCTCTGCGGCTGAAAATATTGTTAAAATCAAAGTCATCTTTTTTTACCATAACTTCACCCGGCTCGGACACGACCAGTTTTTCGTATCCCATAACCGCAACCTGCAATTCTTTTCCCTTTACATATTCTTCAATAACAACTTTATCATCCTGTGCAAGAGCAAGTTTTATTGCATTTTTTAAAGTATCATGATCATTGGCTGTACGCAACATCTCAGATGAACCAAAGTTTGCAGGCTTTACCATAATCGGATAGGAAAGTTCTTCACAGTACTGACGACATCTTTCATCAAGAACGCAAAGTTCATTTCTGAACATCATACGCCAGTTTGAAGTCTTTATTCCGTTGTAACCTAAAACCATTCTGGTATATGTCTTGTCCATACAAGCTGCTGATGCCATAAGCTCACTTCCGACAAAAGGAATACCTGTACACCTGAGTATTCCTGCAATTGTTCCGTCTTCACCGTTTTTGCCGTACAGCAAAGGAAAAATAACATCAACTTTTGAAAATGATGCTTCTCCGTTCTCAAGCTTTATGATACCTTTTCTGTTCGGATCAGGTGAAATAGCTACAGGTATACAATCAGAGTTCTCACTCCATCTGTCATACTGTATTTCTTCTGCTGTACCCGGATAATAAAGCCATCTGCCCTTTCGGGTTATTCCTATGCAGATCGTTTCATATTCTTCTTTATCAATATTATTTATAACTGACGACGCCGCCAGAAGCGATGTTTCATATTCATTTGAAACTCCGCCGAAAATTACAGCCACTCTTATTCTGGACATCGGAGTCCCCCCTATCTTTATCAATAACAATTTATTTATTTATTTTAACATATTTTCAGTTAAACTGCAAGTCTATTTTAACAAAAAATATGATTTACAGTTTGTGTAGTGTCAATATTTGTCAAAAAAAATTCTAAAAAAATAAAACGGACACATTAAACATCCGTTTTATTTGAAGATATAAAATATTTTTTGTTTTCTGTATTTATTATCTGATAACGCCTATTCCAAGAAGTTCAAAATCACTTGATACAGACTCAAGAGATATAGATACATTAAGAGTTTCAGACTTGTCCTGAATATACGCAAGATCTGCATCAGGTCCGCCCCATGTATATAATTTATTACTGCTTACTTTTGATTGTTTGCCGTTTACATCAACTATCGCTGTTCCCATAGATGCTGTCTGATTTGACTTGAACATCAGGAATATTCCTCTGCCTTCCACACTGAACGTCATTGGTGTATTTCCATTTTTACTGTGTGTCCAGCCGTCTCTGAATGACATTATGCTTGTTCCGCTTCTGAATGAACCTGCATTGAAATCTTTAAGTTCTGATACACTTACCATTTCAGCAGTTGCATATTCATCACCATATACTACAGTTGATGGTATTTCATATGATGTACTGCGATTTTTGCTAAGCTGTGCCTGTCGGTAGTAATACCCTATAAATTCTGCAACAAGCTTGTGTCCCTCTTTATGCGGATGATACTGGTCACTTGCATAATCGCCCCATGTCATAACACCTGTTTTAAGAGCATTTGAAACAGCATTGTCAACACTTATTACACCAAGGTCATAATTTTCTGCTACTGCAACCATCTGAGGCTGACATGAACCACCACTCTGAGAACGTGTAACAAGTACTATAACAGCCGGTTCATTTTCCTGCATAAGACATTTTTTCACAAGTGACTCAAACGATTTCTGATATGGCAGACTTCCCTGATCGTTTACAGAATACTCAACAAATATCACATCAGGAGATTTTGACAGAAGATCTCTCTTTGCTCTGAGTACTCCAAGAACTGAAGAAGTACCTGATAATCCTGCATTTACATATCCGACATTACTTCCTGTTCCGAATGTATCTGCAAAATACTGATGGGAAAGTTTAGCGTAGCAAAGCTGTGCTCCGGCATTTGAGCCTTCTGTTATTGATCCGCCTATATAACCTACTGTCACATTTTCTCCTGATTTTGCTTTCTGTATCTTATCAAGAAGTCTTTTGGTATTACCTACACGGTAAAGGGAATCCTGACACATCTTCAAAGTCTTTGCATCAAGATTTTCAGAATAACTGTCATCATAATTATCATCAACCGGCGGTTCATTTCCGGGCATAGACGTTGCAGGGAACTCCGATATCTGACCGAAAAGATACTTCACCATATAAGTCATATCTGCTGAGCTTATAATTTTATTTCCGTCAAGGTCAGCATAATAACTGAAATCAGCAAAACTCAATTCACCTATGATACCTTGTTTTAAATAAATAAGATCAACTATATTTATATATCCGTCACCGTTTATATCTCCGGGACCTCTCTTAGTCGGTGTAACCGACTGAGACTTTTCACCATATGCAGCTACTTCATCAATGTAAAAATCTATAGTGCTTTCAGGAGTTTCAAAGTACAATATAATATCAGTTGCACCCGAAGGAACAGTATAGTTCTCTGCAAGAACAGTTGTCCATTTATTTTTTTCCACACTGACTGTAGCAAGATGATCGTATATCACTTCACCTGACGCATTGTTATACTGCATAGTCATAGAAATTTCTTCAGTTGCTTCACCTGTATCATACATAACAGCACCGCTGAAATCATAAGACTTTCCTGCCTTAAAATCAGCACCAAGCCCGATCATAGCACCATTCCATGAGGCAGTTCTTCCGGATACATATAACGAATAACCGCCCTCATACGCTGTTTTGTTGGTATATTCCACTGTTGCGTTTCCACGGGCAGTCCAGCCATCATTATTTCCCTCAAATGTACTTCTGAGTAGTTCAGATGATGCACTGACATTTTCGACCTGAATAAAGCATGACATATTAACAGCAGTAATCATTGCCAATAATCCGCTTATCATTCGTTTCGCTTTCTTTACCATATTTTTCACTCCTAATTTTAAATAAGTTGGAAACTATAATCACTGTATTAATTATATCAATAAAATTATAATTAATCAATACCTTTTTTATAAAAAAACAAACCGTCTGTATAACCAATAGATTATACAAACGATTTGTTTTATTTAAACTATATTTTTATTTTTTGAACTTCTCAACAGCTTCTTTTGTCTTGGAAACGATATTGTCTGCGCAAAGTCCGAATTTTTTGAGAAGGTCTACAGCAGGTCCGCTGTATCCGTATTCATCATTTACACCGATCTTTATAACCGGAACAGGACAGCACTGTGTTACAGCTTCTGATACAGCTGAACCGAGTCCGCCGATAACGCTGTGTTCTTCTGCTGTTATGATAAGACCTGTTTCTTTTGCAGCCTTGCAAACTATCTCTGTATCAAGTGGTTTTATAGTATGGATATTTATTACTCTTGCATTGATACCATCTGCTTCAAGCTGTTTTGCTGCCTGCATAGCTTCATTTACCATAAGGCCTGTTGCGATTATAGTAACATCATTGCCTTCTTTGAGAGTAATGCCTTTGCCTATTTCAAACTTGTATGAAGCTTCGTCATTGAATATAGGTGTTGCGAGTCTGCCAAAACGAAGGTATACCGGACCGTTGTAAGCAGCTGCTGCTTTTACAGCGGCTTTAGCTTCAACACCGTCAGCAGGATTTATGATAGTCATTCCCGGAATAGTTCTCATAAGAGCTATATCTTCGTTACACTGATGTGTTGCACCATCTTCACCAACAGATATACCTGCGTGTGTTGCACCTATTTTAACGTTAAGATGAGGATAACCGATAGAGTTTCTTACTATTTCAAAAGCACGTCCTGCTGCAAACATTGCAAAACTGCTTGCAAAAGGAATTTTCCCTGATGCTGCAAGACCGGCTGCAACACCCATCATATTTGCTTCTGCTATACCGCAGTCAAAAAATCTTTCAGGATATGCCTTTTTAAACATTACTGTCTTGGTAGCTTCTGCAAGGTCAGCATCAAGAACTACGAGATCTTCGCATTCAGCGGCAAGTTCTTTAAGAGCCTCTCCGTAGCTTTCACGTGTAGCTTTTTTAATTACTTCTGCCATAACTTATTCTTTCCTTTCTCCGTATTATTATGCTTTTAGTTCAGCAAGACGAGCGTTGAGTTCTTCCATAGCCTGATCGTACTGTTCCTTGTTTGGTGCAGTTCCGTGCCATGAACACTTGTTTTCCATAAATGAAACGCCCTTGCCCTTTGTACTCTTCTGAACGATAACAACCGGTTTTCCGGAAATCTTTTCAGCTTCATCAAATGCTTTTTCGATACTGTCAAAATCATGTGCGTCCATTGTAATTACGTGCCAGCCAAATGCTGCAAATTTGTCTGTTATAGGTTCAGGTGAGCATACTTCGGAGATAGGTCCGTCTATCTGAAGTCCGTTATTGTCAACAATTGCAACAAGATTGTCAAGCTTATAGTGTGCTGCAAACATAGCAGCTTCCCATACCTGACCTTCTTCGATTTCACCGTCACCGAGAACTGTATATACCTTATAGTCAGCGTTGTCAGTCTTGCCTGCAAGAGCCATTCCGCATGCAACTGAGATTCCCTGACCGAGTGAACCACTACTCATATCAACACCCGGAATATGAATACATGGATGTCCTTGAAGAAGTGCACCGATATGTCTTAATGACTTCAGTTCTTCTTTATCGAAAAAGCCCTTATTTGCAAGTGTGGAATAAAGTGCAGGAGCACAATGTCCCTTTGAGAGAACAAATCTGTCTCTTTCTTTCATATCAGGATCTGATGGATTTACATTCATCTTTACCCAGTAAAGATATGTGAGAAGATCACATATTGAAAGAGATCCGCCCGGATGTCCGGACTTCGCATTAAATGTTCCTTCAATAACACCCATTCTTATTTCTGTGGCTGTTATCTCAAGCTGTTTTTTTATTGTAGCGTCCATAAAAAAAATCTCCTTGTGATAAATTTTTTAAATATTTTTTAATTTATTTAGTATATTGTCGAAATACTCCGGCAATTCACTGTCAAATTCAAGATATTCATTTGTTACAGGATGAATAAAACCTATTTTTTTGGCGTGCAGACACTGGCCTTGTATTCCCTTATATTCTGTTCCATATACATCATCACCAAGAACGGGATGTCCGATATATTTCATATGAACTCTTATCTGATGAGTACGTCCTGTTTCAAGACGAAGCCTCAAATGAGTATATCTCTCATACTCACTGATAACACTGTAATGCGTTACCGCTTCTCTTGAATTTAGATCAGTGACACACATTTTCTTACGATCTGTCTTATGTCTGCCGATAGGCGCATTTACTGTACCTTCATTTTCTTTGAACTTTCCGCAGACTACAGCTTCATACTCTCTGGTAAATGAATGTTCTTTTATCTGTGCGGCAAGTCCTGCATGAGCAATATCATTTTTGGCAACTATAAGAAGTCCGCTGGTATTTTTATCAATACGATGAACTATACCGGGTCGTATAACTCCGTTAATAGAAGAAAGTCTGCCCTTACAATGATACATGAGTGCATTTACTAAAGTTCCGTTATAGTTTCCGGCTGCCGGATGAACTACCATTCCTTTGGGTTTGTTTACAACAAGAAGATCATCGTCTTCATAAACTATATCAACAGGAATATTTTCAGGTTCTGCCGAAAGTTCCTTAGGCTCAGGTACATTCAGCACAACTTCATCATTTGATGATATTTTATAATTTTTAGACACCGGTTTTCCGTTTACAATAACCATATTTTCGGATATCATTTTCTGAACTGCACTGCGTGTTATATCATCACACTGAGCACATATCCATTTATCTATCCTCTCTCCTGCAGCATTGTCAGATACCATATAAATTCTTTCTGATGACATCAATATCTTCTCCTGCCCGGTTTTCTGCTTTTAAGCTTGTCCTTCTCAGGTTCCTGAAAAAAGAGAAAATAAATCACCAAAAGGAAAACTCCTACTGTAACACATACATCCGCAAAATTAAATATAGCAAAATCAAACAGTTTTACTTCAAAATAATCAACCACATATCCACATCGTATTCTGTCTATAAGATTTCCTATACCACCACTTATAACAACAGCACTTACGATCATGGCAAATTTTGATTCTCTATAGCACTTTAACATATATATGGTAAACAATATAAGTCCAACCGATGCAACACCGATTGTAAACCATTGTTTATCACTCATTATGCCAAATGCTGCTCCGGTATTTTCGGTATAGGTAAAATCAATTATTTCTGTATCTCCGAATTTTATAAACGGCTTTGATATTCCATTTGTAGCTAACTCGCCGACAGCCCATAATTTTATCATCTGATCTATACAGACAAGTATTGCTGCAACAATTATCATAAAAATTATTATCATTTATCCACCTCATCTGTCCGGATATAAATCATATAACATCATCTGCAAAAGAAGCTTGCCGCTCTTTGATTATACAAAACGACAAGCTCTTTGCAAAAAAATTTATTTTACAACTGCTGCACAACGTGCACAAAGAGTTGCGTGTTCTGCACATTTTCCTACTGTTTCGGAATATGTCCAGCATCTTTCACATTTTTCACCTGTTGCCTTTTCAACAGTTACTGTGATATCTGATGCCTGTCCGCTTGCACCAAGTGTCTGTGCATCAAACTCTCCGTTTCCGTCTGCAAATACTTCTACTTTTGAAACGATGAATATCTCAGCAAGTTCACTTACCATAGCGTTTACAGTTTCAAAGTTACTTCCACAGTAAAGCTTAACGGAAGCTTCAAGTGATTTACCTATAACCTTTTCGTTTCTCTTGATTTCAAGTGCCTTATTTACAGACTGACGAAGATCATAAATAAGATTCCACTTTGCTTCAAATTCAGGTGTAACTTCTATACCGCTCTTTGCAGGCATCTGATTAAGGTAAATACTTGTTGTATCTTCGCCTTCACAATGTGGCATATAGCTCCAGATTTCCTCTGCTGTAAATGATGTGATAGGTGCAACAAGTCTTGCAACACCGCTGAGTATTCTGTACATAGCAGTCTGTGCTGCACGTCTTTCTTCTGACTTCTCACCTGTACAGTAGAGTCTGTCCTTGATAATATCAAGATAGAAGTTGGACATTTCAGTTACACAGAAGTTATGGATAGCATGGAATACTATGTGGAATTCAAAACTTTCATAACCTGCATTTACCTTATCAATAAGTGCATCAAGTCTTGTAATTGCCCACTTATCTATTTCTGTAAGCTTATCATCGGAAACTGCATCAGTATCAGGATCGAATCCGTCACCGTTTGAGATGTTACCGAGAATAAATCTTGCTGTATTTCTTATTTTCTTATAAGCTTCTGAAAGCTGTTTTAAAATATCCTTGGATATTCTGATATCTGAATGGTAGTCTGAAGATGCTACCCAGAGTCTTAAAATATCTGCACCAAATTCTTTTACGATTTCATCAGGCATGATACCGTTGCCGAGTGACTTGGACATCTTCTTGCCCTGACCGTCAACGACCCAGCCATGAGTGCACACGTTTTTATAAGGAGCCTTGCCCTTATATACAACTGAAGTAAGAAGTGATGACTGGAACCAGCCTCTGTACTGGTCTGCACCTTCAAGGTAGAGATCAGCAGGCCACTGAAGTTCGTCATATTCTTCCATAACAGCAGAATGTGAAACACCACTGTCAAACCATACGTCCATGATGTCATATTCCTTTGTAAACTCGGAACAACCGCACTTACACTTTACAGTTGAAGGAATTATTTCGGAAACTTCCTTTGTCCACCATGAATCTGCGCCTTCTTTTCTGAATGTATCAGAAATAGCTGCAATAGTTTCTTCTGTTACTATTGGTTCATTACATTCTTTACAGTATATGATCGGAATAGGAACGCCCCATGTTCTCTGACGTGAGATACACCAGTCACTTCTGTCACGTACCATTCCCTTTATTCTTTCTTCGCCCCAGCCAGGGATCCAGTTTACGTCTTCGATAGCCTTTATAGCTTTATCCTTAAAGCCGTTTACTGAACAGAACCACTGTGAAGTTGCTCTGAAGATTATCGGGCTGTTACATCTCCAGCAGTGTGGATACTGGTGAACGATCTTTTCAATAGCCAGAAGTGCATTTACTTCTTCAAGCTTTGCTGCGATCGCCTTGTTTGCTTCATTTGTGTCCATTCCGCTAAACTCGCCTGCTTCATCTGTAAGCTTTCCGTTTGCGTCAACAGGAACTATTATTCCGATTTCAGGATAGTTACGGCATACTTCATAGTCTTCTACACCGTGACCAGGTGCTGTGTGAACACAACCTGTACCACTTTCAAGAGTTACGTGATCGCCTACGATAATAGGAGAAACTCTGTCAAAGAGAGGGTGCTTTGTCTTTATGTATTCAAGTTCTTTACCTGTAAATCTGCCCTGAGTTTCGTATTCTTCAATACCTGCAGCTTTCATTGTAGCAGCAACGAGTTCTTCTGCCATTACATAGTACTCATCGTTTACCTTTACAAGTGTATAGTCATATTCAGGTCCGAGACAAACTGCAAGGTTACCAGGAATAGTCCATGTAGTTGTTGTCCATATTACAAAATAAACCTTTGAAGGATCAACACCTGCAGCTGAGAAAACACCCTTGTCATCTGTAACATTGAACTTTACATAGATTGAGTGACAATCATCATTTGAATATTCGATCTCTGCTTCTGCAAGAGCTGTCTTACAGTCAGGACACCAGTAAACAGGCTTAAGACCCTTGTACATATATCCTTCTGTAGCCATCTTTCCAAAGACTTCTATCTGTCTTGCCTCGTACTCAGGCTTGAGTGTAAGGTATGGATCGTCATAATTACCGATGCTACCGATTCTCTTGAACTGGTTCATCTGGTTCTTTACATGACTCATGGCAAAGTCTCTGCAGTGTTTTCTGAGTTCTGCCGGAGAAACCGCACCATTTTCAACGCCAATAGCTTTGAGTGCCTTGAGTTCGATAGGAAGTCCGTGAGTATCCCAACCGGGAACATATGGAGCGCAGAAACCGCTCATATTTTTGTACTTTATTATAAAATCCTTGAGAATCTTGTTAAGAGCTGTTCCAAGGTGGATCTCACCGTTTGCATATGGAGGTCCGTCATGAAGTATGTAAAGTGGCTTACCTTCATTTTTCTCAATCATTTTGTAGTAAAGTCTTTCAGACTCCCACTTTTTCAAAGTTTCTGGTTCTTTTGTAGGCAGATTTCCTCTCATAGGGAAGTCTGTCTTAGGTAAATTTAAAGTATTGTTATAATCCTGAGACATTTTATAATCTTCCTTTACTGGTTATCATATATAAATTTATGTTACTTATTATTATTCTGCTGTCCGAACTGAAGTTCAGCATACTTGTTATCGCCTGTACCTGCGCCTATTACAGGTATAGACTGTGTTCTGAACGGATCAGGTTTTTCAACAGGTTCCTGATTTTCAGGTGCATAAGAAGGTGAAGGTGAAGGTGATGACGGCTGTACAGGAATATCAACTTTTACAGCTTCTTCTTCCTGCACTGCTACTTCTACTTCATCATCTTCTTCGTCTTCGTCCTCATCTACCTGTGGCATAGATGATATCATTTCAAGATGCGACTTATACATATCAAAAAGATTTTTCTTAAATTCGGAAACCTGCTTTTGCATATATGAAAGGTTATCCTGTTCTTTTTTCAACTCTGCCTTTACTTCTTCAACGGCTTTTTTTGAATCCATTGTCGCATCGCTTATTATTTTTTCGCTTTCACGCTTCGCTTTTTCTATTATTTCCTCAGCTTTTGTATTTGCTTCGGTAACAACACGATGTCCTTCTTTTTGTGCAAAAAGAAGTGCGTCTTTTACTGCATCTTCATCTTTTCTGTATTCTCTTACTTTGTCAGCAAGAACCTGAAGTTTTGTGTTTATCTCTTCATTATCCTTTTCAAGTTGAGAATAATCAGCAGCCAGTTCATTCAGAAATCCGTCAACATCTTCCTGCTTATATCCGAACGCTGCCTTTTCGAATTTTTGACTGTTTATGTCACTTGCCTTCATCAACTCTATCACCTCTTAAAATAATACTATTTCCGTCTGCGTAGGAAACTCCAAAAATATTATGTAGCTTAAATAATTACCCCGTTATTTTCAAGCTCGCCCACCAGATCTTCACCTATAAAACCAACATTGTAAGGTGTAATGATATAAGTAAGATTTGCTACCGGCTTAAGGCTTCCGCCATTTGCATATGCAACACCAACAAGAAAATCTATGATTCTTCTCTTGTTTTCAGAAGATGCTGTTTCAAGGTTAAGAACAACTGTCTTCTTTGCTATAAGGTGATCTGCTATCTGTTTTGCATCTGTAAATACTTCCGGTTTAACCAGAACTACCTGTAACTGTGCTGTCGCTTGAATATTCACTACTTTATTCCTCTTCTCATCAGGTGTTTCTATCATCTCGCTTGGCTGTGGCTGGTGTATCTGATGTGTTGCTACCGGCTGCATCTCCTGCTTTGGAGCTTCAGGCTGATAATCATCCTCCTGTTCCGGTGGTAAAAAGAAATCCTTCAAACTATCTAAAAGCTTCATTACATTTTTTCCTTTCCTCGCACATAAAATAAATAGAGAATTTATAACCTGCTTTTATCATCATGTGCGACCAAATGATAAAAAGCCATACAAACAATTTTAAAAATGTCACTTATACACTCTTGCACCGAAAAGTGCACTGCCGATACGAATCATTGTAGAACCATATCGAACTGCTGTTTCATAATCACCTGACATTCCCATAGACAAATGACTCATATTAATATTATCTATTTTTTTCTCTGAAATGTCAATATATATTTTTTGCATATTATATAAAAATTTTTCAGACTCAAAAACAGGCGGAACTGTCATAAGTCCACAAACTTTGATATTTCTTAACTCTGAAAGCTCATAAAGCATTTCTGTAAGCCTGTCCGGTGATACGCCGCCTTTTGCTTCCTCCCCGGCGATATTCACTTCGACAAGTACGTTTTGTACTTTTTTTGCACGTTCTGCGTGCTTATCAATTTCAAGAGCAAGTTTTACACTGTCCACTGACTGTATCATATCAACGCTGTCTACTATGTATTTAACTTTATTTGTCTGTAACTGACCGATAAAGTGAACCGATGCAGGAGAATAAAACTCTTTTTTTGAAAGATACTCCTGTACCCTGTTTTCTCCGAGTATTTTTATACCGCATGAAGATATCGCATAATTCACAACTTCTGGAGATATTGTTTTGGTGACTGCCATTATATCAATATTTTCTCCGGAACGATTGTATTTTTCTTTAGCTTCATTAAGATTAAATACTATCCTTTTATAGTTTTCATCAATATAATCAAACTGTGTTCTCATCTCAAGGACATACCTCCAACAATAGTATCATCATAGAGCTGAACATATTCGCTGTCCGAAACTATTTTTGAAACAACGTAATCATCGGCACTGAAAACAGGATCAATCTTTTTGAAGTCTACTTTTTCGCCGTGTTTTACATACACACCCTTTACCGGAACAGTCTGAACCGATGTAACACCGTTTTCAGTTACTTCCTGTTCCATGTCTCTTATCTGTATCGCTTCTCGTGAAATCCTGATCCCTTTATATTCCTCGCCCTGAATTTCTACATTTTCAACTCTGTGCTGTACAAAATCATGCGACATATCTGTGCATACAAGCGTTATAATTTTTTCATTTCCATCATCACTGTCACGTATGCTTTCTATCTCAGCTACAAGTGTATTGTCACTTGATGGAAAGTATAGATCAACTGTATCCCCAAGTGAGAGCCAGTCAGTTTTTTCAACAACGCCTACAATATACCACTTGTATCCGCTTATCAATTTTCCTACCGGCGTTCTTCCGTCACTGGTTTCATTTGTATCACTTATACTTTTTATCTGTGAAGAAGTAAGCTCCTGAGATTTATTATAATCAAGATATCCCTCATATCCGTCAACCCTGCTCGTAAAATATGCAGAGTACGGAACTTCTATGCTGTCACGCGGAGGTTCAAGCTTACTTTCAAGCTCATATTTTTCTGCTTCAAGCCCGGCTATCTTATCCGACAGCGAATCTATCTCATCAGTTACATACTGAAGAGTACTCATGTATATCAGTATTTCTTGCTTTGCATCAAAAAGAGCAAGAAAGTCTTTTTTCTCTTTACCAAACATTATATCCTGATATGCCTGTTCAATCAGCGAAGATAAATATGCCGGCTGAGATATTTCCTGAGTTCCCGGATTTTGTATCTTGTTAAGTATTGCAATCTCGGAATCTATAGCTTCTATTCTTTCGTTTAATTGTATCTGCTTATCATCAGCATAAATATATGCCGCTGTCTCGCCTATACTGAGTCTTCCGCCATCATCTACCGCATAGCCCACAACACCGTCTCCGTCATAATAAAGGACTTCTTCATCTCTGACATATACGCCCTTAAAAGAAATTGAGTGTGATGCCGAAACAGCTACAGCGGTTTCTGTTACATAGTCATTTTCAAAAAGATGAATTATAACATTTATCACAGTCAACGTCATAAACAAGACAAGAATCGCTAAAAGCAGCTTTGCAGTACGGGTATTCATTATTCTGCCTTTTCAGCCTGTGAAGCGCTACTGTCAAGTATTGAAATATGTCTTGAAGGCATAATGGTCGATATAGCATGCTTATAAACCATCTGCTGTCTTCCGTCACAGTCAAGAATAACAATATAGCTATCAAAGCCCTTTACTACACCCTTAAACTGAAAACCATTTGTAAGATAAATTGTGATCATTATCTTTTCTTTTCTTGCCTGATTCAAAAAAACGTCTTGTAAGTTCAACTGTTTATTCATAATATAACTCCATTCTTTGCAGATAAAATAAAATAAATAAAATCAAAAATCACGTCCTCTGCAAAAGACTGATTTAAAAAAACTTATCAAAGAAATCAATAAATTTTCTTTGTTTATAATTACGCATCTTTTATTATATCATATATTTCTCTGTTTGGCTATAATATTTTCACATTTTTTTATAAAAAAATTTATATCTGAATTTTCGTCCGCTTCTATCCAGTTCACATCAGGTTTATTTCGAAACCATGTAAGCTGTCTTTTGGCGTATCTGCGTGTTTCCTGCTTTATCTTTTCTATACACTCATCAAGAGTCGCAGTATTTTCAAAATATGGTATCAATTCCTTGCAACCTATCGCCTGATGTGCAGTTTTTATTTTTCCGCTCTCTTTATAAACTTCATATGCCTCATCAAGCAGACCGTTTTCAAGCATGATATCGACACGTCTGTTTATTCTGTCATACAGATGCTGACGGTCGGTGTAAGTAAGTGCGGTCACTGTAAAATCATATGGTGATTTTTGTGAAAGGCTCTCTTTTTTGTAGTCACTGAGTTTCTTTCCTGTAACTTCATATACTTCAAGAGCACGTATAACTCTTGAAAGATTATTATGATGCAGTTCAGATGCAGTTTCGGGATCGCACTCTGAAAGCTTGCTTAAAAGATATTCGTTTCCGTAAAGCTGTGCCTCTTCTTTTAAACGTGCCCTTACACTTTCATCACTTTTTATATCGGCAAACTGAACATTATTTATAAATGATGAAATATAAAGCCCTGTTCCGCCTACGATTATCGGCTTTTTACCTCTTGAAATAATATCTTCTGCCACAGCATTTGCCATTTCCACATAATCAGCAACAGAAAAACTTTCTGTCCTGTCAAGAAAACCTATAAGATGATGAGGCACTTCACTCATCTCATCTTTTGTAGGCTTTGCGGTAGCTATATCCATACCCTTGTATATCTGCATAGAATCAGCTGATATAACTTCACCGTCAAGTCTTTTTGCCATTTCTACTCCGAGAGCAGTCTTTCCTGAAGCTGTAGGCCCTGTTATAACAAGTATATTGGTTTTCATAAAAAAGCCTCCTACACTTTTCGTCTGAACTGTTTTTCAAGTTCATATTTTGTTATCACAAACATTACCGGTCTGCCATGAGGACAATGTCTTATATTTTCATCGTTATACACATCATTTACCAGTTTTTCAAGCTCAAGAGAACTGTTTTTGTCATTCATTTTTATTGCGGCTTTGCAAGCTACTGTATGAAGTATATCATCTATAGCTTCGGGACGCGGGTCAAGCTTGTTTTTTCTGAAGTTTTCCGCAAGTTCAGGAATAAGCTCATCAGGATTCAGATGCGCGATGATAGACGGTAAAGCCTTGACTGTTACATACGGACTGTTTGTAAGATCAAGAGAAAATCCCATTTTTTCAAGTAGCTCGCGATTTTCAGAAAGTGCATCTGCTTCATCAAGCGACAGCAGTATGCCTTCCGCACACATTATAAGCTGACTTGACTCATATCCCTGTTTTTTGAGTCTTTCAAATATTATACGTTCATGAGCCGCATGCTTGTCAACGATAACTATTTTGTCATCTATTTCCGAAATAATATATCCTTTAAAAGCCTCGCCTATATAACGAAGTTCTTTTTTCTCCTCAGCCGGCTTAACAATTTTTTCAGGTTCAGGCTCTGTTTTTTGAAGTGATGCTCTGTTTATATAGCTAAAGTTTTCAACTTTTTCTTCATTTTTTACAGGTTCTTCTATACGGCTGTGAACAATCGGTTTTATGGGAGAGTTTTCTTTTATAACAGCTGTATATGCAGGTACTGCCGAAAGATTTTGTGGTCTGACATTATTATTTTCAAACAGGTTTTCAGGCTTTTCGGGCTTAGTATTATTGCATACAAAAACTTCATCAACAGTCTGCTGTGACTGCTCTGCCTTATTTTCTTTGAAAACTTCTTTTGAAATATCAGAAACAACATTCTGTAAAGGCGGTTTTTCAGATTTTTCAGGTACTACAGGAATTTCCGGCTGATAAACTTCTTCTTTTTCACTCTCGCTTGCAGAGCTTTTTGAAAATGCGGTCTTTTCAAGTTCAAAATCATATATCATACCTGCCTTCATAAGTGCTGACTTTACAGCAAAATAAATGCAGTTATAAATAGGCTTATCATCTGAAAAACGCACTTCAACCTTTGCAGGATGAACATTTACATCTACCGTATCGGGTGCAAGCCCTATTTTCAGTACACAAGCAGGAAATTTTCCCACCATTATGACGCCTTTATATGCTTCCTCAAGCGCTGATGCACACACCTGTGATTTTATATATCTCTCGTTTACAAAAAAATTCTGAAAAACTCTGTTTGCCTTGGAATACAGTGGTTTTACACAATAACCGCTCACTCTTATACCATCAAGTTCATAATCCACTTCTATCATATCTGCCGCAAAATTTTTTCCGTATACGGCAAATATAGACGAATACAGATTTCCGTCACCTGACGTACTGAGTTCTGCTTTGTTGTCCCTTATCATACGAAATGATATTTCGGGGTGGGAAAGTGCTATCTTGTCAACTATACTGCTGACCATGTTTCCCTCAACAGTGTCCTTTTTCATAAATTTCTGTCTGGCAGGAACGTTGTAGAAAAGATCACGTATTATTATTGTCGTACCGTCAGGACAGCCTGTTTTTTCATGCATAACTTCCTGTGAACCTTCTGTTATGTAATGTGTTCCGAGTTCATCATCTTTTTGTTTTGTCATTATCTCCACTTTTGATACGGCACACACCGATGCAAGCGCCTCGCCTCTGAAACCAAGAGTAAGAATACTGTTAAGATCTTCTCTTGATGTTATCTTGCTTGTCGCATGTCTTAAAAATGCCTTCGGAACATCATCAAATGCTATACCGCAACCATCATCCGTAACTCGTATAAAAGTAGAACCGCCACGTTTTATCTCAACAGTTATATGCCTCGCACCTGCATCTATGGAATTTTCGATAAGTTCTTTTATAACAGATGACGGTCTTTCAATAACTTCACCTGCTGCAATAAGTTCGGAAATTTCTTTGCTTAAAAGATTTATTGCCGGCACAAACTCACTCCCTTTTTCTTAACTTTTCTTAACTGAGCATAGTATACATATCTTCAAGAAGTTCACGGCACTCACTGTCGGAAAGTTCTGCTATATTCGTCTTTTTCAGCCTGTCAAGTGCATTTTCCCTGTTTATACTGTCAAAACTTATCTGCTGATCCTGACTGCTGTACTTCTCCATTATTTCCTGCTGTTTTTTTGTATTCTGCTCAAGTTCGGAAAGCAATGCCTTTGCTCTGTTTATTACCTTTGACGGTACTCCTGCAAGCCTTGCAACTTCTATACCGTAACTGTCATCAACTCCACCGGGAACTATTTTTCTTAAGAAACGTATGCTGTCGCCATGTTTTCTTACAGCTATACTATAATTTTTCACTCCGTCAAGCTCATTTTCAAGTCCTATAAGTTCATGATAGTGTGTTGCAAACAATGTCTTACAGCCAAGATTTTTTCCTGTACAGATATGCTCGGCAACTGCTCTTGCAATACTTATTCCGTCAAAAGTTGACGTACCTCTGCCTACTTCATCAAGTATAACAAGGCTCTGCTTTGTTGCGTGTTTTAAAATTTCTGCGACTTCCTTCATTTCAACCATAAACGTACTCTGGCCTGAAGTAAGGTCATCAGATGCTCCTATTCGGGTAAATATTTTATCAACAACAGATACTCTCGCATATGCCGCAGGTACAAAAGAACCCATCTGAGCCATAAGAGTTATCAGCGCTACCTGTCGCATATATGTAGATTTACCTGACATATTAGGACCTGTTATAACAGACATACGGTTAGACTTTGTATCTATGTATGTATCATTAGGAACAAACACTTCATCACAAAGCATAAGTTCAACAACAGGGTGTCTGCCGTCTTTTATTTCGATAGTTCCGTCTATGGCTATATCAGGCTTGGTATATCTGTTATCTATAGCTGTCTGTGCAAAAGAACACATTACATCGAGTACAGCTACAGCTGACGCAGTTTTCTGAACTTCATCAAGCTTTGACGCAACAAAATCCCTTATTTCATTGAATATATCCGCTTCAAGAACAAGTATCTTGTCCTTTGCTCCGAGAATGGTATTTTCAACATTTTTAAGTTCCTGTGTTATAAATCTCTCGCAGTTTGTAAGCGTCTGCTTTCTTATATAATCATCAGGAACAAGTTTATAATAAGAACGGGTAACTTCGATATAATATCCGAAAACTCTGTTATAACCGATCTTAAGGCCCTTTATTCCTGTACGTTCTTTTTCTCTTTCTTCTATTCCGCTTATTATATCCGTTCCGCCTGACATTATCCCTCTTAACTCATCAAGCTGAGCATTAAAGCCGTCCTTTATTACTCCGCCGTCCTTTACAGCGACAGGAGGCTCGTCAACTATTGAGTTTTCTATAAGATTTGCTATTTCATCAAGAGTAAATATATCTTTATTAAGAGAACTGAGAAGCTTTGAATCAGACACATTTTCAAGCTGTTTTTTTATATCGGGAAGCATGAGCGATGTAGCTGACAATGCTTTAAGGTCACGAGGCGTAGCAGTCTTGTACATTACCCTTGTCATAAGTCTTTCTATATCATACACTTTATCAAGAAGGTCACGCAGTTCCATAAGTGTAAGTGAATTTTTGGTAAGTATCTCAACTGCATCAAGTCTTTCTATGATACGTGCAGGACTGAGAAGAGGCTGTTCTATATAGGACTTGAGAAGTCTTTTTCCCATCGAAGTTTCGGTTTTATCCATTACCCAGAGAAGTGAACCTTTTTTCTCCTTATTTCTTAGTGTTTCGCAGAGTTCAAGATTTCTTCTTGCAGAAAGATCAATACCCATATAGGCATTTTCGCCGACTATATCTATTTTAGTAAAACGTCCTGTAAGTGAGCGTTGTGTCTCATAAAAATAATCAAAAAGTCCGCATACGCTCTTTACACGTATATCATTTTTTTCAAGATAAAGCTCTTCAAAAGATGAAACTGAAAACTGTGCAAATACGATCTCTTCTTTCATATCAGGCTCAAAACATTCATCTTTGCGAACAGAAAAAGCACATTCGAGTTTATCTTTTATAAATTCATTTACTGATTTAAGTCCGGCAAAATCATGATTGAAGATCATCTCTGAGGGATGATATCTTGAAATATCATTTATTATATCATTTTCAAGTTCTTTTCCGCTTTTTAACGATACAGCCGCTTCGCCTGTCGAAAGGTCGGCAAAACACAGAGCACACTCACCATCACTGTAAAAAGCACAACCTATGTAGTTATTTGCCGAATCATCAAGCATACTGCTCTCTATAAGTGTTCCGGGGGTTACTATACGAACAACATCACGTACAACTATTCCCTTTGATTCTGAAGGATCTGTAAGCTGTTCGCATATAGCTACCTTATATCCTGCTTCTATAAGCTTTTTGGTATAAACATCACTGCTGTGAAAAGGCACTCCGCACATAGGAGCTCTTTCTTCAAGTCCGCAGTCTCTGCCTGTAAGTGTGAGTTCCAATGCTCGTGAAACAGTTATTGCGTCATCAAAAAACATCTCGTAAAAATCACCGAGTCTGAAAAAAAGTATATAATCGGGATACTTATCCTTAATATCACAGTACTGACGCATCATTGGCGATATTTTTTCTCTGTCAATATCTTTTAATAGCATATTTCACATTCTTTCTTTAAATACTTTATAAAAATACAAATGAGTACATGGATAAAAAATCCCCGTACTCATTGCCAAATCTGTAAACTAGATCTTAATGACAGCCGCTGCATGATGCACAGCTTCCGCTGCATGACTGTTCCGGCATACATGTATCCGGATCTTCTCCGTTTGCACACATAGTGATTATGTTGTTTATTTCTGAAAGAAGTGCATCCATATCATTTTTAGCTATGTTAAACGCCATCATACTTTCATTTCCCATTATCTTTGTGTACATATCCTTTATAGTAACATCAAGTTCCTTGAGCTTCTCTGCGTCCTTGTCGTCTTTGGTCATTTCGTTGTTAAGTTCCAGACGCTTTATATTAAACTCACCGATAAGCTTCTGAAGATCTGAATCCTTGTCGTTCTTATCCTTGGCAGCAAAATATGCGATATATCTTTCATCCTGCTGTATCGCTTTTCCGAGTTCTCTTGTCATCTTGATTATATCCATTTTTTATTTCCTCCGGTTTTACTTTATTTTCAACTCTTTTAATGATATCACGAGGTTTCTTTCTTGTCAAGTTTTTATGTGGTACATATTTTTCCGTCAACTGCCCAGTTCCTTGCACCTGTTACTTCAACATTTACAAAAGTACCTATAAGCGAGCTGTCGCCGTCAAAGTTTACTATGACAAATTCACTGCTCTTTCCTGTAAGCGTACCCTCTCCGCCTTTTGAGTTTGCTTCAACAAGTACTCTGAGTTTTTTACCCACCAGTTTTTTATAATCTTCTGTGGTTATCTCACGTTGCAGATCAAGCAGCCTCTGCATACGGCCCTGTTTTTCCTCATATGTTATCTTATCATCGATAAGTGCCGCTTTTGTACCTGTTCTTTTTGAATATATAAAACTGTAGATATTGCTGTACCTTACTTTTTTTACGATGTCAAGTGTATCAAGAAATTCTTCTTCGGTTTCATTCGGAAATCCGATAAGTATATCACTTGAAAATGAAAAATCAGGCATTTTTTCTCGTGCATAAGAAATTATCTCAAGATATTTCTGCGCTGTATATTTTCTGTTCATGCGATTTAAAACATCGTCATTTCCCGACTGAACAGGAAGATGCAGATGTTTTCCGACTTTTTCACATTCGTAAATAGCATCAATAAGCTCTTTGCTTGCATCTTTAGGGTGCGATGACATAAATCTTATGATAAAGTCACCCTCTACCGCATTTATCTGTCTTAAAAGCCATGGGAAATTTATATCTTTGTCAAGGTCATTTCCGTATGAATTTACGTTTTGTCCCAAAAGCATTATTTCCTTACAACCGTCATTTACAAGACTGCGTACTTCGTCAAGTATAAGTTCAGGCGCACGACTGCGTTCACGTCCTCTTACGTATGGCACTATACAATAAGTACAGAAGTTGTTACAGCCATACATTATCGGAACAGATGCTTTGAATTTACAACTGCGTACCTGAGTAAGTCCTTCATGAATCGTCTCGTCAGGTCCTGAGGTATCATAGACACGCTTTTGTCCTTCGATTATATTATACACATATGAAGGAAATTTATCAAAAGCATTTGTGCCGAAAACTATATCAACATATTTGTATGAACTTTTTATTTTTTCAACTATACACGACTGTTCTGTCATACAGCCACAGACGCATATTATCATTTCCTTATTCTTTTCCTTGTATTGTTTTAAAAAGCCGAGATTTCCAAAAACACGTTCCTCGGCATTTTCACGAACCGCACAAGTATTGAAGATAACGAGATCGGCCTGTTCGGGAATTTCGGTAATGCCATATCCCATATTCAACAATAAACCTTTGAGTTTTTCACCGTCTGTTACATTGAGCTGACACCCGTAATTATGAATATGTGCAAGTGGCGGTGCTTCTCTTTTCTCATTTAAAGCTTTTATTTTTTCTATATAAGATGACAAAAAAATTCCTCCAGACAAATCAATAGTATTCAAATCACTAACACTACAATCATACCACAAAATCACTGCATTTACAATAGAAAAAAATAATACAGCCAGATTTTTTTACGTCTGACTGTATGTTCTGATATATTTATTTTTCATTACGCTTATGATCAAAACCTGTTTTTTTCTTGACTTCAATTTTATTTTTGATCATACGTTCATCGGCTGTAATTATAAATTCGTTGAGAGATTCTATCTTATCAGCGTCATCTATGGCATATCCCATACTTACTATGACAGGATATTTTACATCACTTCTGTTATTTCTCTTTGCAAGATATTTATTTACTTCTTTTATACATTCTTCCACGTCTTCACCGCTTATATCACCGACTATGATCTTCAGATATTCGTCACCGCCCATACGGAAGTTTCTTTCCTTTAAGGCTTTCGGACAAGTCGAGTATGATATTGCCTTGCCTGCTGTACATATAGCATCGTCACCTGCATAATGCCCGAATACGTCATTTATGTATTTAAGGCAGTTAAGATCTGCCATAATCACCGCAAATTTTCGTTTTTCCGCTACAGCATCATCAAGTAATTCTTTAGAATACATATTAAAACCATTTCTGTTGTACAGACCTGTCATAGAATCAATAACTGCATTTTTCTCCATTGCAGAATACAAAAATTTTATCTCCATAAATCTCCTTTGCGACTCAAGAGCAAGCTGAAAATTTCTCAACCAGAACTTATGCACAAGGCCGTCTATTATGTAGCCGTTTCCATAAGATAAAACTATATATCCATAGCTCCTTTTCTTTGTGAAAACAGGAAAAAAATAAAATACAGTAGGTTTCTTTGATTCTTTCCAGAGTGCAGGCGACATCTCAGAAACATGAAACGTTCTCTCAAAGTCAACTGATCTTGCGTATTCATCACCATCTACTCTGTCGCTTTCATAAATCAGATGAATCGTTTCAGTAAGTTTTGAATTATCCTGCGATTTGTCCCAGCCTTCACACAAACATACATTCATATGCTCAAAAGGCTTTATAAACATCGTATACCAGTCCATTTTCCAGAAGAAATCATTAAATCCGTCCACTTCATGCAAATGTTCAGACATTTTATTATAAGGTGAAAAAAATCCGCCGGATTCTTCAAATATATCGAGAACTGCACCGAGCATCATTTTTGAACTTTCGTCCACACAACCACAGCTGTATGATATATTTTTGCTCGCATCACACTCTACATAGTATGTATCTTTCTTATATTCTTTCCCTCTTGCTATTTCGCATATCATTTCCACGGCTCTGTATCCGACGGTTGCCGTATCTTTTCCCATTCCTGTAATGTATGACAGTTTTGGATCATTTTCACAGTACCCTGTAACAAGTATGTCTCCAGGAACACTATATCCAAGGCTTTTTAGTGCCTCGCAGACACTATGCGCCATTCTGTCACTTGCACATGCTATAGCCTGCGGAAGACCTTTCTGACTTTCAAGTAGCTGTTGTACAAATTCTCCGCCTTTATTATACCAGAAGTCACCGTAAAAAATCCTGTCCTCAGTGACATTAAGCCCTAGGTCACGCATTGCGTCACGATAACTCTGGAGTCGCATCTCTGCATGAGGATGATCTTTTATTCCTGTCATATAAGCTATATCACGACAGCCATGTTCGTAGTACAGATGATTTATAGATTCACGCACAACTCTGTCATCTGATCCGATAAGATTTATAAAGCCTTCTTTTTCAACATCGACACATATCACAGGACAACCTGCATTTCTGCAACGTTCTGTTATCTTATCTATACCTGCAAATGATATCATATCCGGAGCGTATACAATACCATATAATTTATCAAAATCAGGTATATAATATACCTGCTCTTCCGTCTCACTATACTCCTCGAAACAACTGTTGTTAGTAGCAGTACAAAAAACCGCAACATTCATATTTTCTTCAAAAGCTTTATCACGAACCCCTTTTATAAGCCTCTGCTGACATTTTCCGTCCGGCTCTGCTGTAATGACAGCTATACACTTTCTTTGTTCCAACATACAACCCTCCCATCATAATTATATCAACTATTATATTAATTATATCATTTATTTATAATTGTGTCAATAAAGAATGTTCCATTTTATATGATATAAACAAAAAAATTAAAGATTATAAACGAGTATTACAAAACATTTTTCATTTATCTGAAAATTCACTCCATATTTTTTACCTGTTTCACACCACATTACGCCCCTTGTTTTTAGCCAAAAAATATGTTATTCTTATTTTATGGATTTTTTAAAATGACTTTATTTTTTTGGAGAAATGAATATGGATTACTTCTTAAATGCAGGCCCGTGGGGGTCTATATTTGCCGTACCAAATGCCGTTGTTGACAACTATATAAAACTTGCATCGGGAAATGCAGTAAAAGTACTGCTCTACATACTCAGAAACAACGGAAAGCAAATCAACATCTCTGAAATATGCACCGCTATAAATATAAACGAAGATGATGTAAAAGACGCTTTTAACTTCTGGCAGGAAGTCGGTATCCTCGGCACTCTTACTAACGAAAAGAAAGAAAATAAATCAGACATACAAGTTCAGTCCCCTGCTCCTGTTACCGAAAAAACAGAAAAACAGGAAATAAAGGAAAAAACGGAAGAAGCACAAAAAACACCACCAAAACAAGCCCCTGTAAAACTTTCAAGCTCAACTTTTAACATACTGCCGTCAGAAATAGAAAAAATGAAAAACGAATCAAAAGAAATTAAAAATCTGCTTGAAGTAGCACAAAGTTGTCTTGGTGGAATGATAAACAACACCATGACACGTTCACTTATATGGCAACACGAATACTTAGGGCTTAATATTGATGTAATACTTATGCTTCTCACATACTGTTCATCAGTTCAGAAAGCAAATATTGCCTACATAGAAACTATAGCAATAGACTGGTATAAAAATGATATCAACACTCTTGAAAAAGCACAGAATGAAATCGAACGCATTTCAAAAGTAAACACTTTCAATCGTGAAGTATACAAATCATTCGGACTCACAAGAGAGCCTACTGAAAATCAGAAGAAATTTTTTGACCAGTGGCGTATGAAAGGCTACAGCACCGACCTTATCAACTTTGCCTGCGAAAAAATGATAGACACAGGAAAAAAACTTACTGTAAACTATGTAAACGGAATACTTGAAAACTGGCGTAAAAAAGGAATTACCACACTTGAACAGGCTCAGCAGGAAAACAAAAATTTCAAAAAGAAGCCTGAATCCCAGTATGACGTTTCCGAATTTACAAAAGATCTCGCCATTACGCTCACCGAAAATACAAATAAAGGAATCTAATACAAATGAATAAAAATATATTTGCCAGAGCATCAGAAATGATGAATACACGCCGTCTTTCAGCTATAGCCGAAAATGACAGACGAAACGCCGAAATAGAACAGAAAATCCCCGAAATAGCAGAAATAAACCGTATACTTTCTACTACAGGAATAAATCTCATCAAAATTATACGCAAAGGCGAAGATATCCAGCAAAAAATAAAAAGTCTTGAAAATCAGAACAGACAAGCACAGGAAATGATAGCCTCTCTCCTTGTCAGAAACGGATATCCGCATGACTACCTTGAACTCAGATACAATTGCGAAAAATGCAGTGACACAGGATATCACAACGGAAAAATGTGTAACTGCTTTGAAGAACTTATCGGAAAAATATCTGTAGACCAATTAAATGCGTCTTCACGCATTACACTCTGCAGTTTTGATTCTTTTGATCTTTCGTACTATAAAAATATAATTTCTGAGGAAAACGAAAACTGCTTTGTTACCATGTCAAAAAATCTCGAATACTGCAAGCAGTACGCAAATACATTTTCTCAAGATTCAAAAAATCTTCTTATGTACGGAAATCCGGGTCTTGGCAAAACACATCTCTCACTTGCGATAGCAGAACAACTTCTTAACAAGGGAGTAAACGTTCTTTACGACTCTACTGTAAACTTTCTTATAAAAATAGAAAAAGAACATTTCGGACGTATCGAAACAGACATAGACACATATGAAACTGTTGTAAATGCAGACCTTCTGATACTCGATGACCTTGGCACAGAAAATACAACTGATTTTTACAGGTCAACTCTCTACAACATACTCAATACCCGTATAAACAAAGGAATCCCTACCATCGTAAGCACAAACCTTACACCTGATGAGATATCTGCAAAGTATGAACCGCGTATCACCTCAAGAATAGTCCTCACTTATACACATCTTAAATTTATAGGCAAGGACATACGTGGTATAAAATCATCGCAGGAAGCCAAAAATTACAGAGCCAATAATACATTTTAACCTTTTATACCGATAAACTGAAAAAGCCCTTGACATTATCATGGGTTTGTGCTACTATTTTAATGTTATTGACGAAAGTTTTTATTATTTTGGAGGAAGAATTTTTATGACATTATTTGAAGAACTTAAAAGAAGAGGTCTTCTTGCACAGCTTACTGATGAAGATGAAATCAAAAATCTTATAAATGAAGGAAAAGCTACTTTTTATATCGGATTTGACCCTACAGCTGATTCTCTCCATGTAGGACACTTTATGGCTCTCTGTCTTATGAAAAGACTTCAGATGGCAGGAAACAAGCCAATAGTTCTTATCGGTGGCGGTACTGCAATGATCGGAGACCCTTCCGGTAAAACAGATATGAGAAAAATGATGACAAAAGAAACTATCGACCACAACGTTGAATGTTTCAAAAAACAGATGAGCAACTTTATCGACTTTTCGGAAGACAAGGCTATCGTTGTAAACAACGGTGACTGGTTACTTGACCTCAACTATGTAGATGTACTTCGTGAAGTAGGTGCATGCTTCTCAGTAAACAAGATGCTTACTTTTGAATGTTACAAGCAGAGAATGGAAAGAGGTCTTACTTTCCTCGAATTTAACTACATGATAATGCAGAGTTATGACTTCTATATGCTTTACCAGAAGTACGGCTGTAATATGCAGTTCGGAGGAGATGACCAGTGGGCAAATATGCTCGGCGGTACAGAGCTTATCAGAAAGAAACTCGGAAAAGACGCACACGCAATGACTATTACACTTCTTCTCAACTCAGAAGGTAAGAAGATGGGTAAAACAGAAAAGGGTGCTGTATGGCTTGATCCTGCAAAGACAAGCCCGTATGACTTCTACCAGTACTGGAGAAATGTAAGTGATGCTGACGTTATCAAGTGCCTTAAGATGCTCACTTTTGTTCCTGTTGAAGAAATAGAAGAAATGGAAAAAACTATGGAAGGCGCTCAGTTCAACAAAGCAAAGGAACTTCTTGCTTATGAACTTACAAAACTTGTTCACGGCAAAGAAGAAGCGGATAAGGCTGACGCAGCAGCAAAGGCTGTATTCTCAGGAAGCGGTAACAGTGCTGATATGCCAACAACAACACTTGGCGAAGAAGACCTCACAAACGGCGAGATCGGTGTTCTCACACTTATGGTAAAGACAGGACTTGCTACTTCAAACGGTGACGCAAGAAGAACAGTTACTCAGGGTGGTCTTTCAGTAAACGATCAGAAAGTAACTGATCCGTCAGCCCTTATAAAGATCGATGGTGATGTTATCCTCAAAAAAGGTAAGAAAACATTCCACAAGGTTGTAAAAGGATAAAAACTTTTTATATGTACAAAAGCAAGGCCTTCACTATGAGGGTCTTGTTTTTATAAAGCAGAAAAATCATCACAACATTTATTTTCAAAGGAGAATTTGCTGATGAAAAGTTTACTAAAATATTTTGACGGATATAAAAAATACCTCTTTCTCGGCCCTTTCTTTAAACTGCTCGAAGCGATATTTGAGCTGATAGTTCCTCTGGTAACCGCTAAGATCATTGACACAGGTATCGGAAACAATGACAAGGATTATATAATAAAAATGGGCGGAATCATGATACTCCTCGGAATATCGGGACTTGCTTTTGCCCTCACATGCCAGTTTTTTGCTGCTAAATGTGCATACGGATATGCAACGTCACTCAGAAAATCTCTTTACAAACATATAAATACTCTCTCCCATGCAGAAATAAACAAACTCGGTGCATCGACACTGATAACACGACTTACAAATGATACAAATGCTGTACAGACCGGTGTAAATATGGGCATACGACTTGCTACTCGTTCTCCTTTTCTGATTATCGGTGCTGTCATAATGGCTGTATCAATAGACCTGAAACTCTCGCTTATACTCATTGGTGCCGCTCCAATAATAGCTTTTATCGTATACAAAGTAATGTCAAAATCTATTCCGATGTATAAGCAGAATCAGAAAAGACTCGACAAAGTATCGCTTCTTACAAGCGAAAATCTTGAAGGAACCCGTGTTATAAGAGCATTTTCAAGACAAAAAGAAGAAATAGACGAATTTTCCTCAACAGCGGATGATCTGAGCAAACACGCTGTCATAGTAAGCAAAATATCCGCAGTTTTAAACCCTGCAAACTTTATGATACTTAATCTTGCCGCCGCATTGATAATATGGTTTGGCGGAATACGAGTAGATACAGGCAGTCTGACACAAGGTGAAATAACTGCCCTGATAAACTACATGACACAGATCTCACTTTCACTCGTTGTACTTGCAAATCTTATCGTATTTTTCAACAAAGCCGCAGCAGGCGCTAACCGTATAACTGAAATTTTCAATATAAACTCCTCACTTACTGACGGAAAGGAAGATATCGTTGCGACAGGTGACACTGTACTTGAATTTTCCGATGTATCATTCAGATATCCCGACGCTTCGGAAGAATCTGTAAGCAATATATCATTTACACTAAAAAAAGGAGAAACTCTTGGAATTATCGGTGGTACAGGCAGTGGTAAAACTACTATAGCAAATATCATTCCAAGATTTTTTGATGTAACAAGCGGAGAAATAAAAATCTATGGAAAAAATATAAAAGAATACAAGATAAGCAGTATTCGTAAAATGATCGCTTCTGTTCCTCAGAAGGTATCCGTTATTTCGGGAACAGTAGCCGAAAATATAAGAATGGGAAACAAATCTGCAACAGATGACGAAGTGATAGATGCACTTAAAACCGCTCAGGCATACGAATTTATAGAAAAGCTTCCTGACAAAATAAATGCACCTGTACTCCAGGGCGGAAAAAACTTTTCGGGCGGACAGAAACAGCGTCTTACGATTGCCAGAGCCATTGCCGCCAAACCTAAGATACTTATACTTGATGACAGTACAAGCGCACTTGATATGACAACTGACTTAAATCTCAGAAGAGCTATTGCAGACCTTCCCGAAAATCCGGTTGTCATAATGATATCCCAGCGTGCCACTTCACTGAAAAATGCAGATAAGATCCTCGTTCTTGAGGACGGTAAAGCAGTAGGATTTGGTACTCACGATTATCTCTGCGAAAACTGCGAAGTCTACAGCGAAATAGTTGAAATACAGAAAGCCGGTGAATAAAATATGGATATACTAAAGAAAATCTTCTCTTACACAAAAAAATACAGCAAAGACCTTGCTGTTACAATAATCTTTGCTGTTATCGGTGTAGCCGGTTCACTTATAACACCTATCCTTACAGGTAAAGCTATAGACTATATCATTGGAAAGGGAAATGTTGACTTTAAGTCAGTTTCAAAAACACTCATATTTTTATGTCTTGCAGTAATAATAAGTGCATTTTCACAATGGATCATGACAAGAAGTACAAATCGTCTCTCATATCTCACTTCATGCGATATACGAAAAGATTTCTTTGTAAAGCTTAATAAAGTACCTATAAGCTTTATTGACAAACATTCAAAAGGTGACCTTATCAGCCGTGCAACAAATGATATAGAAACTGTCTCAGACGCTCTTACACAGTGTTTTACACAGTTTTTTACCGGTATAATAACCATTCTCGGAACACTCATTCTGATGCTGATAATAGATGTCAAGATAGCTCTCATAGTTATTCTTCTTACCCCACTCTCTCTTGTAGCCGCTGCAGGTGTAGCAAAAGCTTCACATAAGGCATTTACCGAACAATCCGAAATAAGAGGAAAACTTTCGGGATTTACAGATGAGATGATAAAAAACCAGTCAATAGTAAAAGCTTTTTCATACGAAGATGACGCACAGGAATACTTTGATAAGCTCAACTCACAGTACAGAGCAAGCGGTTTTAAGGCAACATTTTTCTCATCTGTTTCAAATCCGCTCACAAGATTTATAAACGGAATAATCTATGCCTTTGTAGCAATGTACGGTGCAAGCAGAGTTATAAACGGACACATATCGGTAGGTACTCTTGTAAGTTTTCTGTCATATGCAAATCAGTACACAAAACCCTTCAATGAGATCTCAGGCGTTATATCAGAACTGCAGAACGCCCTTGCCTGTGCCCGCAGAGTATTTGATGTAATATCAGCTGAAAATGAAAGTGACGACAGCAAACTTGCTGTAATCGAAAAATCAGACGGTTCTGTACGCTTTGAAAACGTAAGCTTTTCATATGTACCGCAAAAACCTTTGCTTCAGAATATCAACATCAGCATAACGCCCGGTCAGCGTATTGCCATAGTCGGACCTACAGGTTGCGGAAAGACAACTCTTATAAATCTTCTGATGAGATTTTACGATACTACTGACGGCGATGTAGTGATTTCCGGACATGATGTCAGGGAAGTTCAGAGAAACAGTTTAAGAAGCTGTTTCGGAATGGTACTGCAGGAAACATGGCTTTTCAAAGGAACGGTATCTGACAATATTTCTTACGGAAAACCTGATACAACAGAAAGTGAAATAATAGAAGCTGCAAAAGCTGCTCATGCACACAGCTTTATAAAAAGACTACCTGGCGGATACAACACCATCATAGATGAAAACGGCGGAAACCTTTCACAAGGTCAGAAACAGCTTCTCACCATAGCCCGTATAATGCTCACAAATCCCCCTATGCTCATACTTGACGAAGCAACAAGTAACATAGATATCCGTACTGAAGTACAGATCCAGAAAGCTTTTGAAAAACTCATGAAAGGTAAAACCAGCTTTATCATAGCACACCGACTTTCCACTATAAGAAACACAGACCTTATACTTGTTATGAAAGACGGTAATATAATCGAACAAGGCAACCATAAAGAATTAATGAAGAAGCAGGGATTTTACTATAATCTTTATGCTTCGGCTTCAAATGCGTAAAGATATCGTGTAAAATAACCTTAACATCAAAAAAATGTCCTCCGGATTTTCGGAGGACATATTTTTTTGATATCTTTTATCAGATCACATTATCAGCTGAAAATGTTTCAGGCTTGTCGTTTTTAACAACCTTAACCTTATTATACATTTCCATACCTGTTCCGGCAGGAACAAGCTTACCGATAATAACATTTTCTTTAAGTCCGAGGAGATTATCGCTCTTTCCTCTGATAGCTGCATCTGTAAGAGCCTTTGTAGTTTCCTGGAATGATGCTGCTGAGAGGAAGCTGTCTGAACTTGAAGATGCCTTTGTGATACCCTGAAGAACAGGAACAGTTGTAACGAGTGAAATACCAAATTCACCGGCATCGATTCTTTCCTGAAGTTCTGCATTGATAGCATCAATTTCCTTCTTGTCAACAAGTGAACCTGGAAGGAGATAGCTGCTACCACTGTCTTCAACCTTTATCTTTCTGAGCATCTGTCTTACGATAACTTCGATATGCTTATCGTTGATATCAACACCCTGCAAACGGTATACTTTCTGTACTTCGCTGATTATATAGTTCTGTACACATTCTGTTCCCTGTACTGCAAGTATATCTGCAGGATAGCAGTTACCTTCTGTGATTCTTGTACCCTTTTCGATCACGATGCCTTCTCTGACATCCTTATCCTTGATTCTGAGGTTCCAAGGAATCATATATGTTTCCTGCTCGCCTGTTTCTTCGTCTGTAATTATTACATTCTTTGTAGTCTTTACTTCTTCAATATGAACACGTCCTGCAATTCTTGCGATTATAGCTGCATTCTTAGGACGACGGCTTTCGAAAAGTTCTTCAACTCGAGGGAGACCCTGTGTAATATCTTCTGCTGAAGCGATACCACCTGTATGGAACGTTCTCATTGTAAGCTGTGTACCAGGTTCACCGATAGACTGAGCTGCAATGATACCAACTGCTTCACCGACAGATACGAGATTTCCGTTAGCAAGGTTTGCACCGTAACACTTAGCGCATACACCCTGCTTTGATTTACAGTGGAGAACTGAACGGATTTTGATACGTTCTACGCCAAGATTTACAACCTTGTTTACATCTTCTTCTGTCATGAGCTTTGTCTTAGGTACTACTACCTCACCCGTCTGAGGATCGCAGAGATTTTCAACAAGATAACGACCGAGAAGACGCTCTGAGAGTGGTTCGATCTTTTCGTTTCCTTCTCTGATTTCATATATTTCAAGACCTTCATTTGATTCACAATCTGTTTCATGAATGATAACATCCTGTGATACGTCAACAAGACGTCTTGTAAGGTAACCTGAGTCGGCAGTTCTGAGCGCTGTATCGGCAAGACCTTTACGAGCACCACGAGATGAGATGAAGTATTCGAGAATGTTAAGACCTTCACGGTAGTTAGCTCTGATCGGAATTTCGATAGTTGTACCTGATGTATTGGCGATAAGTCCACGCATACCAGCGAGCTGTCTTATCTGGTTGATACTACCACGGGCACCTGAGTCAGCCATCATGAAGATAGGATTGTATTTATCAAGATTTGATTTAAGTGCATCCGTTACATCATTTGTAGCCTTGTTCCATATATCAATTACCTTCTTGGACTTCTCAGCGCCTGATATATATCCGTATTCATACTGTTCTGTGATAACATCAATCTTACCCTGAGCTGTGTCAAGAATTTCTTTTTTCTGTGGTGGAATTACCGCATCACATACAGCAACCGTAATAGCAGCCTTGGTAGAATACTTAAATCCAAGTGCTTTAACCTTATCAAGAACTTCAGAAGTAGTTGTCGTGCCATGTATTCTGATACAACGTTCTATGATATCAGAAAGCTGTTTCTTACCTACAAGGAACGCTATTTCAAGATCGAACTGCTTGTCAGAATCAGTTCTGTCAACATAGCCGAGATCCTGAGGAATATTTTCATTGAATATAAGTCTGCCGACTGTACAATCAACAATTTTTGAAACTTTTCTTCCTGCAATTTCCTTTGTAATTCTTACCTTGATCGCAGCGTGAAGTGATACAATGTGCTCGTTATAAGCCATGAGAGCTTCGCTTTCATCTCTGAACACCTTACCCTCACCCGGTTCACCCTCTTTAAGCATTGTGAGATAATAAGAACCGAGTACCATATCCTGTGAAGGAACAGCAACAGGCTTACCATCTGAAGGCTTGAGAAGGTTATTCGCAGCAAGCATAAGGAATCTTGCTTCTGCCTGTGCTTCTGCTGAAAGCGGAAGATGTACAGCCATCTGGTCACCGTCAAAGTCAGCGTTATAAGCTGTACATACGAGAGGATGAAGCTTTAATGCACGACCTTCAACAAGAACCGGCTCGAATGCCTGAATACCAAGTCTGTGAAGTGTGGGGGCACGGTTAAGAAGAACCGGGTGATCCTTGATTACATTTTCAAGAGCATCCCATACTTCTGTTCTTGCTCTGTCAACGAGTTTTCTTGCACTCTTTATATTAGCAATTACCTTTGTATCAACAAGTCTCTTTAAAACAAAAGGTTTGAAAAGTTCAAGAGCCATTTCCTTAGGAAGACCGCACTGATACATCTTGAGTTCAGGTCCTACAACGATAACTGAACGTCCTGAGTAGTCAACACGCTTACCGAGAAGGTTCTGTCTGAAACGACCCTGCTTACCTTTGAGCATATCAGAAAGAGACTTTAATGCTCTGTTATTAGGACCTGTAACAGGTCTGCCGTGTCTGCCGTTATCTATAAGTGCGTCTACAGCTTCCTGAAGCATACGTTTTTCATTTCTGATGATGATATCAGGAGCTTCAAGAGTAAGCATTCTCTTAAGACGATTGTTTCTGTTTATAACTCTTCTGTAAAGATCATTGAGGTCTGATGTAGCATATCTACCACCATCAAGCATAACCATAGGACGGATATCCGGAGGAATTACCGGAACAACATCAAGTACCATCCAGTGAGGTTTGTTACCTGAAAGTCTGAATGCTTCTATTATTTCGAGTCTTTTGAGAAGCTTTATCTTCTTCTGACCTGCCGGAAGATCCTTAAGCTCAGCCTTAAGCTCATCTGCAAGCCATACAAGACTGTTTATCCAGTTGTCTTTATTTGCTATTTCATCAAATTCGCCGTTTACGTTTGCATCTGCGATATTCTGATTAAAAAGTTCTTCGATATACTCAGAACCCGTCTTTACTTTGATTCTGAGAGGGCTACCGTATTCTTCCTGTTCTCTGTTGTAACGCATTACTTTCTGGAGGAATACAGATCTTTTTACTACCTGGCCTTCCTGATAATCAGGATTTCCGCCGTTATCTGTGATGAGATAAATTCTCTTGGAGAGATAATCTATAATTTCTCTTTCACTTATACCGGTTACTTTAGCGAACTGTTCGATGTGCTGTGTGATGTATTCATCATATCTGCCCGGATCGTACTCTTCAAGAAGTTCCTTAATTGCTTCGGCACCCATATCAGCGTAGAAATCATCGCCGTATTTTTCAAGTGCGTCAAGATATTCCTTTTCTGAAAGGAGCTGCTTTTTAATAAGCTCTGTTGTATTACCCGGATCGACAACTATATACTTGGTAAAGTAAAGTATTTCTTCAAGACGTTTCTGTGAAACTTCAAGCACCTGACCTATTCTGGAAGGTGTACCTTTGAAGTACCATATATGTGAAACCGGTGCCGCAAGCTCTATGTGGCCCATTCTTTCACGTCTTACTTTCGCTCTGGTAACTTCAACACCACAGCGGTCGCAGACTTTACCTTTGAATCTTATTTTCTTGAACTTACCACAGTGACATTCCCAGTCCTTTGTAGGTCCGAAAATCTTTTCGCAGAAAAGACCGTCACGTTCAGGTTTCTGTGTTCTGTAGTTTATAGTTTCAGGACGTTCAACTGCACCATATGACCATGTACGAATCTGTTCAGGTGAAGCAAGCCCTATTTTTATTGATTTGAATTCGTTAAATTCCAAAGCATTATCCTCCCACACCGGAGGCAAGATGCAAAGAGAAGAAAAACTATCTTCCCTCCGCTACTTAACTCCTAGTCTTAAACTATAAGCAAATATTACTATAATTAAAATTCATCTTCGTCAGAAGTCAGATCATCATAATTGAAGTCGCCTTCATCATCCATATCGGTAAATGAATCATCATCCATATCGTCCATATCAGCATCATCACCGTTTTCTATACCCATACCTGAATCAGCTGCTTCATCCAAATCATAATAATTGTCAGTTACCGGCATTGATGTATCATCCGGTGCTGAAACCGGCTGAGGTATGATATCATCATCATCAAAAGTCTGTTTAAGATCTATTTCATTTTCTTCAGCATCAAGAACTCTTACATCAAGACCGAGTGACTGGAGTTCCTTGATAAGAACCTTGAATGCTTCAGGGAAGCTCGGCTTAGGAACGTTCTGTCCCTTAACAATAGCTTCATATGTGTTTACACGTCCTACAGTATCGTCAGATTTAACTGTAAGAATTTCCTGAAGTGTATATGCAGCACCATAAGCTTCAAGTGCCCAAACTTCCATTTCACCGAATCTCTGTCCACCGAACTGTGCCTTACCGCCAAGAGGCTGCTGTGTAACAAGTGAGTAAGGACCTACTGAACGTGCATGGATCTTATCGTCAACGAGGTGATGGAGTTTGAGGTAATACATATAACCAACTGTAACCTTGTTATCAAAAGGTTCACCTGTTCTTCCGTCATAAAGCGTAAACTTACCGTCTTCGTTGAAGTCAACGCCGTTAAAGAGCATATCAGGATCATCAACCTTCTTGAGATGTTCATCAGCTGCTCTGAAACAAGCACGTATATCTTCTTCATGCGCACCGTCAAATACAGGAGTCATTATCTTCCAGCCAAGTGCCTTAGCTGCAATACCAAGATGTACTTCAAGTACCTGTCCGATGTTCATACGTGAAGGAACGCCGAGAGGGTTAAGAACGATATCAAGTGGTGTACCGTCAGCAAGGAATGGCATATCTTCCTGAGGGAGTATACGTGAAACGACACCCTTGTTACCATGACGACCGGCCATCTTGTCTCCGACAGAGATCTTTCTCTTCTGAGCGATATAGCAACGAACGAGCATATTTACACCGGGACTGAGTTCATCACAGTTTTCTCTTGTAAATATCTTTACGTCAACAATAACACCGGCTTCACCATGTGGTACTTTAAGAGAATTATCACGTACTTCTCTTGCCTTTTCACCGAATATTGCTCTGAGAAGTCTTTCTTCTGCTGTAAGTTCAGTTTCACCCTTAGGTGTTACCTTACCAACAAGTATATCACCTGCATGAACTTCAGCACCGATACGGATAATACCGTTTTCGTCAAGATCCTTGAGAGCGTCATCGCCTACGTTAGGAATATCTCTTGTGATCTCTTCAGGTCCGAGTTTTGTATCTCTTGCTTCTATTTCATATTCTTCAATATGGATAGATGTATATATATCTTCACGTACAACTCTTTCGTTAAGAAGTACGGCGTCTTCGTAGTTATAACCTTCCCATGTCATAAATCCGATGAGAGCGTTTTTACCGAGTGATATTTCACCATCACATGTAGCAGGACCGTCAGCAAGAACCTGACCTGCTGTGATTCTTTCACCTGTACTTACTATCGGGCGCTGGTTTGTACATGTACCCTGGTTTGAACGCTTGAACTTTGTAAGTTTATACTTATGTTCAATCAGGTTATCGTCCTTTATGACAATTTCGTCTGCACAAACAGAAGTAACTACACCATCACAATCTGCAACTATACATACACCTGAGTCAACCGCTGCCTTGTATTCCATACCTGTTCCTACGATAGGACTTTCTGTCTTGAGAAGCGGCACAGCCTGTCGCTGCATGTTTGAACCCATAAGTGCACGGTTAGCGTCATCGTTCTCAAGGAACGGAATCATAGCTGTAGCAACAGAAACAACCATCTTAGGTGAAACGTCCATGTAGTCAACGATTTCTCTTTCACATTCGAGGATCTTGTCTCTGTAACGTGCATTTACTCTTACTCTTGCAAATTTTCCTTCTTCTGTAAGCGGTTCGTTAGCCTGTGCAACTACAAAGTTGTCTTCAACATCAGCTGTCATATATACAACTTCATTTGTAACCACACCTGTCTCTTTATCAACTTTACGATAAGGAGCTTCGATAAATCCGTATTTATTTATTCTTGCAAATGTAGCAAGATATGAGATAAGACCGATGTTAGGACCTTCAGGTGTTTCGATAGGACACATTCTTCCGTAGTGGCTGTAGTGAACGTCACGAACCTCAAATCCGGCTCTGTCTCTTGAAAGACCGCCAGGACCGAGAGCTGAAAGACGTCTCTTATGTGTAAGTTCAGCCAGAGGGTTTGTCTGATCCATAAACTGTGAAAGTGGTGATGAACCGAAAAATTCTTTTATAGCCGCTGTGATAGGACGGATATTTACAAGCGACTGAGGTGTTATTGTATCAACATCCTGAGTCTGAAGGTTCATTCTTTCACGGATAACTCTTTCCATTCTTGCAAAACCGATTCTGAACTGGTTCTGGAGAAGTTCACCTACAGAACGGATTCTTCTGTTTCCAAGATGGTCGATATCGTCAACTGTTCCTATACCTGAACAAAGGTTGAGGAAATAGCTTATTGTAGCGTATATATCATCGAGAATAATGTGCTTAGGAACGAGTTCTTCCACTCTCTTCTTTACATTTTCTTCGATTTCTTCGTCATTAGCAGAATTTTCAAGGATATCCTTGAGAACTTTGAAGTAAACTTTTTCATTGATATCATACTTTTCTACATCAAAGTTTACATACTTTGTGATATCAACCATACCGTTACCGATGATCTTTACTTCTTTTTCAACAAGTCTTGTTTTCTTTTCACCTAAAGGAGTTGTGTAATCTTCCTTTACCTCAACTTTTACAAAAGCTTCGGACACACCTGCCTGTTCAATTTCACAAGCCTTCTCGTAGTTTATAAATTCACCTTCATCAGCCATAAATTCGCCTGTAAGAGAATTAACAACCGGTCTTGAAAGTCTGTGACCTGCAAGTCTTGAAGCGATACCAAGCTTTTTGTTGTACTTGTATCTACCAAATTTGCAGAGATCGTATCTCTTTGCATCAAAGAAAAGATTGTTGATATGAGAAAGTGCACTTTCAACTGTCGGCGGCTCACCCGGACGGAGTTTCTTGTAGACGTCTATAAGTGCATCTGAATTATTTTTTGTACCGTCTTTCTGGATAATAGTCTGATTAAGTCTTTCGTCAAAACCGAACATATCTTCGATTTCTTCGTCAGTACTTACACCGAGTGCTCTTATGAATGTAGTAAGCGGTATCTTTCTGTTTTTATCTATACGTACATATATTACGTCATTGGAGTCCATCTCGTATTCAAGCCATGCACCGCGGTTCGGAATAACAGTGGACTTGTAAAGGTTTTTACCTGTTTTATCCTTTTCAAATGAATAGTAAACACCAGGAGATCTGACAAGCTGGGAAACGATAACACGTTCCGCACCGTTGATTACAAAGGTACCGCTGTCTGTCATAAGCGGGAAATCGCCCATAAAAATTTCGCTTTCCTTAACATCGCCGGTTTCCTTGTTCCACAGTGTTGCAGTAACTCTCAAAGGTGCTGCATAAGTAACATCACGCTCTTTACATTCAGCAATAGAATATTTAGGCGTTTCGTCAATTTTATATCCTGTAAAATTCAGAACTAAATTTCCGTTGTAGTCAGTAATAGCTGCTACATCATGAAAAACCTCTTTGAGTCCCTCCTCTTTGAACCATTTGTAGGAATTTTTCTGCACTTCAATAAGATTTGGCATCTCTAAAGCCTCGTTTATTTTACCGAAGCTCATTCTTACATTTTTTCCGAGCTGTTTAGGCTTGACATTCACCATAGGTGTCTGGTCCTCCTTTTTGTTGATGGAGTGTTTTTGTCACTGTAAAAAATGACAATCACACAGGAATTAATCTGAAACTATTGCTATTTTAATACTTATGTGTTATACTGATACTGTTATAAAACAGGTATACAAATAGCCATTTTGATACATTATATTATTATACTACAATCATTTCAAGGTGTCAATGGCTTAATTAATTTTTGTAACAACAAACGGTTTTTTTAGCAAATCAACCATCTTTTTTGATTTATCGGATAGATAAAAAATTTTTAAATATTTCACATCTCATCAACGCATTATTTTTCATTTTACGATGATGAGTTTTTTTATTTTTCAATTTTTTTCAAAAATGTTTCTTTACAACTATTGATTTTTAATCCATAATATGTTATAATTATTACATAAATATGGATTTTCAAAAATATATAGTCAGGAAAGGACAATAAAATTATGTTTTCTAAGGTAAATACTCTGGGTTTATTTGGTCTTAATGCTTTTCCGGTAGATGTTGAAACTGACATCAGCATGGGACAACCATCATTTGAAATAGTCGGTCTTCCGGATATGGTAGTAAAAGAAAGTCGTGAACGTATAAAATCTGCAATGAGAGCCGGCGGAATAAAATTTCCGAACGCCCGTGTCATGATGAATCTTGCTCCTGCAGACACAAAAAAAAGCGGATCTGTTCATGATCTGGCTATTTTTATGGGAATTTTAAAATCAATGGAATATATAACAGAAAATACGGATGACTGCTGTTTTATCGGCGAAGTTTCATTAAACGGAAATATCAGACATGTAAACGGAGTGCTGCCTATGATACTTGTAGCACAGAAAAATAACATCAAGCATGCTTTTGTTCCGTACGATAATGCATTTGAAGCATCAGTAGTTGACGGAATCAGTGTTTATGGTGTAAAATCTATTATGGACGTCATCAGCCACTTCAAAGGCGGAAAAAAAATCCCGGTTCAGAAAAAATATGAGCCTCAGGCAGCGCAATACTGCTCTATGGCTGATTTTAGTGATATCAAGGGACAACACGCAGCCAAACTTGCTCTCGAAATTGCTGCAGCAGGAGGTCATAACGCCCTGCTTATCGGCAGTCCGGGAAGCGGAAAAAGTATGCTTTCAAAAAGACTTCCGTCAATTCTTCCGCTGATGACATTTGAAGAATCAATTGAAACAACTAACATTCATTCTATTTCAGGACTTCTTGACAAGGATACTCCGCTTGTAACCGTAAGACCTTTCCGTTCTCCGCATCACACCATTTCTTCGGCAGGCCTTGCAGGAGGCGGTTCTGTACCACATCCGGGAGAAATCTCTCTTGCACACAACGGTCTTTTATTTCTAGATGAACTCGCCGAATTTGACCGACGTACACTTGAAATATTAAGACAGCCTCTCGAAGATCAGAAAGTCACTATTTCCCGTTCGGCAGGAACCATAACCTATCCCTCATCAATCATGCTGATAGCAGCGATGAATCCTTGTCCATGCGGTTTTTACGGCCATCCTAAGAAAAAATGTATATGCTCACAAAAGCAGGTTTCAAACTATCTTTCAAAAATTTCCGGTCCTCTGCTCGACAGACTTGATCTTCACATAGAAGTTGCGCCGGTTGAATTTGAACATTTGTCATCACAGACAAAGGAAGAAAGTTCCGAAACTATACGTATGAGAATTCAGAAAGCACGTGAAGTACAACTTGAAAGATTTAAAGGGACTTCTATTTCATGCAACGCAAGAATTACATCATCAAAACTCCACGAGTTCTGCCCGCTTGATGATAACGCAAGAACATTTCTCGGAAATGTTTTTGATAAAATGGGACTTTCGGCAAGAGCATACGACAGAATACTGAAAGTATCACGCACAATCGCTGATCTGGACGGTAAGGACGTTATAAACAAATCACACATATCTCAGGCTGTACAATACAGATCTCTCGACAGAAAATACTGGAATCAGGGTGAATGATACAACCACGCAAAGGAATGAAACCCCAATATGATAAAACTTATAGCAAGCGATATGGATGGTACACTGCTCGATCCGCAAAAAAACTTTCCTCCGGATTTTTTCACTATACTTGACAGACTCGAAAAAAAAGACATCAGGTTTATAGTAGCCAGCGGCAGATCATATTCTGCTTTGGAACCACTTTTTAAAGAACGTTGTGATAAAATGACTTTTATCTGTGACAACGGTGCTTTTGTTGTAATAAACGGAAAAATCGCAAGTATAAACGGAATTAAACCAAATAAATTAAAAGAAATAATAACTGTATGTAAAGAACAACTTCCGGATGTCTATCTTGTCTTATGCGGATTGAACGGTACATATATTTCTTCAAAATTTAACGAACAGTCTGAGGAAGAACTGGGATTTTATTATTTTGTACGAACAGTATATGATGATCTTCTTGATGTTGACGACACAATTTTCAAAATAGCTATATTTGATAAAAAAAATCCTGCTGAAAACTCTTTTCCTGTATTGAACAGGTTTTTCGGTGATTGTATGGAACTACAGATATCAGGAAGTTGCTGGATGGACATAATGAACAAAGGCGTGTGCAAAGGAACAGGTCTTGCCACTATTCAGGAAGAACTGGGTATAAGCAAAGCTGAAACGATGGCCTTTGGCGACTTCTACAACGACATTTCCCTGCTAAATCAGGCAGAGTACAGTTATGTAATGGAAAATGCAAATGATGATATGAAAAAGCATGGTAAATACATAGCTAAAAGCAATGCCGAATATGGTGTTACAAAAACTATATCCGAATATCTTTCAAATCTAGAAAAGTAAATTTTTTCAGAAAGGAATGCACCATGAAAAATATTTTTAAAGCTGTAGCAAAATATTTTAAACAACTTGACAAACTGCTGCTACTTGCAGTATGTCTTTGCACAACTCTCGGTATAGTTCTTCTGTACTCTCTCGGACAAACCGATTATCTTCACCCTGACACCTTCAAAACTCAGCTTTTCTCCATGCTTGCCGGTATTGCTGCAAGTCTTGTCATAGCAGCTATTGACTATAAAAAAATCTCAAAACTATGGTTTTTATATGTACCTGCCGCACTTGTACTCGTAATTCTTACGTTCACCTCTATGGGCGTAGGCGTAAGCGGAACCGATGACGTTGCATGGTTAAAACTTGGTCCGGTTACTTTCCAGCCGGCAGAAATACTGAAAATAGCTTTTCTGCTGTCGTTTTCATATCATCTGTACAAAGTAAGAGACAGCATGAATAATCTCATAAATACAATTTTACTCTGTATTCACGGTGCTATACCGGTAGCACTTGTACTCAAACAAGGTGACTATGGAACTGCACTGGTCTTCCTTGCAATGTTTCTTGTAATGATTTACTCAGCCGGAATATCAATAGGCTACATCCTTCTCGCAGTTATAGCAATACCACCTGCCCTGTTCTTTGCATGGAAATATATTCTCGGCTCTGTTCACAAAGAACGCATTCTTATCCTTTTCAACCCCGGAAGCGACCCTGAAGGTATTGAATGGCAACAGGATCTCGGACTTAACCTGCTCGCATCCGGAGGAATAACCGGAAACGGTCTGTGTAACGCTGACTATCGTGAAGTTCCTGAAATGCACAACGACTTCATTTTCTCATACGTCGGATATGTTTTCGGATTTGCAGGTTGTGTTGCGCTTATTGCACTTATGGCATATATCTGTATAAAAATAATAGCAGACAGTCGAAAAACAAGAGAAGAACTTGGAAAAAATATATGTGTCGGTGCATTTGCAATGATTTTTACCCACTGTGTACTTAATGTAGGCATGGTACTTAAAATAATGCCTGTTATCGGTGTTCCTATCCCCTTTGTGAGTGCCGGAGGTACAGCTTTGTTAAGTATGTATGTCATGATGGGATTTGTACTCAGCACAAGAATGCATAATGAAAAAGTCTACAGAATGTTTGAATGGGAAAAATAACTTATTTTTATCGATAAAAGCTGAAATATTTTCAAAAAATAGAAAATGTCAAAAAATTGAAAGTTTTTACTTTAAGCAACACATACAAAAAATAACAACATAATATATCAATATACCATTAACTTCATCAAAAAATTTTTTTAAACTTATTCCCTATTGAAAAATCAGCACTGTCGTGATATAATTATATCGGTTTTAATTAACGAAAGGAATGATCAATCATGGAAAATGTACGTCCGGAATCTATGGCAAGAATTACTACACCTGAACTCGCAGAGGCTTTCATAAACGAACAGGTAGCCGCTGTAAAGGCTCAGGTAGGAGATAAAAAAGTTCTCCTCGCTCTCTCAGGCGGTGTTGACTCATCTGTTGTTGCTGCTCTCTTAATCAAGGCTATCGGTAAACAGCTCGTTTGCGTTCACGTAAATCACGGTCTTATGCGTAAAGGCGAAAGTGAACAGGTTATCGAAGTTTTCCGCAACCAGCTTGATGCAAATCTTATATATATTGATGCTACCGACCGTTTCCTCGACCTTCTCAAAGATGTTGCAGAACCTGAAAAGAAACGTAAGATCATCGGTGGCGAATTTATCAAAGTTTTTGATGAAGAAGCAAGCAAACTCGAAGGTATTTCTTTCCTCGCTCAGGGCACTATCTATCCTGATATCCTCGAAAGCGACGGCGTAAAGGCACACCACAACGTTGGCGGACTTCCAGAAGATATGCAGTTTGAACTCGTTGAACCTGTAAAGCTCCTTTACAAAGATGAAGTACGTGTTGTAGGTAAGGCTCTCGGCCTCCCTGCTAACATGGTTGATCGTCAGCCATTCCCAGGTCCGGGTCTCGGCGTAAGATGTCTTGGTGCTATCACAAGAGATCGTCTTAACGCTCTTCGTGAAGCGGACGCTATTTTACGTGAAGAATTTGAAAACGCAGGTCTTAACAAGACTGTATGGCAGTACTTTATCGCTGTTCCGGATATGAAGAGCGTAGGTGTTAAAGACAGCAAGCGTTACGAAGGCTGGCCTGCTATTATCCGTGCTGTAAATACTACAGACGCTATGAGTGCTACTATCGAAGAAATCCCATATGCACTTCTTCACAAGATCACTGCACGTATCACTGCTGAAGTTGAAGGAATCAACAGAGTTCTGTATGATCTGACACCTAAGCCGGTTGGTACTATTGAATGGGAATAAAATAATCAATCCCGAAAACCTCGCAACGATGAGGTTTTCGGGATTTTCTTTTGTATTTTGATAACAGATTGATAGCAGGAAGCTGTGTACAGTTATTCTTCGTCACAAGTGGCTGGAGAGGTTGGTTTGAACAGATACAGATATTGAAATCTGTAGTTATATAAACCATATAGGTCCAACAATAAATATCCCCCAAAAGAAAACAGTAGCAAAAACAAATACTTCGGAAACACACCAATATATTAGTTTGGACTTTTTTATTGTAAGTGGCTGAATATTATAAATAACGATGACAAATAGCTGTAAAAGGATAAATAAAATAGTTTCTTCTACTGTTGAAGAAATAAAAAAGTCAGCATTGCCTTTAGTAACTCCCTTAGCTATAAGCCACAGATTGATAGTTAAAAAAGCCAAGAATGAAAGAATCAGCTTAACACTTATTTTTTTCATATTATTCCCCTTTCCAACTTCTTAATTATTGACAAGCTCATTATACCACACCAACCCCAAAAATTCAAATGTTGATCCGACCAGAACAAAAGACAACATCACCATTATCAAAGATGACATCGGGCAGGTCTATCACGAGCTGTTCGACAAGGCTCTCATCGAGTACAACGCCAAGCCAAAACGCAAGGACAGGATTATCAAGGACTACCACGAGCATATCCGCCACAGCCGTCAGGAATTGTTGAACGAGGTCGAGGACACGATTGACAAGCTTGACAGTGAGTATCAGGAAAAGAAAGAAGCTGTCGGTCAGCTTGATGAGGATATTGCCGAAAAGGAAGCCACTCTTGCAGAGAATACAGCTCTCCTTGCAACAGCGGCAAAGAAAGCAAGCAAAATCAAGGATATTGACGATATTCAGGTTAAGAAAACGATGTTCGGCGGTAATGTTTCCGTTGCTCCCGATGATTTCAAGAAGCTTACCGACCTTGCCAAAAAGCAGATTGTGGCGGAGAGCAAGGAAAAGGAACTGAACGGCAAAATTGCAACCTTGAAAACCGAGAAGCAAGAGCTTGCCAATAAAAACGCACAGCTTGAAAAGGAAAACACGGCTCTGAAGCAGGAGAACAGCTCGTTGAAATCCGTCAGGGAGAAGCTGACGATTACTTCGCTCCAAAAAGAAATCAGCGAATGGAAGAATAAGAATCAGAAGGTGCTTGATTTCATTGAAAAGCTTAATCTCACAAAACAGTTGCAGGAGTTTTTGAAACCGAGAACGCATACGCTGAATAGATAAATCAAAAGTGAGCTGTTGTAAACAGCTCACTTTTTCATAATAACTACTGTTCTGTAACATAATATTGCTCTCTGAATTTCTTTGGTGTTGTACCAGTTATTTTTCTAAACACATAAATAAATGAACTTTGCGAAGAAAATCCTAAAGCAACAGAGATATCCAAATAAGATAAATCCGAGTATTTCAGCAAATTTTGTGCTGTGTCTATTTTGGCATCCAAAACAAAGGCTTTTAAGTGAGTGCCTGTTTCCGAATAGAACAGACGTGATAAATAAGACGGATGCAATCCGCAATATTCAGCAAGAGAATTGACCGTTAAATCATCACCAAGATGTTCATAAATATGGTCAATGCATTTTCTTACGTGAAGCGAAATGACGTGTTCTTTTCGTATTTCCTGCATACGTTCTGTAAAATCAAACTGAAGCTCCTGCAATAATTCAACTATACCCTCATAAATTTGATATTTATCCGCTTTGCGAATATATATATCTGCGAGAGTATATGCTTCATCGTGCCCCATACCACTTTGAATACAAGCCTTTGCAATTGCTGAAGCCATTATAGTAAGGTGATATCTGGCATTTTGCACAGGATTATCAGAAAGCTGTCTTGACAAGAATTCAGTGAGATTGTTTATATTTTCTCTTACTGCATCTATATCTCCGTTGCAGATATCATCATAGTGTTTCATTTCTGCATTCATCGGTTTTCTGTGAATACCACTTGTTTTCTGCAAAAACAGTTGATAATTAAGTTCGTTTCTTACCTTCATATTATCACCGCACATTCTCAAAATAGTCTCTATCGCTTCTATTATATCAGATTTTCGATACAAATACAAGAAAGCTGATATAAAATGCACTATACCAACTCTATAATTAAATGGGAGGCGATATTATGACTAAAACAAACGACTTGACCGAGGGAAAGGTAAGCCGAGTTCTTCTCGGTTTCTTTTTTCCTATGCTTTTTACCAATCTGCTTCAACAAATTTACACCTTCGCAGATAGCGCAATTGTTGGCAAAGGACTTGGTGATAATTCACTTGCGGCAGTAGGCAATATGTCAGCTTTAACACTGTTGATAATAGGATTTGCACAAGGTATTACAAACGGATTTTCCGTTATTATAGCACAAAATTTTGGAAGCAAGGATATGTCAGCACTTCGAAAATCTATTGCAATATCCATTAAGCTTTCGCTAATTCTATCAGTAATACTTACAGCAATAAGTCTGATTTTTTTGAAAAGCGTACTGATTGCTATGAAAACCGATGAAATCATCATAGAAGAAAGCTTGATATATGGCTACATAATCTTTGGCGGATTAACAGCAACAATGGCATACAACCTATGTTCCTGTATTTTAAGAGCGCTCGGAGATAGTAAAACACCGTTCATTGCAATTATAATTTCGTCCGCTCTTAATATCATTCTTGATTGTCTTTTCATTTTTATTCTTAAAACGGGTGTAGGAGGTGCGGCAATTGCTACAATTATTGCACAGATTGTTTCTGTTATTATCTGTATTATCCGTCTAAAAAAAACAGACAGCGTACAGCTTACACGTGAGGATTTCAAAAGCAATATTCCTTTATCACTTAGCCTATTGAAAAACGGTATTCCTATGGCTTGTATGAACTCTATTACTGCAGTTGGGTGTATGATTGTTCAATCCTATATAAATGAGCTTGGTGTTGTATATACTTCTGCATATTCAGCGTGCAACAAATATATAAATCTGTTTATGCTTCCATCTGTTACAGCAAGTTTTTCCGTATCGGCATTTACAAGTCAGAATTACGGTGCAAAAAAATATGACCGCATTAAATCAGGTGTTTATGTTGGTTTGATGATTGGATTAGTATCATATCTTGTGCTGGGTATGATTATGGTGTTATTCCCTTATACCCTTGCAAAAGTATTACTTAATGGTCAGCAGTCTATCGAATTAGCTGTGCAATTTTTGCGAATAAGTGGCGGTATGTTCTTTACATTAAATTTTCTGTTTGTTTATCGAAGTGCTGTTCAAGGTATGGGAAAACCTCTTGTTCCAATGTGTTCGGGACTTCTTGAAATGGCACTGAGAATGCTTGTCATTGTAGTATGTGTTCCACGAATTGGATTTGTGACAACTGCATATGCAGAGGTTATTGCCTGGGTAGGTGCGTTAGTGCTTAATTACATTGCATATGTAATTGTAATTAATAAGAAACCAAGTAACTGTTAATCCGTATCCAATTATTACAACAAATTAAGCAGTTAAAACAAAAAAATTTTGTATAATCAGAGAAAATGAAAGAATCCTATTGAAATTATGCATAATATGTGGTATACTATCTCTGTTATCAAAGCTGATAACACAATGATAACAGGAGTCGAAGCACTCCAGATAATACAGACAATCTGTATAACAGAACGCAAAAGTTGATACAAATTCTAAACAAATATGTTTAGAATTGAACATCCGTTGCTGAGTGGGAATAAAATAATCAATCCCGAAATTCTTTAAACATTAAGACAGATAACGATATAGAAATATTACAAAGCCACTTTTGATATCAATGACAAAAGTGGCTTTGCGTTTTTATGACATTGATTATTTATATATATTTGCCATAGCCAACTTAATGATAAATAAGAGATTTCTTAACAGATATAAATTGAGACATTACGTGTCCCATTAGAAAAACAGGTCATTGCTCGCTTTGTGTCCTGTACTTTTTTATGGTTTATAGATACAATATTTATAAAGGAGGTCCAAAAATGAATCAAATTAAAATCGGAGAATTTCTGAAAGAACTTCGTAAAGCCAAAGGTCTTACCCAAGAACAACTTGCTGAACAGTTTAATGTATCAAGAAGATCTGTATCAAGATGGGAGACAGGTAACAATTTACCTGATTTGAGCATTCTTATTGAATTGGCAGATTATTATGAAATTGATTTGCGAGAGTTATTAGATGGAGAAAGGAAAAGCGAGAAAATGAATAAAGAAATGGAAGAAACGGTATTACAAGTAGCTGATTATAGTAATGAGGAAAAGAAGAGATTAATGAAAAATTTGCATTTTTTTTCTTGGATAGGTGTAATTGCGTTTACTATATTTATCGTACTAGAATACCTCGAATTAGCGGATAACGGAATTACAGAGAATATAGCGTCATTTTGTTGTGGAATAGCTTTTGCGATGTTGATAATCGCAGTTATATACACAAATCGTTATATTTATAAGTTCAGCACTTTTAAAAAGAGATTATTACAGCGTAAATAGTCGTACATTTATTACAACAACAAATGTAAAAATTTCAGTTTGTCAGACCGATAAATTTCAATTTTTGGGTGAGATTCAAAAAAAATAACCCGTGGAGAACTAACTTCACGGGTTATACTTCTTTATGACTATCTACATAAGATTTTCTTATAAAAAACACATTTGCAAAAAATACAACCGCTCATTGCAACAGTGACAAAGAAAAGTAGCAAAATCAAAGATATAAACAACACTTATCAAATCCGTTACAATTTCAAAAACATATCCTTATTGTCAAGCGATCAACCACATATTCAGCTGTAATCTCACCGCCCATACGCTCTACAAGTGTCCTGGCAATAGACAACCCTAAACCCGTAGAATAATGCGCAACTTCAACGGTATAAAATCTGTCAAATAGTTGTTCTAACTGTATGGCGGAAAGCGGTTTGGCAGTATTTGAAAATGTAATCTCGCCCATGTCAGACAGAGTAATATCTAAATCACCATCACTATACTTAACCGCATTATTTAACAGGTTGGCAAATATTCTTGTCAGTGATGCCTTGTCGATATTTAGCACAATGCGCTTGTCGGTTATAGTGAATTTCAGTATTATACCCTTATCGGAAAGAACGGGATAAAACCTGCTTGTGTGAAACTACAAACCAAAATTTATCTGAATTTCTCCAGATGATAAAGCACTCCTTCCTCCGGTTCGGTAATACCATCTTTATAATCATAACCCATTTTACGATAAAATCCCACCACTGTAATAGAAGCGGGGATTTCTATTCTATTCGCTCTTAAAAAGTATTCATCCTGCTCAAGTGTTTCTATGATTTTTTACGGCTGTGCTTGTATAACAATTATTGATTAATAATCCATTCCCCATTCTTGTCCGAACCTGCTCTTTCCAGAAGATTCTTTTCTTTAAGTTGACGAAGATTTCGTTCGATCGTCCTTGAGGTAACGGATATTATCTTTGATAATTCGTCAGCGGTGATTTTAGGATTTACGGTTATTTCTCTCAAAATAAGTTTTTGTGTTTTGCTGAGTTTTACACCGACATTTACAACGACATTTACACCGACGTTTACACCGACATTTTCATAATTAACATTCTTCAGGATAACTCTGAAATCAGTTGCAGATGAAATAAATTCAGGTTTGTAGTTTTCGTTTTATCCAAAAATATAATATGATTCAACAAGATTTCACTGTCTTCTTCAATATAAACGATATTTTTTGTAAACTAAGGATAATTTAAACGTATTTTCAAAACAAATGCAATACTCCAATACACCTGTTGCATTTACTTTGATAATTAACCATCAAAATATTTTTATAACATCAAAAACATATTGACATTCTTCTATCTATGATATATAATATAGAAAAACATCTATATGAGGTGAGCAAATGGAACTGAATTTTCAAAAAACAGCTGTTGTTTTCAAAGCATTCTGCGATGAAAACAGAATCAGGATACTGGAACTTTTAACAAACGGCGAAAAATGTGCTTGCAGACTACTCGAAGCGTTAAACATTACCCAGCCTACGCTTTCACATCATATGAAAATACTCATTGACAGTGGCATCGTAAGCGGTCGCAAAGAAGGCAAATGGATGTACTATTCCATTTCAGCAGAAGGTCTGAAAAAGGCACAGGAATATATTGATTATCTGAAAGGTAAAGGTGTATAAATCATGACAAAATCAGAAAAAGCATTAGATTTATTTTCAAACAATTTCAACTGTTCACAAGCGGTACTTACGGCATTTGCCTCAGATTTCGGACTTGATGAAAAACTTGCGTTAATGCTCGGCACACAATTTGGTGGCGGAGCAAGAAACGGTGAAATGTGCGGTGCTGTATCGGGGGCTCTGATGGTACTCGGACTCAAATACGGTCACTATGAATCTGATAATACCGAACAGAAATCCCGTGCATATGCCATTGCAAGTGAATACACAAAACGTTTTAAAGAACTTAACGGCTCAATAGTATGCCGTGATTTACTCGGTTACGACCTTACAAAACCGGATGACATGGCTTGTATCAAGGAGAAAAATCTATTTGGCGATATATGTCCGAAAATGATCAAAAGTGCTGTCGAAGTGCTTGAAAGTATTATTGACAAATAGACTTCAATTATATTAAAAAGGAATGATATATTTTACTATGTATTCAATTTTACTTGTAATCATCTATATTGCATTTATTAGTCTTGGGTTGCCTGATTCATTACTTGGTTCTGCCTGGCCAGTTATGTCAGAAGATTTTTCTGCTTCGCTTTCAAGTGCAGGAATTATATCTATGATCATTTCCGCAGGTACCATTATTTCAAGCTTATTTTCGGATAAACTTACACAAAAACTCGGCACCGGACTTGTGACGGCAGTCAGCGTTTGTCTGACAGCAATGGCGTTGCTCGGTTTTTCACTTAGCAATTCATTTATTATTCTGTGTATCCTTGCCGTTCCTTACGGTCTGGGAGCAGGTGCAGTTGATGCGGCTCTCAACAACTACGTTGCATTGCATTATGCTTCAAGGCATATGAGCTGGCTACATTGTTTCTGGGGCGTCGGCGCAACAATAGGCCCTTATATTATGGGCTGGGCAATTGGTGCAAATCATGGATGGCATACGGGATACAGAATAGTTTCTGTCATTCAGATTGCACTGACACTCTTGCTTTTCCTGACTTTATCGATATGGAAAAAAAGTAAGTCTGAAAATATTGACCATGAGGATTATACAGCTACTGTAGGGTTGCGTGATGCTTTTAATATTTGTGGAGTAAAAGAAATTTTACTGGCATTTTTCTGCTATTGCTCTTTTGAATCAGTATCAGGACTCTGGGCAAGCAGTTATCTTGTTGAATATAAAAACGTTGCACCTAAAACAGCTGCGTTTTTTGCTTCTATGTTTTATATAGGCATAACAGCAGGAAGATTTATTTCAGGTTTTGTGTGCAATCAAATCGGCGATAAAAATATGATACGAATCGGCATAGCAATTATGGGTTCTGGAATTGCACTTATTGCACTTCCGGCGAATAATGTGGTCTTTGCGTTAACAGGACTTGTTGTAATAGGAATCGGGGCAGCACCGATTTATCCATCGATTATCCACTCAACACCTGATCATTTTGGCAAAGAAAACTCCCATGCCATAGTCGGTATTCAGATGGCAAGCGCATATTGCGGAAGCACACTGATGCCACCGGTTTTCGGTATAGTTGCACAATATATTCATATAGCACTTTATCCGATGTTTATGGCTGTATTGGCTTTTATTCTGTTTGCTATGACAGAACGAGTAAATAAGAAATGTAAAGACAAAACCAATTTCATTAATTCTTAGATACAAACAATTATTTTTGAGGAGATACTAATGAAACCATTACTTATAATATATTTTTCAGGTGTAGGCAACACTAAAACAGTTGCTGAAAATATGAAAAATTTCGCTAAAAATAAAATACTATCAGAGATTTATTCCATAGAAAATCTGCCTGACAATTTTACAATAAATAACTATTCAGCTGTGATTCTCGGTACACCTACATATCACTCTGAACCTGCAAAACCGTTGATAAAATTTCATGAAACATTATTAAAAGCTACCTGATATTAGAATTAGGTAGCTTTTTGGTTGTAGTACAAAACATTTGTTTTTTTGATTTATACATATGATTTTGTAGAACTTTTCAATTTTAGTTTATGCATACATTTTTATTTTGAAAATTCTGTAGCTATCTTTCCTATCAGTTTATATTGTTCATCATTAATCTTTTTAGGATATACAGAATTTATATCACGAAAAGCTTCAGCAAGGTCACGTAATATTTGTATTTGATTTTCCGATAAACTTACTGTAGAAATTGTTGTTGTTTTCTCCATACCTGATAAATAATCCATAGATACATTAAAAATAGCAGCTAAAGTTCTGACAGTATCAAAAGTAGGACTTTGAATATTTTTTTCATATTTACTTATGATAGAACTTTCTTTATTTATCTTTACTGCAAGTTGTTCCTGTGTCATTCCTCGTTCTTTCCTAAGTTTTTGTAATATCATACCGAAGTCATAACCATTGTTCATATACGCACCTCAAAAAATTGATTTATAATCAAATTTTAAAGTATATATATTGAAAATAATTCAGTTTAATGATATAATATTTGATAAATACGCAAGTGTTATTTATAAAAAAATATATATCGACCTCGCAAAAAAAAGTCGCAAATTTGAGTAATTTGCGACTTATCCCTATGTTTGAATTATAGCACTAGTGACAACTTTAGTCAATAGTTTGAAGTGTAATTTATATATATGTACAATGTTAGGTATAATATTTTATAATAATCTTACAAAACAAATTAGATTTTAGAATTATTAACCGTCAAAATTATCGTCAAAATTTTTAAGGAGTGATTATATATGCCCAAACGTGGAGAAAACATTTATAAAAGAAAAGATGGTAGATGGGAAGGAAGAATTAAAATTGAATTTAACGGAAAAGTTAAATATAAATATTTTTATGGAAAAACATATAAAATTGTTAAAGAAAAAATTGCTCTATTTAAAATAACTGACTCACCAACTTCTGAATGTTCTTATAAAACCATTGATTCACTTTTTAATGAATGGTTTACAGCTATACAGTTTTCCGTAAAACCTTCAACATTATATAATTATAAAACGAAAGTAAAAAAACACATTATTCCTGCGTTTGGCAAGCTATATTATAATGAATTAGAAGTTTCAATGATAAATAATTTTATATCAGACAAAGTTTCAACGGGACTTTCAATAGGATATGTTTGTGATATTATTGCTGTTTTAAAATCCATGGCAAAATATATGTATAAGGTATATGGTTATAAAAATATTATTACAAATGTTACTATACCAAGAGGTAAAACTAAGGATCTATCATTACTTTCTGATGAACAACAGAAAATTCTTTTTAAAACTCTTACAACTTGTATAAATGAAACAAAACTATGTATATTACTTAGTTTTTATACGGGAATAAGAATTGGTGAAGTATGCGGTTTAACATGGAGCGATGTTGACTTTATCAACAATACAATAAATATAAACAAAACAGTCCAACGCATACATGATACTGATAGTTCATTAACACGATTGATAATTGATATTCCTAAAAGTAAATCTTCAAAACGTATAATACCATTACCTACATTTATCACTGAAATTCTTAAAAAATATAAGGGAGACGCTGACACTTACATTCTATCAGGCAATAATAATATAATGGAACCACGGACGTTACAGAGACGTTTTAAATCGATATTAAAAAAATCAGGACTTCCGGATATTAATTACCACAGCTTAAGACATATGTTTGCAACAAATTGTATAAAACTTGGTTTTGATATAAAAACACTTTCTGAAATACTTGGACATTCATCAATTGAAATTACTTTAAAGAGGTACGTACATGCTTCTCTTGAAAGAAAAATTGAATGTATGAATTTGCTAAGTCCTAAATTATAAATATCTATAACCGTCAAAATTTTAGTCATAATCAATCCAAACATAATAAATATATATGCTATAGGTAATTAGTCGCAAATTACTCAAATTTGCGAAATGTTTTCATGATAAGGGAATTAAATTTTATTTAAGGGGAGGATTAATTATGGCAAGAAAAAGAAATATATTTTTATCAAGCTTAGCTGCAATAGGAATGACTATATCTACCGTTTCCTGTGGAGCTACTGATGTTAATTACGACATGTTGGAATGTGAAGAACTAATAGATGATTTTGCAGATTATACAACTGACAAAAACTGCAAAAAAATATGTAGTTTAATTTTTACAGATGAAATGGTTGAAGACTGCAACGTTTTGTATTATACAGAAATGAAACTACAAATCACAAACAGAAATCTCATATTCAAACAAAGTTTTGGTGATTTATTCGAGAGTATCAAATATGAATTTACAGATACTTCATTCAGTGAATTATCTGATGATAATTTAGAAATAACCAAAGCCTTTTATGCTGATTTAGGATATACTGTTGGCATTTCTGAGGGGTATTGGGTTTCATCAACTTTTTCGTCTTCCGCCGGATATGAATACAATGCTGATTTTGCTGTTGTCAAAATTGATGATGAGTGGAAAATTTCTCCTCAAATTTGGTTAGTAACATTCGGACAAAAACTTGAACCTTTACGTAAAGTATTCACTGAAGAAGACTTCTATAGTATTTTATAAATACTTAATTATTTAGTTTATTAAATATAAGGGGGATTATATTATGAACGAACATGATATTGACATTATTGATGAAAAAGTTGATAACAACACTGCCGAAAAGGATCAGCAATCAACTGAAACAAACAAGGAAGATATGACATATTTTGACTGGACAATAGCAATTGCATTTATTATCTTTGTAGTTTACCTTTTAATTTGTATACTTAATGCAGGATTATGGAATTTAATAATAAAAATACTTGTTTCATTAACATTCGCAGGTTGTTATAAAGTAGCAGAAGAATCAGGACATGGTTTTGCACAATTCTTTTTTGGACTTTGTTTTTTATTATCAATTTTAAGAATTGTATTTTTAATACTTGGGAAAAATGGACTATTGATACTTATTGGATATTGCATTTTAACAGCTATTGCTTGCAAAATTGCATCTAATGCTGATAAGAAAAGAATTAAAAAAATAAATGACGTACAATAATAACATTTTAATTTGATAGGGGGAGATAAATTATGGAGTGTATGCTATCTAACGGGATAACTGTGGCAATTTTGGTGCCCAATATTGCATATATTATGTTTTACGTTATTGTGGGCTCAATTGTAGCCACAATATTTGGAAACGAATTCGGTTCAAAATTCGGAAAAGTTTTTGGTTTATCATCTTATTTAATATGTATAGGAATGGAAATAGAGTCTAAGCACCCTCTACATGTTATCTTTTTCATTGTTATGCTTATACTCGTTATTTGTCTTTACAGATATTTAAAACCTTACATGACATCTGATAATACCAACGATCAAGATGGATAACCACACTACTATAAAGTTCAGCCTCAATTATATCAGGGCTGAACTTTTTTATTATTTATACGTAACTGTTCAGCACCTCAGTCTTCAATAGCGTAAAAAGCATTACCTTCAAAGACATTCAAAATAGCCTGAAAAGCATTTTTACCATGTTTCTTTGCTGTTCCAACATAGGACATTACAGCAAGATAATCACGAACACCTTCTTCAGAGCGAAAACATCCGGATACTTTTGTTTTAACTTTAATCATTCGTAAATCACGTTCAGCTTGATTGTTATCAAACGCAACTTTGAAGTCTTTGAAAAAAAGCAGACTGCTCCCTTGTATTTATCCAGACGTTCAATGAGCACACGGATTTTCCCTTTTTTCTTTCTTCCTCGTTTTCCGGGAGTTTTTTCTTCCGGTAAAGGATTTTTTTCATATGCTGATTTCAGAATTTCAGCATATTGTTTATCGTACATTTCAATATAATGCGTGTTTGCATGTGTTTCACCGTTAAGAATAGAAACTTCTTTGGTTTTCTTCATATTAACAAGCAGTATTTTGAAATGTTTTGCCCATTCCTGTTCTGGATAGTTCTCAAGAATTCCGTTCAGTTCTCTGAGTAGGTGGGCACAGCACACAGCATGCTCGACATCATACTTCCAATACGATGCCCAACAGTCATGCTGTATGATTCCTTTATAGAATGGCAGAACTCCAAATTCTTTCATGCCTTTTTCTCCTCGTTTCTGACTATAACCGAGAAGAGTATACATAGATGTAACTGCACAATGAATCCAACCGGTTCTTCCATTTACTCTGGAGCCGGTTTCATCAAAATTAACAACTGTTTCTTTAAGTATACGTTTTTTGATTGTATCAAGAACAGGTTGGACCTTATTACTGAATCGGGATACCATTGCTATAATGGTTGCTTTGGATATAGGAAGATTAAGAATACTTCCGGCAATTTCTTTTACTCTGTCTGTACTTACAGCACCAACTGTATTGAGTGCAACAAGCAATGATGAAATCTTATTACCGTAAGATATTCTTCCGTTGATTGATTCAGGAAATTCACCTTTTAATTTTGCTTTATCAATTGGGCAAGTCACGTTAAGACTGCAATATTCTGTGATAGTCTGCTTGATTTCTACGTCAACCACATATCTCTTTTCGCCGGAGCATGCTTTTCCCTGGCATTTGTCCCAATTTGGGCATGCTTTGCATCTTGCTGGTATAACAGAGATAGTTACATCAGGATCCCCGGTTATTTCAAGATTATGTCCGTCATGTCCTTTTTGACCGCCTTGCTTTCTGTTTGTTTTTTCTCTTAGACTTGTCTTTTTATTGGGTTTCTTTAATCCGTCGCTTGAAGGTGGCTTTGAACTGTTGTTTGAGTTTTTGTTTTTCTTTTCTGTGAGTTCTGCTATTTTCTGAGTAAGAACTTCTATTTGTGCTGTGAGTTCCGAGATTTGTTCACTTTGTTTTTGGTTTTGATTTATCAAGTCAGAAATCTGTTCACTTTGCTTTTTATTCTGTTCCAGCAGAACATTGTTTTGTTTCATCATAGCACGAAACTCTTCGGTTATTTCAAACTGCATTCAAGACACCTTCTTTCGTAGTTTTATATACTTATTATACTACTAAAAAGATATCATTTCTATTAGAGATTTTAACAAGATATTATCAACTATGCTATGTTGAAAACCTTTAATTTTTTTCAGGAAGCTCTATACTCCTGAACAGTTACGCAAAATGTATAAATTGTTACCGCTGTATTCATCATTGTCCTGCATTGGCATTATCTTTGTCAGGGAAAAGATGTGTGAAAAAAGTATTGAAATAACTAGTTAAAGATGCTAAAATTATAGTATAGTCTCAAAAATTATATAATAATCGTGACAATGGTAAGGAGGAAGTTAAATGTCTATCATATCACAGGTAAAAGACAGAATCACCGCTACACCTGATGGCGAAATACTGATGACATCAGATTTTTCTGATTTATCAAATATTACAACTATTCGAAAATGTCTTGGAAGATGCGCTACCGAAGGCTTAATCAGACGTGTCTTGGATGGTATTTATGAAAAACCAAAATACAGTTGTTTACTTGGAGAATATCTTCCAACTGATCCTGAAAAAATAGCATATGCTCTTTCACGAAAGTACCATTGGACAATAGCGCCATGCGGAGATATTGCATTAAACAAACTCGGCCTCACTACACAAGTACCGACAGTGTGGTCATATATAAGCGACGGACCTTATAGAAATTTTAGTTGCAACAATATACAAATTAAATTCAAACATAAGGCCAACAGGGAAATATCGTTATTATCAGAAGAAACTATACTGGTTATTGAAGCTATTCGCACACTTGGCAAAGAACACATAAATGATGAAATTATCAATCAACTAAAAAGAAAAATACCTCAAAAAAATAAATCTGTAATTCTAAACGAAGCTACGGCGTGTAGTGAATGGATTTATGAAATAATAAGAAAGGTCTGTACATCATAAATGAAAAATATTGCATTACTTTCAAATGAAGAAAGACAAGAATTATTCCAGGCAACAGCTTTTAAAATGAGAATGCGTCCTGAAGTAATTGAAAAAGATTTCTGGGTATGTTTCATGCTAGATCATCTTTTTCATGAGTGTGAATATAGAGAAGCTTTTGTTTTTAAAGGCGGAACAAGTCTTTCAAAAGCATATCATGTAATAGAACGTTTTTCAGAAGATATCGACTTAATACTTGACTGGAGAAAAATAATCAAAGATGATTCAAACCCTTGGGATGAACGTTCAAGAACTAAACAAGATAATTATAACAAACAAATAAACAAAGAGGCTGCTAAATTTTATCTTAATACTCTTGTACCCATATTAAACCAAGAACTTTCTCTCAAAATAGGAAACGGTCAATGGGTAAAAGTCGATGATAATGATGAAATGATTATTGACTTTATTTATCCTCAAATCTTTAAAACAGAATATATTATCCCTCATGTTAGACTGGAAATCGGTCCGCTTGCAGAATGGATGCCTTCTCACCTCACAGCCATCTCGCCTTTCGTAGCTGAACAATACGAAAAATTATTTACGCAGAAAAGTACAGATATACTAACTATTGATGTCGAAAGAACTTTTTGGGAGAAAATAACCATATTACATAAAATCGCAAACTTTCCTGAAAACAAAACACTTCCACACAGATATGCCCGCCATCTTTATGATGTATACTGTCTTGGTAATTCAGATTATAAAAAAATCTGCATTTGAAAGAAAAAACCTCCTTGAAAAAGATATAATCTTTAAACAAAAGTTCTACTATACTAAAAGTGCTCATTATGAAACGGCAACCCTAAAAACTATAAATCTTATTCCATCTGCTACCATTCTGCCATCGCTCAAATCTGATTATATTGCAATGAAAAACATGTTTTATGGAGAATCCCCTGATTTTAATGACATTCTGACATATTTAAAACAACTTGAATCTGAAATACATAATCTATAATCACAAAAAATAAATCCAAAGCTATCTGACTCTAAAATCAGGTAGCTTTGAGGTTATTTACAAGCTTTATTTACTATAAAACATAATTCTCCGTAAAAAAATAAATTTTTTTAATTTTTTTGTAAGATTTCTGTTTTTTCGAAGTCTTATATTATAGAAGGCCTTAATAGAATATCTTGAACTTAAAAATCTGTTGCAGGAGGTGGTAAAATGAAGGAGTTTGAGAAAATCTATCAAAAATATTTCAACGATGTATTCCGATATATCCGCAAACTATCCAACAACGAACATATTGCCGAAGAAGTTACGGCTGATACATTTTATAAGGCCATGAACAGCATACATAAATTTCGGGGCGATTGTGATATTCGTGTATGGCTTTGTCAGATTGCCAAAAACTGTTACTTATCATATCTGAAAAAAAGAGGTCAAACAAAAAATGATGATGATTTGGAATTACAATATTTTGCCGATCCAAATGAAACTCCCGAAGAAAAACTTGTAAAACAGGAAGAAATAGCACAAGTCAGAAAACAACTGCATGAGATACCTGAACCATATAAGGAAGTTTTTATGTGGCGGGTATTTGCAGAGCTGAGTTTTAAACAAATAGGTCAAATGTTCAACAAATCTGAAAACTGGGCTTGTGTTACATATCACCGGGCGAGAACTATGATAAAAAATAGATTGGAGGAAAAATAATATGAAAAAAGAATGTAGCATTAACCGTGATTTACTTCCACTGTACCTTGAAGGACAGGTCAGTACTGAAACGGCGAACTATATTAGAGATCACCTTGATACTTGCGATGAATGTCGTGCCGAACTCGAAACATTATCTGCGCCAAGTAAGATAGACTACATTGCTGCAGAAGAAGTTGATTTTGGCGACAGTGATGCTGTGGCTTTAAAAATAATCAAACATAACCGCAGAAGAAAAATAGTGCTGAATATAATTAAATTGTTAATTTTATTACTTATAATCTTAGGAATTTACGATTTCGCCAAGCCTACTACAATTAGCTATGGAACGTCTGAAATTTATTCAAAACAAGATATGGATGATGCAATTGATCTTATCAAAGAAAGAATCTATAACATTGAAGGTATAGTTTCAGACACTAAAAGCAAAATTTACTCTATCAGCTATACAAATGATGATGTATGTCAACAAGAATTGAATGAGCATAAAGGACAAGCAATTGCTAAATATGGTGTACCTTATTCCGAGTGTATTGTTTTCAAAACAGAAATGCGACCACCGCTTTTCGGCGACAAACACCATGTTTTGAATTCTTACTTAAAATATAGCTGGGGCTGGACACTTGGAAGAATAGATGACGGCGACTGGGAAGTTATCACATTTGGAGGAGGTTATACGTTTTAACTTTAAAAAAAATTAAACAAAAATCCCTTGATACTTATAAAAGAATAATAAATATTAAAAGCTACCTGATATTGAAGTCGGGTAGCTTTTTGTATCTGCATAGCAATCAACTGAAAAATATAATACCTCGGAATATACGCAGTTACCTCATTTCCCTGCTGTGCAAAATGAAAAGCGTATATTCCCGTTCCGGCGGCACAGTCGAGAATTTTTTGATTGCTGTCAATCAATTCATCAAGTATCCTGACTGTTGTAAGATACTCTATTCTTCTTGCATTGTTAGTAGATAAACGGTCTTCCTCACGATAGTTTTCATAATTTTCTACCACATAATTTTTCATAATACATTTCTTCTTTTCGTATAACTATATAACAAAAATATTACCCCAAAATACAAGTTGGATATTTCAAAATATACTCATTTTGATACTGAAAATAAGCAATCTCCATCTTCACAATAACAAATCAGCCAGTCAAATTTCTTTGATACAATATAAAAATCATCAATCCACCTATCAATTTCAACCAATATAGAAATAATTTCACTGATATATCCTTCATAAACCCACCCATGACACAGAATAAGATAATACATCTTACTTTCATCAAAATCCGGCATAACTTGATTTATACTATCTATAAAATCCTCATAACTCCAGTCCAGATAAACCGATTTTGAATGATTTAACTGTTTTTGAAAACGAAGCCACAAATAACTAAGTTCATCAGAGGCAGGTTTTCTTCTGTCTTTGTACTCAAAAAATGAGTAATAAAATTTATCAATTATTTCAGAATAACGTGATTTTGAAAATTCGTAAAAACGTTTTCTGTCGATATTTTTCTCTTTAATAATTTCCTCTATCTCATCACGAACCTGGTATCTTATCGACATATTTTTTCTTTTCCATTCATCGTTCACTTCAATTAGCCTCCTTGTTCTGACATTTATTTATAATATCTATAATTGATAATATTATTTCATCTATTATACCAAATTTTTAATGCAATAACAAGATTGACTTTTCCCGTATTGCATGCTATAATTCAAGTGTATGTAACAATGCATACAAACAAATTCACAAAAATCAACTAAGGAGCGTTTTTTTGAAAAAGACAACTAAAAAGGAGATTGTAGCGTAAACGGGAGGTTTGCGAATACATTCTCACACAAACCTCCCGTATTGACGGTCAACAATTTTCAGGAGGAAAAACAATGAATAAAAATGACTATATTATCCGTTTGGAAACAGAAAACGACTATTTTGAAGTAGAAAATCTCGCACGTGAAGCATTCTGGAATTTAAGTGTTCCGGGGTGCAGCGAACATTATTTTATACATGTACTCAGACAGCACGAAGCTTTTATCCCTGAACTTGACTTTGTTATCGAAACCGATGGAAAAATCATAGGCTGTATCATGTATTCAAAGGCCGAACTCGCAGATGAAAATGGTGTGATCAAACCTGTTCTCTCTATGGGACCGCTCTGTATTCACCCCGATTATCAGCGACAGGGCTACAGCAAAATCTTACTTGAATACACTTTTGAAAAAGCTCTGGCACTCGGATATGACATTGTTATAAATTTCGGAAATCCCGATAATTATGTTGCAAGAGGCTATAAAAGCTGTAAGAAGTACAACATCTGTTTTGAAGGTGATATTTATCCTGCTGCTCTTCTTGTAAAAGAACTCAAAGAAAATGTTCTTGACGGCAGAAAGTGGATATATCATTCAAACAACGCAGATGAACCCTGTAATGATGAGGACGCAGTTGAAAAATACGACAAACTTTTTTCAAAAAAGGAAAAAGCATGGCAACCTAGTCAGGAAGAATTCTACATTCACAGTCATTCTGTAATCAGCTGGTAAATTACCGATGTAAAGCCGGTGAGTTCATTAATACTCATCGGCTTTTGTTGTTTATCGGTAGTTAAATTTATTGACAGTTTTAGTCTGACTGGTTTATAATTATTTATATATCTGTAAAAAAATAAATTTATAAAGGTGATAGTATGAATATAGAATCATTATCAAAAGAAGAATACGGCGATAATTATAACTCAGCTGTTTTAGAACAATGGAAAACCTGTGTTGAGATGGCTAACAGCAATGCCGAAAAGCGTATCAGTTCAAACAATGTATTTATCACACTAAACTCAGCACTTCTGGCTGTTATCTCTTTTTCTCTGGATTATAAGAGCATTTTGCTTTCAGTAGTAGGCATTGTTTTGTGTATACTCTGGAAAAAATCAATTGACAACTACAGAAGACTCGGAAAAATGAAATATCTGATCATTGATGAAATGGAAAAGAAATTACCTTTTACCCCATTTTTGTGTGAATGGAAGGAACTTAAAAACCATCCTAAATATTCAACTCTTACAAAAACAGAAAAGTTTATGCCACGAATTTTTATAGCATTATTTTCACTTGCTATTTTATTGCCAATAGTTATAAGAATTATTCAATAAATCTTTTTTTGTACACTTTATCATCAGCAAAAATATTTCAATAAAAAATAATTATTTTTTAAGACCGATCCCGAAAAAAACGTACTTAATTATTGAAAGCGCTTTTACATAAAATACGGGAGGTGACCGACATGGAGGACTATGAAATTATAGAACTCTACTTTGCAAGAGATGAACAGGCAATCACACAAACCGATTTAAAATACGGTAAACTATGCTATAAAATCGCATATAATATCCTCAGAAACAATGAAGATTCAGAAGAATGTGTAAACGATACATACATCGGAACATGGAACGCTATTCCACCCACAAGACCATATAATTTTATGGCATTTGTCTGCAAAATTGCAAGAAACCTGTCACTAAAAAAACTGGAATTTCTAAGACGCGATAAAAGATCTCAGGATATGGTCATATCCTTAAAAGAACTTGAAGACGTTCTGCCTGATAACAGATATGTTCAGAGTATAAGTGACGAAGAAACAGGTAAATTGATAAGCAAATTTCTCTATACACAAAAAGAAGATATAAGGAATGTTTTCATACGAAAATATTATTTTTTCGATTCGGTAAAAGATATCGCAAAACGTTATCATTTTACCGAAAGCAAAGTAAAAAATATGTTGTTTTACACCCGTAATAAGTTGAAGAAATACTTGATACAGGAGGGCGTTGAAATATGAAAATACCCAAAATCGTACATGCTATAGGTCATATTGATGATGAACTGATTTCATTGGCAGAAAACAAAACAAAAAACAGACCTGCTCTGTTACAACGATTTAAAATTGCTGTTGCCTGCTTTGCTACACTCACCGTTGCCGGTATAATCATTCTTCCAAAACTCATTAACCATGACACAACAAATTCACCCGATGAAAACGGCAGATACAAAGATTTTCAAATAAGCGAATCTGCTGTTTCTGTCATATGGCCATGGGAGTTTAAAACTGTTTATGAACAATACAGCACGATTGAAGTTGACGGAGCTGAATACCACCGAAGCGGTAACAGTGTATCCGATTCACTTCTTGATGAACACATCGGAAAATTCACCGCTGTCGGATATGATGATATAAATGATAAAAAATATACCAAAGACTTTGATGTTTATACATTACAAAATGTAAATAAATCTCAATTTATCGCAGTCAGAATGGAAAACGACTGTTATGTTTTTAAAAATGCAGAATATAACCCACCCGATACTTTCGGAAAACTTCTTGACGAAGTAAATCTGCAGGAAATACTTCAACTAAACAGATTTTCCGAGAAAAATGACGGACCTGACGGACAACATTATATACTTGAAAACGATAGTTTGATATGGGAACTTCTCTATAACTGCCGTAATGCACCTTTCGTTGAAGATGAACACTGGCATGAAAGCGACAGAGAATACCTTAGTTTTACTATAACTTCAGACACTCTCGGTGTTTACAAAAGAGCCCTGTATATCACCACAGACGGCTATCTTTGGACAAATGCATTTGACTGGGCATATATTTTTGATATTGGAAAGTATACTGCCGAAAAAATCATAACATATGCAAAAGAAAACTCATCACCAACCGAATATGAACCATACTTAAATTCAATAACAGGAAAAATCACCGAAATAACCGAAGAATATATCCTTGTCGATGATTCGGTTTTATGCAAAAATCCGTCTGACGGCATCACATATAAGATCTTTCTCAATGACCTGCGTGTATCACGTTATGTGGATAATGGACTTATTGATGTCAAAGATACTGTACAAATAGGTTTTAAGGATAAAACAGATTTACAAGACGAAAATACAATAGACAGTGTCGTTTCAATCTCCAGAGTTACTATATCAAATGGAAATGCATTGATTTTAGAATAATAACACCATAAAATCATATATTTTTGATTTACTATAATAAAACAAATATTTTTTCATGAAAAGTTATTTATTGGTTAATTGTCAAAGTAAACGCAACACCTTCAAAGTAAATGCAATGGTGTTGCGTTTACTTTGAAACCAACATAAAAACAATTTAATATTACGCTATAAAACAATGATAAAAGTGCGCAATTATAATGATTGTGCATAAAAAAAGTTAAGTTAAAAACTAAAAAAGGGTATAGCAAAGCTAACCCTGAATAAGTAATTTTTTTTTACATTCAGAGTAAACGCAACAGTTTTCTATTGTAAAAACAAGGAATTATTTTTTAAAAAGTTTAGGTTTAAGAATAATCTTATCGTTGGGGATGATTTGCTGTCTAAGTAAACGCAACACTTCATAACCGTAAAGCTTCACAAATAATTCAGCAGGCGAAAAACCATTCAGGTTTTTGCGTGAATAGGAATTGATATGAGACATCATAAGGTCGATATCATCTTGATTAAGGTGATCAAATGAAGTACCTTTAGGGATTATTCTTCTAATCAAAGTATGATTATTCTCAACTCTGGGTTTTTCATATGAGGAGTAAGGATCACAATAAAAGACGTTGGAACGCTTAATATTACCGCAGAATTCAATAGCAGTTGGATTGGAAAACTCCGCACCGTTGTCAGTTAGGATAACCTTGAATATTGCATTAAACGCATCTTCCGGAATAGTGTTGTACAGCCAGTCTATCACATCTGTTACCGACTTTGAATCATTACGATCTCTTATGAAAGCGAGCATCATGCTGCAGTTAGGAATCATAAAAGTCAGAAGAACTTTGCCGCCTTTCTTGCCCTCTACGGTATCCATTTCTGTAACAAGTGTATCAGGGTTTTCAGATATATATTTTTTGAAATCCTCATAGCTGCGGTTAGCAGTGCATTTCTTGTCAATCTTCATCTGCTTTTTCTTACCTTTGCGTACTTTGAACTTTACTGCACGCGGAAGATCGATGGTTCTTGCCGAAAGAGAACCACTATGTATCAGTCTGTATAGTGTGCTTTCAGAGCACATTATTACGTCAGAGTGATTGTGTATGATGTTGTATACTGACAAACCACGATCAATACACTCAGAAGCAAAAGAATCAATGCTACAAAACTCGCTATCAGTCAGATTGAATCCTTCTCTGGAATTTGACAGAACAGTTCTGTATTCCTTGTCGGCTTGTCTGGCATCATACATTTTCTTTTCAAGAGTGCATTTTGGCTTATGAGAACATCCATTACATACATAAGGTGGTGAACTCAATTTGCTACACACTTCTCTTTTGAATTTTGGACAGTTACTGTTGCATTCTTTACAGAAGCGACAGTTCTTTGTAACACAGTCAGGTTTTGAGATACATATCCCTTTCTCTTTGCAGTGGTAACGGTTTTCACATTCGTTTAGTCCGTATCCGTATGCTCCTTTTTTAATTGTTACCGCGTGTTTTCTCACCTCTCTTGAGATTGTGGATGTGGCTTTTCCAAGAATCTTTGCAATCTCTCCTATTGTCTTTCCTTCCCCAAGAGATACCTGTATTGTTGTTCTCTCTTCTAAGGTTAAATGCTTACTCATAATAATCAAACTCCTTTCTATGAGTATATGGTTATTATGCACCATTTTACCTTCAAAGTAAACGCAATACCTCCCCATGGGGAGGTATATGGTAGGGATGTTTTTTATTTCTCTTTTACTTTCAGACTAAACGCAACACCTATTATCTTCAAAGTAAATGCAACAGGTATATTTTCCCGTGTTGCGTTTACTTTGAAAATTTATT
>JAGAKZ010000075.1 GCA_017848115.1 Oscillospiraceae bacterium
ACTCTGACTCCGTATCTTTCACATAACTTTGCGATATTTCTTAATCGTTTTGCTCCCGATACTTTGTCTTCCATGTCTATATCATATACTACCAGAACCATCATAATTATTTTCCTCCACAAATATTCAAACACAGACTCTTTCAGAATGTAAGTGGCGGAACTGTTATTACCATCATTTAAATCACCTCGCTTTATTTCTTCATAGATTTTCGTCTGGATGTTTTAAGGGATCACAGAGTAATTTTTATAGAAAACATTCTTTTCACCTCACTTCACTTCTTCATAGATTTTCATTTGAGCATTTTAAGGGATAAGTTTTATAAAATAAAAAACATCATTTCACTGACTAATAATAATCAGAAAACGATGTTTTTACTTGTATTTTTTTACAAACGATAATTTTTACATTATTTCAAGAAACTCACCTTGATTTCTCCGAACCCCATAACACACATTTTTCCGCAATTTAATACCTCAACTGCTTTCAGATATGGAACAAACTCATCAAGTTCTCCTTCAAATACCATCATTCCAGTAAAACAAGTCAGATTCATAGACATTTCTGAGCGGTTTGAATAACGACGTACTTTTTCAATCTGAACGTCCTTATACCTCATGTTTATCTTCTTTGATTTTTCAATCATCAACTTAAAATCAAAATTTATTTCTCCACCGCTCTGCTTTATTAATGTACTTAGTCTTCTGAAAACTGCCCTTATCAATTGCTCAAAACCAAAATCATTCAACTTTATTTTAGTCTTATATGGCGTTATAAATTCAACCATAATTCTGTTGACATTTTCATACTTCAAACATTCGATATTATTTAACTCAGGATGTATTACCTCTGAACCGTTAAAAAACTCTCTACCGGTTAATGCATCAGTAATCTTTGTCAAAAAAAACGGCACTCTGTCTGCTCCAAGTTCAAGTCCTGACATAAGAACATCTGCAACATCATAAAAAGTGTCTGTTCCTTCCGCAAACAATGTGATATAAAAGTAAATACTCTCGCCATCGAAAACATCTTTTTCACAGTTTACAATATACGGACTTATTGTTTCCTCGCTCTTTTCAGATGAAGAAGTACCAAAAAGGATACCTGCACTGCATCTGTCATCACATATCTGACATTCATATTCAGGATACACACAACATTTTTCAAGAAGTTTTGCACCAAGAGCACCACGTATCGCAGAACCGAGCCACTGTGGAAGAATTGCACCGTTCTGAAAAGTTTTCATCGTAACCTTTATTTTCAGATACGGGATTTGTGATATCATATCGATCATCTCAGTTTCTCCTTTATATACTGATATCAATTTTAATATTTTTATCCAGACAATCAGCCTGTATCCTTATTTCTTTGAACTTACTCATATAATGTCCCTTCTGTTGAGTGATAACTGCATTTGATACACGTTCATTTCTAGTTTGGTATATATACGAGATATAAATATCAGCCTGAAACGGAAACTCTATCTCTTTTTCTGATTTATCCGTCTGACACTTTTCAAGAACATCCGAATATTTTTTCAAAGAAGTTGTATATATCTGTCCTACATCAAAGCACTCGTCAGACATAAAAAAATTTAAAAACCCGGTATCTATCGCCTCAAAAAAATCATTTACATTTATCATATTGATAAGTCCGGGTTCATTTTTTACATATGATACAGAATATTCAGTGCAGAAAAGTCGTGTATAATAATATCTTTTTTCATTTGCACTCTTTCCCTGGTTATGTTCGTAAAATCTTGTTATCATTGACTGAAGGTCAAGAAAGAGAGCGATACTGTTTTCCTTTTCTTCTAATGTAATATCTACTCTAAGAGAATCATCACTTATAGTATTTATTTCATCTGATTTATCATCATCTTCATAACAACTATCATAAGAAGAACATCTGTTAATTTCTCTTTTATATACCTTGTATGCATCTTTAAGTTTATATCGTATATTTGATATCAGATATGCAGTATATTTATCACACTGACTGTGATCATATTTTTTTATAGAATAAAAAAATGCATCATTTATAACATCTCTTATTCCGTCATCATCAAAATTTGAAGCACCTGATTTTCTGATAAAATTTTTCAGATATCTGAAATAATAGTCATCATAAATCATAACCCAAATCTCACTGATCTTACTTTTTCTTACAGCCACATCTTTTTCGTCTACCTCTGAATATTCTCTGGCAAGTTTATTTATTAGGAGCTCTATTTCTTTTATATCCATGATAACACCCCCTCTATCCAAGAAGTTGTTTTATCATAGCCGCAGGATCGCTGAGCTTCTGTTTGGATAACCTGTCTATAATTTCGTTCATATAGAACAATGAAGTTATATCATAAATGCTTGTGTTTCCGGTGTTAAAATCAACAGCACCATACACTATACATCCTATACTTACATTTTTATGAATCTTGTATGCATAATTAAGTGCCATCATCTGCACCATAGGGATCGCCTTTGTTCCATATGTCATACAACAGTAAATAGTATCATCATTATCAGTCTGTTCTATAAGTTTGCTGAAAATATCAAGTTGTGTATCAAGAAGATCATTGTATGGTACATCTATCGGCTTGATAGCTGACAACAGTATTCCTTTTTCTTTGCAAAGCCCCTCAAGTTCTTCTTTAAAACTCTCATAGTTTTTTATCGAGTTTTCATAAGCAGAACGTATCACAATAACCTCTATTGACTCTCCTTGTTCTGCGTATCCATTTATAGCAGCAAGCAGAGGAAAACTTATAGGTTTGTTATACTGCAATCTGCTGTTGTCTGCCGCTGTGTAAACAGATTTTTTTAATTTTTCCGGTTGCTGATAAGGACTTGTCATTATAAACTTTTTCATTCTCAAATTCCTTCCCTTTTAATCATAATGTTTCTACTTCAAAAACAGCTTTCACTATTCTCTGCCAGCACACATGACGAAATTCATATTCACTTTCTTCTTTTTGTGTAGCAGGATTGATGATCTTATTTTCAGTTATTACTCTCTCTGACACAGGCTGTATTATCTGAACATTTTCAGGACATATTTTCATCAGCCTGGCTATAAGATTTGCAGGTAAAACAACTGCATATACGTCAAATTTCCCCACACTCAGTATCTCTTCAACATCTTTGATTGTTTTATCAAATTTCACTATATTTATATCACCATATATTCGTTCAAGATCTTCTATCTGTTCTTTCGTCATATCATGTCTTGAAAACCATAAAACCGATATAGCCATGTTATTATCCCTCTTTCATTTTTACATATTAATTAAGTGCCTCTTTCAACACTTCCGCATTTCTTGTCATAAGACTTAAATAAGATGCTCCGTTTTTAAAATCATCACTTGTCACGTTATGACACGAGTGAAATTCATATATCTTTGCACCTGTTGCTTCTGAAATAGTTTTCGCTACTTTCTGATTTGAAAACTCTATACTGAATATAACAGGGATATTTTCTTCCTTTACCTTGTCAATAAGAAATGCTATTGTCGATGCACTCGGCTCACTGTCTGTACTGCAACCCGGAAATGCTGCGTAGTAGGAAATATCATAACAATCCGCAAAATATCTCATAGGAAATCTGTCGCCGAAAACTACTGTATCACGTTTTCCTGTTTTGACGATTTCTTTTATATTATCATTAAGAGCGTTTAATTCTTTAAGATAAGCGTCAGCATTTGTCTTATAAGTACCTGAGTTTTCCTCATCTATAGAACATAACTCATCACGTATACTCTCTACTATTTTTATTGCATTTTCAGGAGAAGTCCATACGTGTTCGTCAAGTTCTGCTTCTTCACTGTGATCATGGTCACAATTTTCATCATGTTCGTGTTCATGCTCATGTTCCATTCCTTCAACAATTTCTTCTGTTACAGCTTCCACTTCGTCCATAAGAACTATAGTATTGAGCGGTTTGTTCATTGAGTCAAGTATAGTGTCTACCCATACATCTCCTTCACCGCCTACGTATATAAAAAGGTCGCTTTCCTGAATCTTTATTATATCCTGCGGAGTAGGTTCATATGAGTGACTTTCCGAACCCGGTTCGAGTAACATAGTGATCTCTACGTTATCATCAGCTATTTCTCTTACAAAATCATATGGCGGAAAAATAGTGGTTACAATCGATAACTTATCACTGTCTCCTGATTTACCCGAAGAAATATCACAGGAAGTAAGCAGTAATGCCATACCGAGAAATAATGGAGTTATTTTTTTCATAATAATCACTTCTTTCAGAATTTTTCACAACTGTATTTTATTGTACCATAGTTTCGTCTTTGTTTCAATAGTGGTATAAATTTATCACTTATATTTCATAGGATGTAGCAGTAAAAAAACAACATTTCTCCTTAAAACTTGAAATCAAATTTATTTAATGCTATAATTAAAACCATTACGATTAAATGATGATGACATAAAAATATATTTCCATAGGGGGATAAAAAAATGAAAGTTTATCTTGAACTTCTCAGAGAAAAAATCATCTGCGAATACACTGAACTCTGTGACAACATATCATTTGAGATAGAAAACGAAAAACTCACACCGCAGGAACTACTCAGACATTCTGAATATCTTTATATAAAACACAGAATATATATTTTTTTCTCCGACTTCTATACGTATATGAAAAATCTTGATAAAAGGCTTATCGAATTTTTGCTTATCTGCGAAAATACATCTGACTATCTCACCTATATATATGAAAACGGATTTGCAGGCGACTGTGATCTAAAATCTGTAGAAGGAATGGAAAAACTTATGATATTTGCGTACAACAATACACAATATCAAAGCGGAAACTGCGACTTTTTGCCGATTGAAATTTCATTGTAAAGATCACGGATCACCTGGTATTTTCTTTTATATAATCCTGTATTGCTTTTTCTGCAAGCTTTACTTCGGCATATAACTCTTTTGCAGAAATTCTAAAAGCACCGTTTCCAAGAATTATTATCTGTTCAAGTCCATCCGATGTAGCAACTCTTACACGATGCTCACGGCTTAAATCATGAGAAACTTTTTCTATATACATATCCGCTGTTTCAGCTTCTTTGGTGTATACGACATATATATTGTCAACACGTTCAACTGCTCTTTCTCCGCCTTTTACCCTGTACGCATCAAACACCAGTATAACTTCACATCCGTATATTCCCTGATAATTACAAAGTGTATTTATCAGCATACTGCGTGCCAGATCAAGATTATCATCTGCGATTTTCTTTAGTTCATCCCATGCGAATATTATATTGTATCCATCCACAAGAAGATACTGCGGACCAGACGGAAGAGGTTTACCTTTAAAAGTAACTTCTGATTTTTCACGTTCTTTTTTGGAACGAAAAGCGTTTCGTTTTTTTTCTTCATTTACTTTTCCGTAAGTACGTTCAAAAATAGCCATAAGTTCCTTTTCCTGCTCAATGCTTCCCTTGTACTCTGACACTTTTCTTTGCATATATGTACCGGTTTGTTCCTCGTACTTTTCTTCAGTGGTTTTTCTCAAAGGTATGTGCATATAATCAAAAACCTCATCCCACTTAACAACAAATCCTGCACCATGAGAACAAAAAACAGAATCACACGAATTTTCAATATCGCTGTCACATCTGTACCCTATTTTTTCTATAACCTCTTCGGTATTGTGACACGGCTCATATCCACACAGAACACATGAAAAAAGACCTTTTCCTTTTGTATATGCCACAACTTCATTCTGATAATCCCTTAATGACACAACAGGTCCTCTTCCACTTATGACAGTCCTGTCGCCATCGGTCTGAGGAGCTGAAAAGTCGCACTCTAATCTTGTCATATCAGACATAGCCCGTCCGATGTACTCAGAAGGTACATCAAGAGTATATTCATACCATGGTTCAAGCAAAATACTCTTTGCCTGCCTTACGCCTTGTCTTACTGCTCTGTAAGTAGCCTGACGGAAATCTCCGCCCTCTGTATGCTTAAGATGTGCTTTTCCTGAAATCAAAGTTATTTTCATATCAGTAAGCGGCGAACCTGTAAGAACACCTATGTGTGTTTTTTCATAAAGATGTGTCATAATAAGTCTTTGCCAGTTTTTATCGAGTACTTCTTCACGACAGTCCGTAAAAAACTTCATCCCACTTCCACGTTCACCGGGTTCAAGAAGCAAATGAACTTCCGAATAATGTCTGAGCGGCTCATAATGCCCTACGCCCTCTACTGTATCAGCTATGGTTTCTTTGTAAGCAACATTTCCATGTACAAAATCTACTTCCATCATAAAGCGTTCTTTCAGAAGACAACGTAAAATTTCAGTCTGCATCTCACCCATTACCTGCACATGTATTTCTCTTAACTGCTCATTCCAGATAACGTGAAGTTTCGGATCTTCTGATTCCAGTTTTCTGAATGCTGCAATTGCCTGCTGTGGATTTGTCTGATCCTTAAACTCTGCTTTGTATGTCAGAACAGGTTCAAGCATTGTTTCGGGTGAATCTTCTTCATCTCCGATACCTTCTCCCGAATATGTTTCCGTCAGACCTGTAACCGCACATACCGTTCCGGGAAAAACTTCGTCAACCGCAGTAAATTTTGTTCCCGAATATATACGTATATGATTGACCTTTTGTTCCCACTTTCCTTCATGAGAAAGCTGTTCCCTTACTTTAAGACTTCCACCTGTTATTTTCATATGTGTAAGTCGATTTCCCTGCTCATCTTCCGAAATTTTAAAAACCTTTGCTGAAAAACCGGGTTTACTCTCACTCATAACAGTATATCTATCAAATTCGCAAAGAAATTTTTCTACACCGTCAAGTTTAAGAGCAGAACCGAAAAAGCAAGGGAATAATTTTCTTTCTTTTATAGCACGGCAAATATTTTTATCATCTACTGTCAGATTTTCAAAAAATTCATCCATACACTGCTCATCATGCGATGCAATTTCTTCGTAAAATTCATCATTTTTTTCATTTACGGAAAAATCACAACAACCATCAGACAGTTTTCTTTTTAATTCCGAAAGCAGTGTTTCTTTATCATTACAGGCTATATCCATTTTATTTATAAATATAAACGCCGGAACATTGTAACGTTCTAACATTTTCCAAAGAGTACGTGTATGATTCTGCACACCGTCAGAACCATTTATAACAAGTACAGCATAGTCAAGAACTTGTAACGTTCTCTCCGTTTCAGCAGAAAAATCAACGTGTCCCGGTGTATCAAGAAGAGATATTTCTGTATCATCATAATGTATAACTGCCTGTTTTGAAAATATAGTAATTCCTCTTTCCTTTTCAAGTGAATAAGTATCAAGAAAAGCGTTTTTATGATCAACACGTCCGAGTTTGCGAATGTCTCCCGAACAATAAAGAAGTCCTTCGGAAAGTGTGGTTTTACCTGAGTCAACATGAGCAAGTATTCCGACAACAAGTCGTTTCATTTATAGTTTGCACTCCCAACATAATGTTTTTTTGATAATATAAA